>NZ_OY808997.1:2400000-2740248 GCF_963681195.1 Vibrio sp. 16
GCGCTAGAGTACTCCCATCACCAAGGCATTGTTCACGGCGATATTAAGCCGGAGAACATTCTGGTTGATGAGTATCAGCACATCAAACTGATTGATTTCAATCTCACTCAGAAAGCGAATGTCTCATTGGGTTACTCTGAGTGTTTAACGGCATTTAGCAAAGCGTTCGCCAGCCCAGAACAACAGCAAGGCAAACCGGTGACCGCCAGCAGCGACATCTATGCACTCGGCAAACTACTGATGTGGCTATGCCCTCATCAAGCCCGTTTTTCTGACCTAGGCATGATTCAGCAGCGCGCAACAGAACACCATAGCGCCAAGCGTTTTGGGTCTGTGACAACGCTCAAGCAAGACATCGAAGCCCTGCTTGAGAAAAGACCTATCTCACTCAAACGACACGTGCCGTTTTATCGCAGCTTGCGCTTGTTTCAACGCAACCCAGTGATCAGCTCTTTGTGCTTATTGCTGATCGGTTTAGGCGGTTACTTCTCGTCTTCTCTTGCGTACAAAAATCAGCAACTGGAACACGAAAAACGCATCGCTGAGAACATGATCTTTGAGGTTTCTAGCATGATGTTTCATTCCAAAAGCCAAGCCGCGCAACAAATGCCGCTCCCGTCGTTTCTGGACCTCACGCGTCGCCGGATTCTAGCCAATCCCGACATGCCCAAACACATCAAGCAAAAGTTGCTTCTCGTGATGATGACGCCAATCGAAGAGAAAGCGGCGTCGCCTTCCTCAACAGACAAGGACAAAGTCAAATAAAATGCGCACCTCAACACTTTTAACCAGCGTATTGCTAATGAGTGTGTCAGCGATGAGCGTTGCCCAATCTGACAACATTCAAACAGGGTTCTTTATTGATGCGCCTGTGACAGGCATGCATTACCAAACCAGCTCGCAGCTCTCTGGACAAACCGAGAAAGGCGCGTTCCAGTATCGCCCCGGTGATGTGATCAGTTTTTATCTTGGTGACAACAACCGCCGTTACTTGCTCTCTACCGTGTCCGCTCAAGAAGTCATTACACCAACATCCATATCAACCAAGCCCAGTCGCAGTATCAATATCACCCGACTGCTGCTCTCGTTAGACAGCACACCGGAGAACCGTAAAGAGATTCTGCTGCTTGATTCGCAGCTCAGCAATCGTGAGTTTCAAGACAACCTAAGAACACTAGATTTAAACCAGTTGGTGGACGCTGACCTACAACGGCTCACCCAATCACAGTCCGCGTCTGTCAGCGACGCTGTCGAGCACCTCAACGAGAGCAATGTCTACATTCGTGACCATTTTCAGTCAGAGGCGATTGTGTTTGAGCCACTTAACCTCGAACTGCAAAACGTTATCGTCAAACAACGTGACGGCAATGGCCGCTTATGTGCCTATGATGTGAGACTCAAAAACCACCCTCACTATCGCCCGCCGATTGGCAGCTTAACCTATCGCATCACCGCCGACTCGGTGATCGAATACCCGAGCCTTGGTGACCACTTCAATGGCTGTCAGCTTCAGCCAAGTGAGCGTCAGCAAACTATCACCACCCCCATCGAACACTATCCTGATGACTTTGGCACCTTCCATTGCGCGAATCGGGGCTGTACTCGCAATGACCTTAATGGCTTTGCCATTGATGACTTCAATGACGAAGGGGATTGGAAATACCGCTCGTTGGCGATCAATTTCGACCCGACCACTCAGCTATTGATGGAGAAATCTCAAGGTCTCGGACAAACCGATAAGGTCACTCGACCGAATAAAGGTGAGATGCTGTGGTTTACCTACCCGAAACACCAATATACCCAAATCGACTATCAAGGCGTATGGCAACAAACCACCTACCACAAAGGTGAGCTTCAAGAAACCTGCCTTCTCATCGAACAGAGTCGTATCAAGCAAAGCAAGCTCATTGATGGTCAATGCCCAACACAGGCGCGCGACTACGCAGACGATGTCACTCATGCCTATGGCGATATGTGGTGGGTCTCGCCGGAGTCACCAACCGCATCAATCGAACAGCTCAATTTAATTGTCCGCTGGTATCAACCCAAACAACCAAAGCCTCTTTACACCACGTGGGAATATCTACCCGCTGGAAAATCGTGGGACAAAGGTGTTCTGTACCGCTACCAACAAAACCTCACTCGCAGTGCGCACGGTGATGAACAGCTAGACACCTACTCCATCTCTGAATTTGTAAAAGTGCAGGAGACCATTTAGTGACGACCAAGCATTCACTGACTGAAATCATCCAACTGTGGCAAGCGGGTGACAAACAGGCAGAAAACAAACTCTATCAATTTGCGTATTTGCAGTTGAGGAAAATTGCTCAGCAAGAGCGAGCACGCAGCGCAGAAAAATATGGCGATGAAAACCAAGTACTCGCCGATAGTGTCAACAGCACTACCGCGTTGATCCATGAAGCCTACTTGAAGATGTCGACCGCCGACCTCAGCGACGTACAATCTCAACGCGAGTTCTACCTGATGGCCGCGAAGATTATGCGTCAGATATTGATCGATAACTCGCGGGCGCATCAAGCACAAAAGCGTCAGCAGCAAGCTGAAGAGCAAGACTGCCAACAGCATAAATTCGAGCAACTGTTTATCCTTGACCGTGCGTTAGACAGTTTCAGCGTCCGCTATCCGAGGCAATCCAATGCGCTCAAGCTCAAATATCTGATGGGACTAAAAAACCAAGAAATTAGCCAACTGCTTGAGTGCAGTAATAGCCTGATAGAAAAGGACCTTAAGTTCTCTCGCAGCTGGCTACAGGCGAGAATGACACTGTCATGAAAAAACGCGTTACCGCCGCGATTGTCACGCTTGGCGCATTCATTGGCTGGTGTGTGTTCCCCCTTCAAGTGAGTACACACACTGCCACTGACGAAATAAAACCTCGCCGCCAAGTGTTAACCCTAACGCCCACTCCTTCGGCCACGGTAAAAGACCAAGTGAAAGGACCACGCGCCGTTGAAGTGGCTAAGCAGTCTAGCCCTAGCGCGGCATCGGAAAGTACGCCACCGGACAAACCAGCGAAAGCGCCACAGGCAGAGCGTCAAGACGAGCAATTGCCACTCGAGGAGTCCGTCGAGCCAACCACTAGCACTCTGATTACTCGCGACACGCAAGTTCACATGGCAAGCCGTGAAAACTCGCCCCCATTTATCGTCGAAGAGGAGTACCAACGGCTTCTCACTCTTATCAATCAATGGGCACTTACTGTGGGGGAACCTACCCAGCTGAAGCTCAATATCAGTAACTTGTTTGATGACCCAGACAACGATTTGCTTGCCACTCGCATCTCCTTGAACCTCGCGGGGATGAGTCTGAGCGGAGGTCCGATACTCACTATCAGTGGCACCCCCGCCTCTACGTCCAATCCATCACTGACAATCTCCGCCCGAGAGAGTGCTCAGTTTGAAGAGAACTGGATAAGCGCACGGTTTGCCCTGCCACTGCATGATCGTTTGGCCCATGCTCAACATCCGCTAGAAGGCGATATCCTCTATCGACTTGAAACGACCCATGAGTTGAATGGGCAATTTACCCTCTACGAAGTGGTTTACTGCCAAGCGTTTCAGTTCACTCAGCAGGAGGTCTACTTTGCGGCATCAAACAATAAAACGTCATGCCCGACAGAGTCTCAGCTACAGAAAATTGGCAGTTATTACCTCGACGGAGACAAGCTCATCATGGCTAGCCAACTTTCCAGTCTTGATGCGGACCAAATATGGACACTCAAACATCAGTACTCATCCAACGTGTCGCCAGAGGTGAGCAACTATTTGGTGGCCGTTGATAATGGTCGCCAGTTTGAAAGCTACACCATGCAAAAATCACGCGCCGAAATGGAGAAAAGGCTCACAGCGGTAACGGGGCAAAAGCAGTTTCAATTGACCAAATTTGACTACCTACTGCCACTTCCGGATGACCAATATCTGCCTATTGAAGTGGGTAATTATCTTTATGACTATGGCCATCAAGTGGTGGGGCCAAACAGTGAAACCGTCGACTCGGATCTGAATCTCGTCGCGCCACAGCACAACCTAAGCTGCACTCAAATTGCCAAGTGGTATCAAATGGATGTGGTGGGTGGTCTAGGTGAGTATGGTATCGACATCATTTCATCGTCTGACCGCACCATTCCAGACCACAATGTGGAGTGCGTTGAGTTTCAAAGTAATAGTGTGACAGGCCGAATCTCTATCGCCTTTGATGGCGCTTACACGCCGTACGACAAGTTCGCGGAAGGGGAAATATACAGCTATATTCTCAGGCCTTATCCGCAGTACGCCGAACGGTTAGAAGAACTTAAAATCAATATGATTTATCGTTCAACCCCTTAGCTCCCCTTCTGCCAAAAATTGAGTAAATAAACCTAAATTAAATTACGGTTTTTGCTCTGCTTTTCGTGTCTTGAGTTTATTAAGTAGAGATTATAAAAAGTGACTAATTTATCAGCGAACTAAACTTTTGGCTTAGAACTTGGTTCGCTGAGTACAAACAAGCAGCTTAACCAAGCAAGGAACAATTCAGAATGAAAAAGATCAGTTTACTGGCAACATCAGTGGCAATCGCACTTACCGGCTGTGGCGGCGGTTCGGGTGGCAGTGGCGATGATAACGTTGCACGTCAAGGCGTGGTACTTACAGGCTTTGATGGTTACTTTAAAAATGCCGTGGTGTTTATCGATAACAACCAAAATGGCAGCTGGGAGCCAAGCACCGATAGCTTCTTGGGCCTGACAAACAGCAAAGGTCAATTGGATGTTGGCGAGACCAAGCCTGAAGGCACGTTGGCGATTCAAACCCTGACACCGGGTGGCACAGCGCAAGGTAAACTGATCGCGATTGACTCAGAGAAGTACGCTGGCATTTACACGGTTGATATGGACCTACCAGGCCAACCAATGGAGCATGAACTGGTGTTCCGCGCGCCGAACTCCTCAAACGTGATCTCTCCTATCACCGATCTTGTCGCTATTGAGGTAAGCAAGGGCAAAACCATCGAACAGGCGGAAGCTGCGGTTGCCCAAGCACTTACAGGTGACGCATCGGGTGACATCGACCTCTACTCTGACTACGTGGAAGGGGCAAAAGCTGACTCAAAGCTGCACAAAACTGCGCAAATTCTAACGGAAACAAAAGCCGCAAACCCAAGCACTTACCACGATGCTGCCACGGCAATTGCTAAAGAAGCAGACAAAGCCGTTGAAGCCATCGCACAGAGCAAACCTGAACTGCTTGACGAAGACAGCTTCAAGCCCGTTGTCCCAGTCGATACTGACGGCAACGTCACGGAAATTCCATCAGGTGAGATTGAAAACCCGAGCTATAAAACCACTGTCAACGACGATGTCTACGACGCCGTGCAAGAAGCGCTAGATGATGTCGAACTCGAATTAGGCATGCAAGGTGCGAGCAACTATCTTGTTCAATTGGACCTGAAAGGCCTATTTGAAGATAAAGACGTTGAAGAGATCGACCTTGGCTTAATTAAAGTTGATGACACCGCACTTGCGGGTAGCAATATCAAAGCGGTATATGACTACGACAACAACAAGCTCAACATTGGTGTTAGCCCAAGTGACAAGATTACCAAGGCGGGTGAGTTTGAAATCATCATCATGATCGGTAACTCAGACAATACCAATTACACGCCTGCTTACTTCACATTAGAAGTGGATGAAGGCGATGTCACGGAGCCTACCTACTCAGACGACGCTCTTGCAGGTCTGCAAGTCGGCGTGGACCTTTGGGAACTGGTCGAAGGTAAAGATCTGGGTGAAGGCTACACCGTGGATTTCACCAACCTATTCGACAACAAGGACGCAGTTCTAACCTTCTCTTCAAACGCGACAACTAACGGCCTTATCTTCGACAACATGGGCTCTGGGGTGATTGGCGTTCAAGGTAAACCTGTTCGCTCTGCAGAAGACGATGACACCGACTACACCATCAAACTGACTGCAACAGACGAGCTTGGCTTGTCGACCACAGTGGAACTCGAGCTACCGGATGTTCAGCAGGCAGCAACACCACCTCCAAGCCCATTGCATCCGTTGGAAGGTAAAACATTGTACTTTATCGAAACACCAGAAGGCGACGATGAGGTTCAGCTGAATTACTGTGAAACCTTCTATTTGGAAAACGGTAAAGTGTACTTCGGCAGTGAGTCTTATACTGGCGATGTCACCAAGAGCTGTGCACCTGTGGCGGAAAACGCAAGCGCAACCTACACCATTGAAGGGGACGTGATCACCATCGTCGAAGACCATTATGATCCGATGACGCTAGAGATTGCGCATACTTCAGCATTGGGTGACAACACGCGCTACATTGTAAACAGTGTCGAACTAGATACAGGTGATGATGACTACTACTCCGCATTTGAAGCGCTGACGAACAAAGCGGATGCAGAAGGTCGACTAAGTGCTCTCTCGACAGGTTCATGGGAAAATATTGCTCAATTAACCACACTCTTCATTAATGGAGATTACGTCGAGCTGTACATCACCCCACAAATGCGTAACGAAGAAGATGGTGGTAATGACGGGATTGCTGATGCCGATCTATTCATTGATAACCCAAATGGTGATATCACTTGTTCAGATATGCAAAACTCGTTTGATGGCGGCTTCTTTGGTGACCAACACGCAAGCTTTAATGAAGGCTTCAATTGCTGGACACAGACTGAAGACGGTAAGGAATACGTAAGCTTAGACTTTGACTACAGCAATGAGTTTAGCAACCCAAGCACTCATCGTATCCACCTAATGGGCCTTACTGATCAAGTACCTTCCTTCAATATGAACATTCAGTATGTCGGTGATAGTGCTTACGACTAAATCAAGCGCCTATCAATACTAACTATAAGCCCCGCGACTGCGGGGCTTTTTCGCTTTCACATACATTTGAACTTCTGCCACCAGCCTTCGTAACAAAGACTAGCATTCACACAAAGGAGTTTGTTATGAATTTGCTTATCGAGTCATTTGAAGGCGGTATTTACTTAGCTTACCGAGTTGAGAACCAGCAAAAACACCTAATCAGAGACGAGAAACAGCACCCTCTCAAGTTTCTCAGCTTGGAACAAGTCAAGCACCACTTTCGGGACGACTCATTTTCATCTGCCACTCTAATTCACAACAACGCCTACGATGAAATGTGCGGTGAAGATGATGGTAACTCTCCCCCACTCGAGATTGATTTATGCTGGCACTAAATGTTTAAGGCCACCCCAGTCAGGGTGGCCTTTCTTTATGCTTGGCGTTTGATCGCCCGATTGCGTCGCCGCTTTATGTTGCCTTCTTTGACTAAGTGGTCAAACAGCGGAGCAAACAAGTTGGCGAACAGAATAGCGAGCATGATCCCCTCTGGGTAGGCAGGGTTAAGCACACGAATACCAATCGTCATTACGCCAATCAACAAGCCATACGCCCACTTACCTTTATTTGTAAACGCAGCCGAGACAGGGTCGGTGGCCATGAAAAAGGCGCCAAATGCTAAGCCACCTAACACTAGGTGCCAATAGAACGGCATTGAGAACATTGGATTCGTGTCTGAGCCAATAAGATTCAAAAGCGTCGATGTGAGTAGCGCACCCAAAAACACACCAGCGACAATCCGCCATGACGCAATACGCATTGCGATCAACGCTAAGCCACTCAAGGCAATCAGCAAGGTTGAGACTTCACCCATCGAGCCCGGCATGCTGCCAATAAACGCGTCGGTCCAAGATATCGCATCGCCACTGATGTTATTGATTAAGCCGTCTCCACCTGCCTCATACCACTGGCTGAGCGGCGTAGCGCCCGTGTACCCATCCGCGGCAACCCACACCGCACCACCAGACATGTTTGCTGGGTATGCAAAATAGAGAAAAGCACGACCAGCCAGCGCAGGGTTAAGGAAATTTCGCCCCGTTCCGCCAAATATTTCTTTCGCCACCACAATACCAAAGGTGATCCCCAACGCGGCCTGCCAGAGCGGAATGGTCGGCGGCAAGGTTAATGAAAACAGGACCGAGCTAACAAAAAAACCTTCATTAATTTCATGTTTGCGAACAACAGCAAACAGCACTTCCCAAAAAGCACCAACAATAAACACCGTCATATAGACGGGTAAAAAATAGCTGGCACCTAGCCACATTTGCATCGCCCAATGGCTGTCGACCATGGCTTGTGGAGAGCCAAATACCCAGCTCAACCGCCAACTTTGCTCGATTAAAGCAACAAGCTCCGATTGTGAATAGGTGGCAAGCAAGGCACTAACAGCCTGATGACCAGTGTTGTACATCCCCCAAAACATCACAGGAAAGGTCGCCAACCACACCATGATCATAATGCGTTTTAGATCGATACTATCTCGGACATGGGTTTGACCTTTATTCACCGCACCTGGCGTATAAAAAATGGTCGCGGCGGCCTCATACAAAGGATAGAAACGCTGAAACTTTCCCCCAGCTTCAAAATGCGGCTCCCACCGCTCTAAACGGTCTTTAAGACTCATCACAACTACCTCTCTTTACTTGAGCTGTAGTTTCTTACGTTGTTCGAAACCAATTGGCACAAGTTGAGTGGTAATTTCGTGTGTTTTTTAAGCAGAAGAAAAGAAGGGACCAGCTCCGTCACCAAACGGAGCTAGGATAAGGTTAGAGGTTACTTCACGCACATCACATTAAGCAGTGAGCTGCCTTTCAGTTGGTTGACCTTGCCGCTGTAGAATAAACCTGTTTTCTGAGTGCCCCAATAAGGTAAGTGCATTGGCCATTTGTCTTTCGCCATCACGCCAGAATCAAGCAATGCTTGCCACTCATCCGCACTCGCTAAACGCATCCCCTGTCGGTAACAGGTTTTATACGCTCTTTCGTAACTCATACGGTTCCAAGGCAAATCGTGTTCCATGTAGAACTGGTCATCGCTGAACATGAGGTAAGGAACTTGATACTCAACCCCATTAATCGTTGTCGCTAAGCGAACCGAAACCTCAGTCTCTAGTTTTTTCTTTGGTGAGGACTTTGCCATATCGACACTCGGAGCCACCACGGCAGGTAACACGGTTGCGGCGCGAGCAACTTCTGGTTTTGCTTTAGGCGTGGCGACTGGTGCCGGCTTACTCGGGGCTTTTTTGGGATTAGATTTAGACTCAGATTTGAGAGGTTTCGCAGGTGCGCCCCTGACAATTTCACGGATAAACGCTTCTTTGTATCCTGGCTCTTTTTGGACTTGCTTAAGCTCCGATCTAGCCACTGAAAACTGCTTATAAGGGCCAAGTAGGCAACGATAAGTCTTACCTTCTGGTTTCAGCCAAACGTCTTTTGAGATGTGTTTGTAGAGGTTTTTGGCTTTATCAAGCGAGAGAGGCTTACTGTAAACGCCACATTGGATCCAGAACTGGGACGATTGACCTTTAGGTTTCTGCTTTCCCCAAAGCCCTTTGCCGATTGGGCAAGCTTGATCCAACTGAGGCAACTCGGTCGCTGATACCTGAATGGCATCACAGAGAAATTCTTGCGCATACACAGACGAAGAAAACACCGGCACCGTTAACAGTGCAAAGCTCAACAGTTTCACAAAAGGTCGTTTTGGCTTTACTGCCATCCTCATATCCATACTCTATATTCCAACCTTCTAATTCTGATCCAAGCCTTTGGATAGTGTGACATTATTGACGACTCATCGCTGAGACCAAAAATAATGCAAAAAAAGAGCCGTAACACGTTACGACTCTTAGTTTAGTGAGGTTTTTATATGAAAATCTAAGGGTTAGATCAACCTTTGTAGATTTTCGGGTTAAATACATCACGTAGCCAGTCACCCAGAAGGTTAATCACCAACACTAGCGTCACCAACACAATGCCAGGAAACGCCGTGATCCACCAAGCACCAGAGAAGATGTAGTTAAAACCAATACTGATTAATGCACCCAACGAAGGCTGATCTACCGGCAGACCCAAACCTAGGAAAGAGAGTGCCGCTTCTGACATGATCGCATTTGCAACCTGTACCGTTGAGATAACCAAGATCGGTGACAGACAATTTGGTAGGATATGACGGAACATAATACGCGGCGCTTTAAAGCCCATGACGCGCGCTGCTTCGACATACTCTTTCTTCTTCTCTGCCAACACCGAAGCGCGTATGGTACGGGCGTATTGCGGCCACTCAGCAACACCGATAATCACCACCAGCATCACCACCGCGTATTGGCTGTAAAAGTCACTACCAAAACTGGCTTTAAAGATGGCTGATACAATAATCGCCACCATCATGGTCGAAAACGATAACTGAACATCGGCAAAACGCATCAAGAAGCTATCAATACGACCACCAAAGTAACCCGCTGATAAGCCGATAACGATACCCAGAATCAGTTGAAGACCAACGGCAAGAAAACCGATCGTCAACGACAGGCGAGAGCCATACAAAATCGTCGAAAAAATGTCGCGTCCTTGCTCGTCAGTACCCAGTAGGAAGCGTTCATCGCCATCTTCCATCCAAGAAGGAGGAAGCTCCGAGTCCATGATGTCAATCGACGACAAATCATAGGGGTCGGTTGGAGAAATAACTGGCGCAGCCAAGGCCATCACCAAGAACATCATAAACACGGTAAAGCTCGCCATAGCGACTTTATCGCGCTTAAAGTAGTACAAGAAATCCGATTGCTTGAATCGCTCCCAGCGAGAAGGAGCTGCAGCTAATTGAGTCATGATTACGCTCCTTTACCAGTTAGATTAACCGTCGGGTTGATGATGCCGTATAGCAAGTCAACAATGGTGTTGGTCACCACGAAAATTAGACCAACAAAAATGACGTATGCCGTGATAAGCGGAGTATCAACACGGTTGATTGCTTCTAGGAAAAGGAAGCCAGTTCCAGGCCACTGGAAAACGGTTTCAGTCAAAATGGTGTAAGCCACCATGGTACCGATTTGCACGCCACCCACCGTCAACACTGGCAGCATGGTATTTTTCAAAGCGTGTTGGTAATAGATCTTGTTCAGTGCCAGCCCTTTCGCCTTACCAAACTTGATGTACTCAGAGCTGAGCACTTCCAGCATTTCTGAACGCACCAAGCGAATAAACAGTGGCAACATGATAGACGCCAGTGCAATACATGGCAGAACAAGGTGTGCTAATCCATCTAATGTAAAGTAGCCGGACTCCCAACCGAGCACATTCGCGGTCTCGCCACGTCCATAAGACGGCAGCCAGCCAAGCTCAATCGAAAAGACATACATCAGCATGATCGCGGTTAAGAACACCGGGATAGAGATACCGATACTGCTGCCCGCCATAACAATTTTGGTGAAGATACTTTTTGGGTGGATGGCCGAGTAGACGCCAAGTGGAATCGAACAGACTATGATGATCAGTGTCGCGCCAAAGACTAACTCGAGTGTCGCAACCAATTTATCAAGAATCACTTCAACCGCTGGGCGCTTGAAGAAGTACGATGTGCCTAAGTCACCTTGTAGGGCATTGCCGACAAAGCGAGTGTATTTTGTAATGAAGGGATCATTCAGACCGAGTTCGTCACGCAGAGCTTGACGCTCTGACTCTGAAACCGATTGACCAACGAGCTCACGCAGCGGGTCTCCGAGGTTATCCTGAATGGCAAACGCCACTAAACTGATCACAAACATCACTATCAGTGCCTGAAACAGGCGCTTGACCAGAAACGAAAACATTCCTTGCCCCTTTAACTTTCCATAGATTTCAGTCTGCGACTTTCTCTTTCACCAGTTGGTATTACCAAACTCGCCGCGAAAGCGGTCGCAACTTTCAGTCTTAAAAATGGCACCTAACCCGACTGAAACAGAGCTAGGCACCAAAAAATGACCAAGCACTCTACGAGTACTTGGTCTGGTTCACTAGGGTTTACTTAACAACTAGGTCACCGAAGTATGGGAAGTTCATACCGTTGATGATTGGACCAATCTCAACGTTACCTTTCGCTGCCCATGATGGATCTTGCCAATGTAGAGGGACAAACGCCGCTTCATTGTAAAGAATCTCTTCAACTTTCTTCAGTGCTGCGCTGCGTTTCTCTAGGTCAGTCATCTTGTTGGTCTCTTCGATCAACTTGTCGACTTCTGCGTTTGAGTAGTGACCACAGTTGTATTGGCCTTTACCCGTTTCAGCATTACGCGTCATCGCTAGGAACTCAGTGAAGTTACCTGAATCTTCTGTATCTGGGTGCCAACCGATCATCAGCATATCCGCCGCACACTTGTCGAACTCAGGCCAGTATTGCGCTTTAGGCATGGTCTTCAAGTCAACCTTGATACCGATCTTAGATAGCATAGCCGCCGATGCTTGAGCGATTTTGTCATCGTTCACGTAACGGTTGTTTGGCGCCATCATCGTTAGCGTGAAACCTTTCTCGTAACCCGCTTCTTTCATTAGCTGCTTCGCTTTCTTCAGATCGTAGCGAGGTTTTAGGTCTGGGTTGTGACCAACGAAACCAACTGGGCTTTGTTGACCCGCAGCCGTTGCCGCGCCCTTCATGACTTTCTTAGTGATACCTTCGTTGTTGATGGCATACACAATCGCCTGACGAACACGTACATCTTTCAGTGCTGGGTTGCTGTTTTGGTTCATTTGGAACGTAATAACACGCGTACCAGGCATGGTGTACAGATCTACACTGTCCGCTTTCTCGATACGTTTGTAGTCGTTTGGTGCAACCGGTGCGATCATGTCTACGTCACCAGAAAGTAGCGCTGCAACACGAGTCGCGTCTTCTTTGATTGGTACTAGAGTCAGCTTATCAACGTTACCGCCAGACGCATTGTCCCAGTAATCATCAAAACGCTCGAACGTCACTTTAACGCCCTGTTCACGCTGAGTGATCACAAATGGACCTGTACCAGAAACATTGGTTGATGCGAACGAGTTACCGTGCTTCACTAACTCTGCTTTGTCTTTGCCATCATCCGTTTTCCCTGAGTAGAACTTGCTATCCATTGGGAATAGGTAAGTCATGACGTTTTCTACCAGTGGATAAACGCCATCTGTTTTGATCTCTACTTTGTAGTCACCCGCTTTGGTAATTGACTTGATTGGGCCAAAAATACCTTTGAAGTCTGGTGAGTTTTTCAAACGATCGAATGTCCAAACAACGTCGTCAGCCGTCAGCATGTTACCGGAATGGAACTTCACGCCTTGGCGAATGTTGAAGTGCATGGTTTCGCCGTCAATACGCTCCCAAGACTCAGCCAAACGAGGTTCAAATTCCATTTTCTGGTTAAAGCGAATAAGTGGATCAAATACCATGTGAGACATTTGCAGTGTGCCACCAGATAGCTGCTCATGTGGATCCAGTGATACTGGGTCTGCATCATAAGCGACGGTAATATCTGCAGCGGCTGCACCAAAGCTAAGGCCAGCTGCCATTAAAGCCACTACCAGTTTGCTTTTCATGGTTTTCATTGCATAACTCCTTATGCGGGATTTCTATCCCTAGTTGTTGTGTGTGCTTCTGTTTTGTCCGCCTCTATTGAAAGGCGGAAGGGTCACGGCTTAAGCCGTTTTTACTTCTTCTCTTAAGCCAGTAAATTCTGGCATTAAAGAAATCAGTTGCTTGCTGTACTCATGCTGAGGCGAGTTGAACAATTGCTCAGTAGGTGCTACTTCCAGTAGTTTCCCCATTTGCATCACGCCAACACGGTCACACATCTGACGAATGACAGGCAAGTCGTGACTAATGAACAGCATGGTGAGGTTCAACTCATCTTGTAAGTCTTTCAACAGGTTGAGGATTTGCGCTTGTACTGAAACGTCCAAAGCTGACGTTGGCTCATCACAAATCAGCAAACGAGGGCGGGTCGCCAAAGCGCGAGCAATAGAGATACGCTGTCTTTGACCGCCAGAGAATTCGTGCGGATATTTCACTCCCGCCATCTGACCCAAGCCGACGTGATCAAGGAGATCATTAACGATCTGTCTGGTTTCCGCCTCACTGTTAGTCAGCTTATGGAAACGAATAGGCTCAGCGATGATATCGAAGATTTTCATTCGCGGGTTCATCGAGGTATACGGGTTTTGGAATACCATCTGCATCTGGCGACGAAGTGGTCGACGCTCTTTCTCAGATTTTAACGACGTCAGATCGATCCCTTCAAACGTCACTTTGCCCGAGTTTGGTTCGTATAGACCGGCAATCACTCGTGCAATGGTCGACTTACCAGAACCCGACTCTCCAACAAGACCAAACGTTTCACCCTCAAAGACTTCAAAACTAACATTGTTCGATGCCTGTACGTATTCACGGCGGCTCTCAAACAACGAGTCTTTGGTGACAAAGCGTAGATTTACATTCTCGACAGTCAACAAAGAGCCTGTGTATTCACGGTGATCTTGGCTCTGCCCTAACCAGTGATTTTTAACATCGAGCGGCTCCATCTCGTGTGCTTCTTCGATGTAGCTAACCAGTGGGAAGCGATCCAGCTTCATATCTGAACGCGGCACTGCTGAAATAAGACTGCGAGTATAAGAATGATCCGGGTTGCCAAGCACCTTCGCTGTTGGGCCAAATTCGACTAAATCACCACGGTACATAACCGCCACGCGATCCGTCACATTCGACACTACCCCCATATCGTGGGTTACCAACATACAACCCACATTGTTCTTGATACATAGATCGCGAATCAAACTCAAAATCTGATCTTGGATGGAAACATCAAGTGCCGTGGTCGGTTCATCAGCGATGATAAGATCAGGCTCGCCAGCCAGTGCAATCGCAATAACCACACGCTGACGCATGCCGCCAGAAAATTGGTGAGGGTATTGTTTTAAACGGTTTTCAGGTTGTGGAATACCTACTTGCTGCATTAAAGAAAGCGCGCGCTTGTAAGCCTCTTCATCCGACACCTTCATATTGGCATGGATGGTTTCTTTCAGTTGTTGTTCGACAGTGAATAGAGGGTTTAGCGAAGTCATCGGGTCTTGGAAAATAAAGCCTATTTTTGAACCACGAACAGAGCGCATTTGTTCTGGTGAAAGACCTGAGATGAGCTCGCCGTCGAGATAGACATCACCACTTGCGATGCGGCCTGGAGGGCTGAGAAGGTCAATCACGGCATTACCCACGGTAGACTTACCCGCGCCAGATTCCCCAACAACACCCACAATTTCACCGCGCTCAATATTGAACGACAGTGACTTAACAGCCGCATGCACACCATGACGTGATGGGTACTCGATGCGAAGATTTTTTACTTCTAAAAGTGACATTAACCAGACCTCTACTGCTTCGGCAGCTTTCTGCCCTGTCTGAAAAGTGAATCCATTCGAGTCAGGGAATATCGGTATGACATCCTGACAATTTATAAGGTCATCAATTTGGCAAAAAATTCACAGAAAAGCAACAAAGGTAGTATAAAAAGTTGAAATCGAACAAAAAACAAGCAGCATAGCAAAATAAATATGCACAACAACAAAACGATTCGTTGATCGGACCTGATGAAAAAACGCCTCTAGCCCTCTAAAATGCTTACTCGGCGTTATTTTATAAGTTCTTTTCTCATCTCAATCCAAGTTAAAAAATGAATACTAATTCAAAGAACCGTACCGCACTGCAATTAACAAAAATAAAACATAAAACTATAAATAAAGACAAAGTCAGTCAATAAGACCAAATATAACGATTTGTTCCAAATTTAAACAAAGACATAGCGAACTTATTTGGTGACAACCACTACCTCCAATAATGTACATCAACGCACGACCAGATCATCGTTAATGCTTAAGTATTAGAAAGTGGTGCGAGGGGAAAACCGATGCTTTTAGCATGGTCAGATAAGGAGGTTTCGTTAGACTTGAACGGACACAAGAAGCCCTAATCTTTCGTCGCGGCCAGCCAGCCTAGAGCGTCAATAGTGGTCGATGAAGAGACATTCCTTGAACATCAGACGAACCCCGCTTTGAGTTCGAATCGACTAAATTGCAAATAGCAAAAAGCCCTAGTCTTTCGACTAGGGCTTCAATAGTGGTCGGTGAAGAGGGATTCGAACCCCCGACCCTCTGGTCCCAAACCAGATGCGCTACCAAGCTGCGCTATTCACCGATTTGTGTTTTGTTCCAATTTATCGGAACAGGAAACCGAAGTTACCTAAATAATGGGGTGGCTAACGGGACTTGAACCCGCGACAACTGGAATCACAATCCAGGGCTCTACCAACTGAGCTATAGCCACCGCTAACTTTTTGAGTTTACCGCTAAATCAGCGTTAAACGAAATAGTGGTCGGTGAAGAGGGATTCGAACCCCCGACCCTCTGGTCCCAAACCAGATGCGCTACCAAGCTGCGCTATTCACCGACAATGTTTTATCTCAACGTATTGAGAAAGGGAGCTAAGCTACCGAATCTACCTTTATAAGAAAAGGTAAATGGGGTGGCTAACGGGACTTGAACCCGCGACAACTGGAATCACAATCCAGGGCTCTACCAACTGAGCTATAGCCACCACTGATATTTCACCGATAAACCTTTAGGCGATTGGCACGCCCGAAAGGATTCGAACCTTCGACCTTTGGCTCCGGAGGCCAACGCTCTATCCAACTGAGCTACGGGCGCATGCCCCATCGGCGGAGTGGAATAATACGTATATCACACTAGGGCGTCTAGTACTTTTTCAACTTTTTTTATCGTTTGGCGCCTTTTTCAACAATTAAAGTGTGATAAACCCCTATTTCCCATTAGATAACTGATTACAAGGGGGTAACTTGCTGTTTATTGCAACAAGTTAACAGGATATAATCACCCATTATTTACATTGATTTAACAGCCAATGCTTTTCTTTCTACGAAAAGTTAAACACTGTTGGTCATAATCACACTCTAATAATGGGTAAGCACGAACTTACCTTCAGGAATGTAAAGTGAGTTTAATGGATATGTCTCGAAAAATCTTAACCGCTTTGGTCGCTGCAGTTACTTTTTCTAGCGCCTCTTTCGCAGCTAACGTAAGCCAAGAAGAATACGACGCAATTGCTGAGCGCATTGCACCTGTCGGTGATGTTTACCTTGCGGGTGCAGAACCTGTAAAAGCAGAACCCACTGGCCCACGTGATGGCGCAACGGTCTACGGCACTTTCTGTATTGCGTGTCATGCGTCAGGCGTTAGCGGAGCACCTAAGACAGGCGACGCAGGTGATTGGGCACCGCGTATTGCACAGGGCCGCGATGTACTCAACAACCATGCTATCAACGGTTTCAACGCGATGCCGGCGAAGGGTTCATGTATGGATTGTTCAGATGACGAAATCATCGCTGCAATTGATCATATGATTAAAGGTCTGTAAGACTCAAACCTAATATAGAAGAAGGGCTTGGTATTTATACCAAGCCCTTTTTGTTTGTCTTATTTATCGCTAGCTTTTATTAAACATCGCTTTTAGGTTCGCAATGTGTGCTTGCCCTTTTGCCATTCGCTCTTCTTGAGTTTGTGGTTTCTTATTCACTTCCCATTCGACATCATCAAATGGTAATTCATCAAGGAAGCGACTTTGGCTTGGCTTAATCAACTCCCCAAACTGGCGGCGTTCTTTACACATGGTGAAAGTTAGCTCACGCTGCGCACGCGTAATACCCACGTACATTAGACGACGTTCTTCTTCAACATTGTCTTCATCTATGCTGGTTTGGTGCGGCAAGATGCCCTCTTCTGAGCCAATTAAGTAGACGTAAGGAAACTCCAAACCTTTCGACGCATGCAGTGTCATTAACTGCACCGCATCGCTGTCTTCATCTTCTTCACCACGCTCCATCATGTCACGTAAGGTTAAGCGCTGAACCACTTCCTTAATGGTTTTCTCTTCTTGGTCATAGTTATCCCCTTCAAGGTCTGCAACGATCCAAGAATACAGGTCAGAAACGTTCTTCATGCGCATCTCTGCCGCTTTCGGGCTCGCAGAGGTTTCATACAACCAATCTTCGTAATTGATATCTCGAACCAAAGAACGCACCGCTTCGACTGTGTCACCGCGCTCTGCTTGATCAGCAATCTTCACTAACCAAGCCGTGAAGCGGCGCAAGTTCTCTAACCCGCGCCCCGACAAAGTTTGCTCAAGCCCCATCTCGAAACTCGCTTCGAATAAGCTCTTACCGCGCATATTGGCGTAGCTACCGAGCTTTTCTAATGTCACTGGGCCAATCTCACGGCGTGGTGTGTTCACAATGCGTAGGAAAGCGTTGTCATCATCTGGGTTCACGAGCACACGCAAGTACGCCATGATGTCTTTGATTTCTGCTCGAGAAAAAAAGGATGTTCCACCAGAGAGCTTGTACGGCACTCGGTTTTGCATCAGTGATTTTTCAATCAAACGTGACTGATGGTTGCCACGATACAAAATCGCGTAATCTTTGTAGTCGGTTCGATTGAGGAACTTATGGGCAATCAGTTCCCCCGTTACCCGCTCCGCTTCATGCTCTTCGTTTTTCGCCAACAGAACTTTGAGTTTTTCGCCGTCGGGGATTTCTGAGAACAGTGATTTTTCATACACGTGCGGGTTATTGGCGATCAAAATATTCGCCGCGCGCAGAATACGACTGGTTGAGCGATAGTTTTGTTCCAACTTGATGAGGCGTAAGTTAGGGTAATCTTGCCCTAACAGCACTAAGTTTTGCGGCTTCGCACCTCGCCATGAATAGATAGATTGATCGTCATCGCCTACCACGGTCAGGCGGCCACGCTCGCCGACAATCAATTTCACCAAATCATATTGGCTGGTGTTGGTATCTTGATACTCATCCACCAGCAAATAGCGAATTCGATTTTGCCAACGCTGACGTACTTCTTCATTGGTTTTCAGCAGCAACACAGGCAGTGAAATTAAGTCATCAAAATCGAGCGCGTTGTACGCTTTCATCTGCTTTTGGTACATCTCGAAGCAGAAAGCAAACAGTTGCTGTTGCTCACCTTTAGCCTGCGCTTTTGCTTGGTCAGGCGTAAGCATGTCATTTTTCCAGTTGGAGATGCAGCTTAACAGTTGGCGCAGGAGATCTTTGTCGCCATCCAATTGTTGTTCGGTCAGCTCTTTAAGCAACGCAAGCTGGTCTTGATCATCGAACAGCGAAAAACCCGATTTTAGCCCGAGCGATTTGTACTCTCGCTTGATGATGTTGAGACCCAAGGTATGAAATGTCGATACCATTAAGCCTTTGGACTCGTTCTTACCCAGCGTTTGCCCTACTCGCTCTTTCATCTCGCGAGCCGCTTTGTTGGTAAAGGTAACCGCCGCAATATTTCTCGCCTTGTAACCGCACTGCTGAACCAAGTAGGCGATCTTATTGGTAATCACACGTGTTTTACCTGAACCAGCGCCAGCCAGCACAAGGCATGGTCCTGATACATATTTGACGGCTTCGTCTTGTCTTGGATTCAGCTTCATAAGTGTCTCAAAGGTGAAAAATGTGGCGCATATAATAATGGTGCCATTGAACGATTGCTATGGTTAATCGTAAACCAAACTTAGACACCCTATTTTCTTAATTAAAATAAATTAATCTGATTAATTAAAATACTTTATTGCACAACCGTATAGTTTTGAGGCTATAATGAATGAACGTTCATTCATTGTGGTGTAGATCATGTCTAATAACACCCAGGTAGATAAACGCGAACAAATCCTTCACGCGGCGGAAAAGCTGATTGCAGTGTCTGGTTTTCAAGGACTCTCAATGCAAAAGCTCGCCAATGAGGCAGGCGTGGCCGCGGGTACAATCTACCGTTATTTCTCAGATAAGGAGCACCTCCTTGATGAAGTACGTTTAATGGTTTCAAAACGCATTGCTGACGCTGTACAAGCTGGAGTCAGTGATGACATGCCTTTAAAAGAGCGCTACCGCAAAATGTGGATCAATATTTGGAATTTAGCCGCTTCAAATATTGATACCATCAGCAATCGCGCTCAATATGAGTCTTTACCCTGTGCACATAAGCACACAACAAGAAAACTCGAACGCGAGATGTTTTCTCAAGTCGAGCGGATGTTTGTTGAAGGTAAAGAGCAAGGGGTCTTTAAACCACTCGATAACGAAATTTTGTCAGGGCTGAGTTTTGAAGCCAGTGTTGCACTGGCTCGAAAACATGCTTTGGGATTTTACCAACTGAACGACGACGCGTTAGATGCCGCGATCGAAGCCAGTTGGGATGCAATCATTAATCACTAATTTGGAGTTCTAGTAAGAATGAAAAAGTGGACTTTCTTCATGTTGATTATCGCAATACTGCTGTTTGGCAGTGTGATAGGTGTCAACCTCTATAAGCAGCAGATGGTTGCTGACTACATGGCAAATCGCCCTGAGCCTGAGTTCCCTGTTACAGTAACAGACGTTCAGCCTGTTGATTGGGTTCCTGTCATTGAAGCGATCGGTTTCATCGAACCTAACCAAGGGGTTACGGTTGCCAACGAAACAAGCGGCGTCATCGACAAGATTTCGTTTGACTCCGGTACTCAGGTGGAAGAAGGCCAACCTTTGGTGCTGCTGGACTCCGAAGTTGAAAAAGCAAACTTGAAGAGCGCTCAAGCGAAACTGCCTGCTGCAGAAGCGAAATACAAGCGCTATCAAGGCCTGTACAAGAAAGGCTCTATCTCTAAAGAAGCGTATGATGAAGCGGAAGCTAATTACTTCTCACTTCAAGCAGATATTGAGAGCCTAAAAGCGGCGATCGATCGCCGTGAAATTAAAGCGCCGTTTGCAGGCGTGGTTGGTATCCGTAATGTGTATCTCGGTCAGTACCTTCAATCGGGTACCGACATCGTTCGCCTAGAAGACACCAGCGTGATGCGCCTACGTTTCACTGTTCCTCAAACCGATATCTCTCGCATCAGCCTAGAGCAAGAGGTGGATATCTTCGTCGACGCTTACCCAGAAATTGCCTTTAAAGGATCAATTTCAGCGATTGAGCCTGCCGTTGATATCCAAAGCGGTCTGATCCAAGTTCAAGCAGATATTCCAAACAGCGACGGTAAACTTCGCAGCGGTATGTTCGCTCGTGCCAACATCATCCTACCTAAATTGGAAAATCAGGTCACGCTGCCACAAACGGCTATCACGTTCACGCTGTACGGTGACAATGTCTACATTGTCTCTGAAAAAGATGGCGAAAAACGGGTAACACAACAAGTAGTGAAAGTGGGCGAACGAACTCAAGATATCGCACACATTCTAGAGGGCGTTAAGCCAGGTGACGTTGTTGTTACTTCAGGCCAAGTTCGTCTAAGCAACCACGCAAAAGTTCGTGTAGTAGAAAGCGATGCAACTACTCCACCAGCTGAAACACCAATGCTGTAATTGGAGGCTTCATGCGCTTTACTGATGTTTTTATTAAACGTCCAGTTTTAGCGGTATCGATCAGCTTTTTGATTGCACTGCTTGGCTTACAAGCAGTCTTCAAGATGCAGGTTCGTGAATACCCTGAAATGACGAATACCGTTGTGACGGTCTCAACCAGTTACTACGGTGCCAGTGCAGATCTTATCCAAGGTTTTATTACTCAACCTTTGGAGCAAGCGGTCGCACAGGCTGACAACATAGATTACATGACTTCACAGTCGGTACTGGGCAAATCGACCATTACCGTCAACATGAAGTTAAATACCGATCCGAACGCAGCCTTGTCAGACATTCTGGCAAAGACAAACTCTGTTCGTTCGCAACTTCCTAAGGAAGCTGAAGACCCAACAGTGACCATGTCTACTGGCTCGACAACGGCGGTACTTTACATTGGTTTCACCAGTGATGAGCTCTCTTCAAGCCAAATCACTGACTACCTAGAGCGTGTAATTAACCCTCAACTGTTCACGGTAAACGGTGTTTCTAAAGTTGACCTTTACGGCGGCATGAAATACGCCCTGCGCATCTGGTTAGATCCAGCCAAAATGGCGGCTTTGGGTCTTACCGCGACAGACGTCATGGGTGTTCTCAATGCCAATAACTACCAGTCAGCGACAGGTCAGGCAATTGGTGAGTTCGTCCTTTACAACGGCAGTGCAGACACACAAGTATCAAACGTTGATGAGCTATCAAACCTCGTCGTAAGTACCGATGACGGTGACGTTACTCGCCTGAGCGATATTGCCAAAGTATCGCTTGAGAAGAGTCACGATGTGTACCGCGCCAGTGCAAATGGCCAAGAAGCTGTTGTAGCGGCAATTAACGCCGCGCCAAGTGCGAACCCTATCAACATCGCAGCCGATGTACTTGAGTTATTGCCTCAACTTGAGCGCAACCTACCAAGTACCATCAAGATGAACGTGATGTACGACTCAACGATCGCGATCAACGAGTCTATCAACGAAGTTGTCAAAACGATTGTTGAAGCCGCACTTATCGTACTCGTGGTAATTACCCTGTTCCTCGGATCGTTCCGCGCGGTAATCATCCCTATCGTCACTATCCCACTCTCGTTGATTGGTGTTGCGATGGTAATGCAAGCGATGGGCTTCTCATGGAACTTGATGACACTACTGGCGATGGTTCTCGCTATCGGTCTGGTAGTAGACGATGCGATCGTTGTTCTTGAGAACGTAGACCGTCACATCAAATTGGGTGAATCCCCATTCCGTGCAGCGATCATTGGTACGCGTGAAATTGCGGTACCAGTTATCGCGATGACCTTAACGCTGGGTGCCGTTTATGCACCGATTGCACTAATGGGTGGTATTACAGGCTCGCTATTTAAAGAATTCGCCTTGACGCTAGCAGGTTCAGTATTTGTTTCTGGTATCGTGGCACTGACGTTATCACCAATGATGTGTTCAAAAATGCTGAAGGCCAATGAGCAGCCAAGTAAATTTGAACAAAAAGTGCATCATGTTCTTGATGGCATGACCAATCGCTATGAAGGCATGCTTAAAGCGGTCATGATGCATCGTCCGGTTATGCTCGCGTTTGCTGTTATCGTATTTGCAAGCTTGCCAGTGCTGTTTAAGTTCATTCCAAGTGAACTGGCACCATCGGAAGATAAAGGCGTGGTGATGCTGATGGGTACGGCCCCATCAAATGCCAACCTAGACTTTATGCAAAACACCATGAATGACGTAAACCAAATTCTGTCTGATCAGCCAGAGGTGGCGTTTGCACAGGTGTTTACTGGTGTGCCTAGCTCAAATCAAGCGTTTGGTATTGCCTCTATGGTGCCGTGGAGTGAACGTGAAGCGAGCCAATCTGAAGTCGCAAACCGCGTGGGAGCGTTAGTTGGTAATGTACCTGGTATGGCAGTCACCGCCTTCCAGATGCCAGAGCTACCAGGCGCAGGTTCAGGCCTACCGATTCAGTTTGTTATCACTACGCCAAATGCATTTGAGAGCCTATTCTCAATCGCAACGGATGTGTTAACAGAAGTGCAATCGAGCCCAATGTTTGTCTATTCGACGCTTGATTTAAACTACGATTCGGCAACGATGAAAATCAATATCGATAAAGACAAAGCGGGGGCGTACGGTGTCACCATGCAAGACATTGGTATCACCCTAAGTACCATGATGGCGGATGGCTACGTAAACCGTATCGACCTTAATGGCCGCTCATACGAAGTTATCCCTCAGGTCGAGCGCAAATGGCGTCTCAACCCTGAATCGATGAACAACTACTATGTACGCAGTGCCAACGGGAAAGCCGTACCATTAGGCAGCCTGATCACTATCGATGTTGTCGCTGAGCCACGCTCATTGCCTCACTTCAACCAGCTCAACTCAGCAACGGTTGGTGCGGTACCATCACCAGGCACAGCAATGGGTGACGCTATCGACTGGTTTGAAGGGATTGCCGTAGACAAGCTGCCTAGCGGCTACAACCACGACTACATGGGTGAAGCCCGTCAGTATGTAACAGAAGGTAGCGCGCTGTATGCCACATTTGGTTTGGCACTGGCGATCATCTTCTTGGTTCTGGCGATTCAATTTGAATCTTTGAAAGACCCGATCGTTATCATGGTATCGGTACCGCTTGCGGTATGCGGAGCCTTGATAGCCATGGCATGGGGAGCGTTCTTCGGCACAATGACGATGAACATCTACTCGCAGGTTGGTCTGATCACCCTAGTTGGTCTGATTACCAAGCACGGTATCTTGATCTGTGAAGTCGCGAAAGAAGAGCAGCTGCACAACAAACTAGGCAGAATGGAAGCGGTAATGGAAGCGGCGAAAGTACGTCTACGTCCTATCCTAATGACCACGGCGGCGATGATCGCTGGTCTGATTCCATTGATGTATGCAAGTGGTGCAGGTGCGGCTCAGCGCTTCAGTATCGGTATTGTTATCGTTGCTGGTCTTGCGATTGGTACGCTATTTACGCTATTCGTACTGCCAGTAATCTACAGCTACCTAGCCGAGAAACACAAACCTCTACCGGTGTTTGTTGAAGACAAAGATCTAGAGAAGCTAGCACGCATCGATGAAGCGAAAGCTGCGCAGCGTGAATTGGCAGACAACCACTAAGTGGTGGTTGAAATACTCCTAAAAGGTCACTTCGGTGACCTTTTTTATTACTGGTCTCTTTTTTACCATTGAACTAGCGACTTTCTTGTAACGTTTAAATAGAATGTAGACAAAGATATAGGAGTTTTAGTCACATGTTTGACCCAAAGAAACTAGAGCAGATTGCTAAACAGATTCATGAGTCGATGCCAGCGCCAGTTAAAGAGCTTGGTGCGGACGTCGACCAAAAAGTTCGCCAAGTCATCCAAGGCCAACTAAACAAACTCGATGTTGTCAGCCGCGAAGAGTTCGATGTGCAAACTCAAGTCTTGCTACGCACTCGTCAAAAGTTGACTGAAATGGAAAAGAAACTGGCTGACCTAGAAGAAAAACTGGCTGGCAAGTAACTGCTTCATGTATTGATGTTCAAAGCTCACCCTTCATGGTGAGCTTTTTTTATTCCCAACACATCGACCAAAACAGAAAAGCAAAAAGGCTTGGTCAACGGAGACCAAGCCTTTTAATTAGATGTTGTGTTTTATTTTGTATTTATCACCCCAGTCTGCCTGGAGTTCTTACTGCTTTGCTTTGGTGCAATTACGCAGATTGTATATTCGAAGCTAAGAGCTTAAGTCCCTTGAACGAATTGCGAAGAATTAAGGTTTCATTTCTAGGAGAAGGCGCGGAGTTTACGATAGTAAATGAGCACCTTCGACACCGAAATGGAACCTTAAGGCAAGTAATTAGCCACCTACCGCGATGTTCTTCATATCCGTCATGTAACCACGTAGCTCTTCACCGATGTACTCAACTGGGTGGTTACGGATAGTATCGTTTACGGCGATTAGCGTTGCGTTATCAACTTGGTTAGATGTTTCGCCTAGACCTTTACCGATTACGTCTGTACCGACTGAAGGCATAAACTTCTCACGTAGTAGCGGCGTTGCTACGTTAGCAAATAGGTAGTTACCGTATTCTGCTGTGTCTGAGATTACGACGTTCATTTCGTATAGACGCTTACGTGCTACTGTGTTTGCGATTAGTGGTAGCTCGTGTAGTGATTCGTAGTACGCTGATTCATCGATGATGCCTGATGCAGTCATTGCTTCGAATGCTAGTTCAACACCAGCGCGAACCATTGCAACCATCAAAATACCGTTGTCGAAGTACTCTTGCTCAGAGATTTCTACGTCGCCTGCTGGATAGTTTTCGAATGCTGTTTCGCCAGTCTCTGCACGCCAGCCTAGTAGGTTTGCGTCATCGTTCGCCCAGTCAGCCATCATAGTGCGAGAGAATTCACCCGTGATGATGTCATCCATGTGCTTGTTGTAAAGCGGACGCATTAGCTCTTTTAGCTCTTCAGAAAGCTCAAATGCTTTGATTTTCGCAGGGTTAGATAGACGGTCCATCATGTGCGTGATGCCACCGAATTTCAGTGCTTCTGTGATGGTTTCCCAACCGTACTGTAGCAGTTTACCTGCGTAGCTTGGGTCGATGCCGTCAGCAACCATCTTCTCGTAAGAAACGATAGAACCAGCTTGTAGCATGCCACATAGAATAGTTTGCTCACCCATTAGGTCAGATTTAACTTCTGCAACGAATGAAGATTCTAGACAGCCCGCGCGGTGACCACCTGTACCTGCCGCCCATGCTTTGGCGATATCCCAACCTTCACCTTTTGGATCGTTCTCTGGGTGAACAGCGATGAGTGTTGGAACGCCGAAGCCACGCTTGTACTCTTCACGTACTTCTGTACCAGGACACTTAGGTGCAACCATGACAACCGTTAGGTCTTTACGGATTTGCATGCCTTCTTCAACCACGTTGAAGCCGTGTGAGTAACCCAGTGCAGCGCCTTCTTTCATTAGCGGCATTACCGTTTCTACAACGTTAGTGTGCTGCTTGTCTGGCGTTAGGTTGATCACTAGGTCTGCTTCAGGAATAAGGTTCTCGTAGCTGCCAACTTCAAAACCGTTCTCTTTAGCGTTTTTGTAAGATTGACGCTGCTCGTCAATCGCTGCCTGACGTAGTGCGTAGGCTACGTTTAGGCCAGAGTCACGCATGTTTAGACCTTGGTTTAGGCCTTGAGCACCACAACCAACAATAACGACTTTCTTACCTTTTAGGTAATCCGCTTCAGTTGCGAACTCGCTGCGGTCCATAAAACGACAACGACCTAATTGGTCTAGTTGCTCGCGTAGGTTTAAAGTATTGAAATAGTTAGCCATCTGGGCGCTCCTTAAAGAATTTTTCCATTGAGGTCGGTCGTTTTCTTACCGAATGCATTCATACTAATTCAGGAACTTTGTTGCTTAAAGTGATATATTCACAATTAGTAATTGCAATAAATGCAACAAGGTGTAACCAATTTATGAACATTAAATGTCTGCAGCTGTTCATTCATCTGTGTGATAGTAAGAGTTTTGCGAAAACCGCTTCAGCGATGCATATCAGCCCATCAGCGCTCAGTAGACAAATACAAAAGCTCGAAAGCGACACTAATCAAATCTTGTTTGTGCGCGACAACCGCAGTGTTGAGCTTACTCCGGCCGCCAAGAAGCTGCTGCCCGTGGCACTCAACATTGTTAGCGAATGGCAGAATTACAATGCTCAGTTGAATGGTCATGAAGAGGAATTAAAAGGTGAGATCCGCTTGTTTTGCTCGGTGACCGCCAGTTATAGCCACCTTCCAGAGCTGCTGTCTGAGTTTAGACTCCAGCACCCTTTCATTGAATTTAAACTGTCGACTGGCGACCCTGCTCAAGCTATAGAGAAAGTTCTGGCAGACGAAGCGGATATCGCAATCTCAGCAAAACCTGAACAGCTCCCAGCACGAATCGAGTTCGAAACCATCAGTGAAATTCCACTCTCGGTTATCGCCCCAGTTGGTGTGAGCAATTTCGCCCAAGAACTGCAAAAAGAGAGCCCAGATTGGTCAGTGATCCCTTTCATTGTTCCTGAGTCAGGCACGGCCAGAGAGCGCGCCAACACTTGGTTTAAAGCAATGAAGATCAAACCCAACATTTACGCTCAAGTCTCAGGACATGAAGCAATCGCGAGTATGGTGGCATTGGGCTGTGGCGTGGGCATTGCTCCCGATGTGGTGATTAACAACAGCCCCGTCAAAGAGAAGATTCAGCGACTAAAAGTCGTCTCCATCAAGCCATTTAGGTTAGGCGTATGTTGTAAGCGCTCGCAGTTGGACAACCCCCTCGTCAAGGCGCTGTGGGATATGGCGCAGAATACGTATATCGCCCCCTAACCTTGCATCAGATACAACAAAGCCACCGTTTTTTCAGATATAGAAAGCACGGTGGCTCTTGCAATTAAAGCAGTTTTCTAAATAGTTGGAGTCGCCGCTAGGCGTCAAACAACCTTATTCCCCTGAGCATAGTCCGCTATGTGATTGGGGCGGCCGGCGCTCCGGGAAGGTTATGAAGGCAACGACGCTGTGGCTTCAAATAAGACGAAAACTTAGATGACGCGAGAGAACTGCTGCTGCCTAGCCTTCGCTCTTAAATACTTATCGAAACACATACAGATGTTACGAATCAGCAAACGGCCACGCAATGTCACGCGAATTTCTTTACCATCGACTTCAACCAACTCATCGTTGATAAATGTCTGAAGCAGCTCTAAGTCTTCTTTAAAGTAGTCGTTAAATATCACGTCAAACTCCGACTCTATCGCCGTTTTGTCGAGTTTAAAGTTACAAATGAGCTGTTTAATCACCTCACGACGCAGTAAGTCATCACTATCCAGTGCGACCCCTTTCCATAATGCATGGCGCTGGTCACTCACTTGCGCGTAGTACTTTTTCAGCTCTTTTTGGTTCTGGGCGTAAGCATCACCAATCATTGAAATCGCAGAGACACCGAACCCGACAAGATCGGCTTCACCTTGAGTCGTGTAACCTTGGAAATTGCGATGAAGCACCCCTTCACGCTGAGCCACCGCCAGCTCATCATCCGGCTGAGCAAAGTGATCCATACCGATAAACTGGTAGCCAGCATCGGTAAGGGTTGCGATAGTATCTTGTAGAATCGCCATCTTCTCTTCGGCGACCGGCAGGTCTTCATCTTTAATCTTACGCTGCGCCGCAAACAGTTGGGGCATGTGAGCGTAGTTAAACACGGACAATCGACCCGGCTGCATCTCTAGCACTTGTTTTAGCGTCTCGGCAAAGGAGTCTTTGGTTTGCTTTGGCAATCCGTAGATTAAATCGAGATTGGTTGAACGAAAGCCCAGCTCTTTTGCGCGGGCAACCATAGCAAAAATGAACGCTTCATCTTGTTCACGGTTGACCAGTTTTTGTACTTCTTTATTGAAGTCCTGCACACCAATGCTCAAGCGGTTAAACCCTTCGCCGCGCAGGTGATCAAGCATGTCCAACTCGATTTCACGTGGGTCTACCTCAATGCTGATTTCAGCATCGCCTTCGAAGCAGAACTCTCCACGAAGAATGGCCATCAGACGACTAATTTGCGCTTTGGTCAAGAAAGTTGGCGTGCCACCACCAAAGTGCAGTTGAGTAACTTTACGCTCTTGAAGCAAAGCCGCTCGAGTGCGGATCTCAAGCTCCAACACGTCAAGATACTCATCCGCTTTGTGGGCATGGCGCGTAATCACTTTATTACAGCCGCAGTAGTAGCAAAGCTTGTGACAAAACGGAATGTGAATGTACAGCGAAAGAGGACGCTCTGGGTACTGTGTACAAGCCATGTCGTAATCCGAAACCGTAAAGGCTTCATGAAACTCGAGTGCTGTTGGGTAAGAGGTATAGCGAGGACCAGAGTAGTTGTACTTATCCAGTATGGCTTGATCCCAGACAATTTGTTGGCTTGCGACGACAGGCTGCGACATGTTGGTTTTTCCGTTTGGGCTGTAATGCTTAACTTATAATTAGCAGGCTATTTTGCCACACCTCAGTGAAACTGGCGGAAAGGCTGGCTGCTTTTTGAGTAGCAATACTCAGAATTGATAACTCGATCACTACCCACTAAGTGTAAGCGATCGAGTGATAGTTGCACCGACCTAGATCATTTGGATGTTGATCTGGTTGTTGAGAGGTTGAACCTTTTTCTGCAGTCGCTTGAGCTCTTCAATGATCGCATCTTGTAGACGCGTTTCGGCTTTATGGCGTTCAAGGTTTTGTTTCATGCGCTCTTTCTTAACCAAGTTCTGGCGTTCTTCACCACGAGCCATATCTTTTACGATATGGAACAGTTCGGATGTCGCTGGATACTCGGCGTCAAAATCGACTCTATCGTCACCTTGAACGTAATCCATGATGTTGTACAGGCGAATACTGATTTCCGACAAATCACATTGGCCTTGAATACCCGCCAAACAAAGCACGTGAACACTTTCAAAGATGTTCGCGTTTCGCTTTTCAATGGCTAGCTTTTGGTGCTGCAGTTGCAACTCCTTTTGCTTCTTAAGCTGGAGCAGAAGGTAACCTGCATATGAGGCTAAGCCGAGGATAATCGCTCCACCTGCAATGGCTAATAAGGTTACATTCATCGCTTACTTATCCTTTAAATTGGTCTAAATCCAAATCTTCAAATTGTGAAAGTAGGTCGTCATCAGACCCTAGTTCACGACTCAACGTTTGCTCGGTGTGCTCTTCTTGCTCTGACTCATCTTCATCGTAGATACCAAGCTGTTTCATCAGAACTTCAATGCGCGCCAGTTTCTCATCTACGTACTTCTGTAGACCTGAACCTAGGCTTTCACCTTCTTCAATACGGTCTAGCAACACATTAAGCTGCGCATCGTTTTCTAGCATTGCAAGCTCTTGCTCTGCGCTTAAACGACGATCCGCTTTGCTTTTTTTCTTCTGCGGCTCAACCACAAGTGGAATTTTCTTTTTGCTGCCTAAACGCGGATCACGCTTCTGCCCTGCTGTCTGTTGCTTACTTGCTTTAGCTTCAGAGTTACGGCCACCTGTTTTTAGGCCTTTGCGCTTTTTATCTTTTTTACGCAGACGTCCTTCAACATCTGATTGAGTGCGATTACGAACGACAACAACGTCGCCATTACCGCCAGATCTTACTTTTTTACTACGGCTCATTACTGGGCTTTCCTCAGTAAAATTACATCATTACCAATAAATTCAAGCTCGAGCTGATCCCGCTCTGCCAAATATTGAAACGTTTTACGACTGAAAAACACCACATGGGTCAGATCGTTTTTGTAATGCCAAGAGGCAAATGCTTCAACATCAATGACCATTTTGGTCATAAGACCAATCCAGCCACCAGGCTTAACCAAATTTAACCATTGCTGCCACACCAAGTTCGGCGTATAGAGGTGCTCGATCACTTCAGTAGCAGTCATAAAATCATACGACTCTGCTAGCACCGATTTATCTGGGTGATAGTAAATATCGTAAAGACTCATGGTGTGTCCTTGCTCTTCCAACATTAAAGATAATGTTGGGCCAGGGCCACAGCCAAAATCGATCCCGTGAGAGTTAGGTTCAATACGCTCTAATATGGGGTCTGCAACCCGAGATAAAAAGCGTCGGTAGCCTTCATCTTGTGGGTTGTTTTCATGCATATCATAGTGCGCTTTTTCTTGTTCTTCATCCAAACGCTGGTCTGGATTAACGAACACCAGTTCACATTGCAAGCACTGAAGATATTCTCGGCGCTTATCTTGAAAATAGCGCTTAGTCTCTGGGCTTTGGCAAAGGGGGCAATTATGCATAGCGTCTACGCTGACTCATCCTCAAACGGGATGCGAAACATACCAGAAACTGGCGTTAGAGTGGAGCACTATTGTGCAAATAATCATCGATTCATTGAAATTAAGAGATAAAAAAAGCGATAGGGTTAACTAACGCTTTCTAAATGCCTTGCGGCCAAACTGTGTGGTACTGATTTCAGTACACCAATATTCCGTTTGTTTTTGGTGCTTTCCCTGCCAAAAATGTTGTTTGCCACCATCCTGGTGAGTTTTGGCTTTCCTTTTACTTCCTGCTACCTGAGTTAGTCCTTAACCTGATCCGTTTCACTGTCTTAAACCATTAGACAAATTGACCATCCCTATCCAGTAGGCTTCCTACCTACCCTGCATCCTGCTGATCACCCAAGCAATCCTAGCTTGCATCCTTGGAGACCTCCTGGTCTGAAATCCTTACTCAGCTCCCTGCCGATGAGTACACTCTACCGCTTTCCTCTCTCTGCGCAATTAGCTGGGAGAAATAAATCGAGATAATTTTTAACTCCTTTCATTACCCCATAATTTTCAATTACTTATTTTTAATAGGTGGATATTAATGGACGCAAGTATGGCAAATATCTCACACAGCACTGAGAAACAAGCAGTGACTAGGCGCAAACTAAGAAGTGAGCTCTATCAAACGAAAAAGCCCAGAGACAATCTCTGGGCTTTTTCAATACAACTTTGCGCTCGAACAAATGATAGGGCTTAGTGCAGGCCGCCAACGTATTTAGAAAGAGTATCGATATCTTCGTCCGTCAGCTTCTTCGCAATATCACGCATCATGGCGTTCATATCGTTGTTGCGAGAGCCATCACGGAACTTCTCTAACTGAGCTTTAATGTAGTCAGCATGCTGGCCAGAAATCTTAGGGAAGCCAGAAAGCTCTGTGCCGTTACCACGAGGACCATGACAAGCAATACACGCTGTTAGACCACGCTCAGCATCACCCGCGGTGTAAAGTGCTTTACCCGCATCGACAACATTTTCTGGTGTTGTGTTGTGTGAGATCGGAAGCGACGCATAGTAAGCCGCTAGGTCTTTCATATCTTGCTCTGATAGCGGCATTGCCATACCACTCATCACAGGATCCATACGACCTTGCTTTCCATTGCTAGTCATACCCAACTTGAATTCTTTCAGCTGCTTTTCAATATATTTAGCATGCTGACCTGCAAGTTTAGGGTACATAGCGAGTTGACTGTTGCCATCAGCACCATGGCAGGCAACACAGGTTTGGGATTTTGCTTTACCAGCTTCAATACTGCCTTGGGCCCATACAGAGCAGCTGGCTAAAAGACTCAAGATTAGCGCTAATTTCTTCATGACATTCCATTATAATTATCAAGCTTCCAGTACCACTTGCTGTTGCCAGTCGTGATACAATAGGCGACCTTATGCCGAGCACGGTTATTTTACACAATTTCACAAAAAAGTAATCAATCGACTACACAAAGTCGAGATGGAGTTAACAGTGAGCGTAAAAATTCATTATCAAAACACGCATTTCATCACGAGTGCGCCGGATATCCGCGCCTTGCCAGCAGATGAAGGTATCGAAGTTGCGTTTGCAGGTCGCTCCAATGCGGGCAAATCCAGCTCCCTAAACCGATTGACCAATCAGCGTAGCCTAGCAAAAACCAGTAAAACACCTGGCCGTACACAATTAATTAACCTTTTTAAGGTGACCGACGGTTGCCACATCGTCGACTTACCGGGTTACGGCTTTGCTCAAGTGCCATTAGAAATGAAGAAAAAATGGCAAAAGTCACTGGGTGAATATCTGCAAAAACGCCAAAGCTTGAAAGGTCTCGTGGTGTTGATGGATATCCGTCACCCGATGAAAGACCTCGACCAACAGCTTATCTTCTGGGCGGTAGACAGCGGCATTCCTGTACAAGTTCTGCTGACCAAAGCAGACAAGCTCAAGAGCGGCGCACGCAAAGCACAAGTGTTGAAGATTAAGAAAGATGCCGTTGGGTTTGGTGGTGATGTAAGCGTTGCAGCGTTTTCTTCACTCAAAGGGATTGGTGTTGACACACTACGAAACAAACTTGATGAGTGGTTTGCGCCAGCACTGGCGGATGCAATCACAGATGGCATCATCAACGAAGAGAATCAGGATAATCAAGACGACTAGCCTGACAAAATAAAGCTTGAAGCCCTGCCACCTTGGCGGGGCTTTTTGTTATGGGCATAAAAAACCCCGCCTTTAGGCGGGGCAACGGGAGAGAATATAGATAGGTAATAATTATTGTGTGCTGATAATCATCGATACCTGTCGACAATGCAATTCTGGTTTTAGTGAGGATTTCGAAGCAACCCCTTCCCCCACAAGAAAACAAGTTATTGTTTTATAATAACTTAGATAGCCTACAGCGAAATCTGGCACATCAAACCGCCCGTTAGTTTCCTAACAAAAATAACCAAAGTGTGATTGGTATTTATTTACAAACGTTGTGAAAATTACAGACAGAGGGGTCTAAGCTGAGTGGCGTGTGGACGACATAAACTGAATGAATACGGGTGTTTTTAGTGCGGGTTGTGACGTTTTACTCGCATGAGCTGACTTTTTCTTTGCCACAATAAAAAACGCCCCAGTCAAAAGCTGACTGGGGCGGCTGAATCAGCCTAATCCAATAACGTGAAACAAAAGGTCTGAAAGATAGAACATCTTACCTCTGTACCCTACGCCGATTAATGTACAACATTTGGTCAGAAATGAAAACAATTTTTGTAAGTTTTTTTCATTAAAATTTTGTTAAATAACATTTAGGCCAAACTTACCCCTACTTATTTATTGATAAAAAAAAGCCAGCGTTTGTGCGCTGGCTCATGTTATTTGCTCAATTTAGCCTGTTTTGTGTCTAGTGTGCCTGATCCCAGTTGTCACCATGACCAGCTTCAGCCACTAACGGTACATCGAGTGCCGCTGCAGACTCCATCAATTGTTGTACTTTACTTTCAATTTCGGTCAAAGCTGACTCCTGAACTTCAAATACCAATTCATCGTGCACTTGCATCAGTAGTTTAACGCGACCATCACCTTCCGCCTGAATCCACTCATCGACAAGCAGCATCGCTTTTTTGATGATATCAGCAGCAGTGCCTTGCATCGGTGCGTTGATCGCGGCACGTTCTGCTGCTTTTCGGCGCATCCCATTGCGAGACTTGATTTCAGGAAGGTGTAAACGGCGACCAAATATCGTTTCTACGTAACCTTGCTCAGCAGCGGCACTGCGAGTGTCTTCCATGTACTGCATGACACCAGGGTAGCGTTCAAAGTAGGTGTTCATGTAGTCCTGAGCTTCACCGCGGGGAATCCCTAACTGTTTTGCGAGACCAAACGCACTCATACCGTAGATAAGACCAAAGTTGACTGCTTTCGCTCGGCGACGCTGCTCTGAGCTGACTTGGTCGATGGTTGTTCCCATAATTTCTGCCGCCGTCGCAGCGTGGATATCTTTGCCTTGTTGGAAAGCATCCAACAACGCTTTATCACCCGACAGGTGCGCCATAATACGCAATTCAATCTGTGAATAGTCGACAGCCATGATCTTGTAACCATGCGGCGCAATAAATGCTTGGCGGATACGACGGCCTTCATCATTTCGAATAGGGATATTCTGCAAGTTTGGATCGGTCGAAGATAAACGCCCTGTCGCTGTCACTGCTTGATGATAAGAGGTGTGCACTCGACCCGTCTCTGGGTTAATCATCTTCGGCAACTTATCGGTGTAAGTCGATTTCAGTTTGGCTAAACCACGATATTCAAGGATCAGTTTTGGTAATGGGTAGTCCAACGCCAACTCTTGCAGTACTTCTTCATTGGTTGAAGGCGTGCCTGATGGCGTCTTCTTGATAACCGGCAGACCCATTTTTTCGAACAGAAGTGCTTGCAGTTGCTTAGGTGAATTCATGTTGAATTCTTGCTCGGCAATTTCATACGCTTTCTGCTCGAGTTCATCTAGGCGTTGTGCAATCTCTTGCGACTGAGCCGCGAGCTTCATATCGTCGATCAAGACGCCAGTACGCTCAATGCGTGATAGCACTGGGACAAGCGGCACTTCTATCTCTTCATAAATCGCTTTCAACTGCTCATCTTTTTCGATATTTGCCATGAGGCGGTTGTGCAAGCGTAATGTTACGTCCGCATCTTCCGCCGCATACGGTGAGGCTTGATCAAGCTCTATTTGGTTGAACGTGAGCTGTTTCTTGCCTTTACCCGCGATTTGTTCAAACGAGATGCAGCTGTGCTGAAGGAAGCGCAGGGCTAAGCTGTCCATGTCATGCTTACCACCTACGCTGTTATACACGTATGAAGCTAACATGGTGTCATGCTTGATGCCCTTCATTTCAATGTTGTAACGAGCCAACACGCTTGCGTCATACTTTAAGTTTTGACCAACTTTCGCTTGGGTATCATCTTCCAAGATAGGTTTCAGCTGTGCCAATACCCAATCACGATCAAGTTGCTGTGGCGCATCTAGGTAGTCATGAGCGACCGGTACATAAGCGGCAACACCTTCTTCTGTTGCAAACGACAGACCAACCAGATTAGCAACCATGTAGTCTAGGCTGTCTGTCTCGGTATCAAATGCAAAGACATCGGCGGCTTTTAACTTCTCAAGCCAAGTGTTAAATGTGGCTTCATCTAGGATGGTTTCGTATTGGCTGCGATCAATGGTGACAGCGGAAGTATCCATCTCAACCGTACTAGTACTCTTCGCTGAAGAAACGGCTGCACCAGACTTTTCATCGGCTTCTACAACGCTCGAACCACCATCAAGCAGCTCGTTTAGCCATGACTTAAACACAAGCTGGCCGTAAAGCTTAATCAGCTCATCTTTATTCGGCTCATTTTTTAGCAAAGATTCTGGCGTTTCTTCGAGTTCCACATCCAGTTTGATGGTTGCCAACTCATAAGACAGCATGGCGTTGTCTTTGTTATCAACCAGTTTTTTCGCCATCGTCTTTGAACCACGGAAACCAAGTGGCGCGATATCATCAAGGTTCTCATACAGTTTTTCTAGACTACCAATACCTTGAAGGAGCGCTTTCGCGGTTTTATCACCCACCCCCGGAACGCCAGGAATGTTATCGACCTTATCTCCCATCAACGCGAGGTAATCGATGATCAATTCTGGTGGAATGCCAAATTTTTCTACCACTCCGTCACGATCCATCACAACGTTGGTCATGGTGTTGATCAAGGTAACGTTGTCATCCACGAGCTGTGCCATGTCCTTATCACCCGTACTGATCAAAACAGGCATACCCGCTTGCGACGCCTGATACGCTAACGTGCCGATCACGTCGTCGGCTTCTACACCTGGCACACAGATAAGTGGCAAGCCCATTGCGCGAATCACATTGTGCAGCGGCTCAATTTGACAGCGAAGATCATCTGGCATTGGTGGTCGATTGGCTTTGTACTCTGGATACATATCATCGCGGAAGGTTTTGCCTTTCGCATCAAAGACCACTGCCATTCGATCTGAAGAGAATTGACGCATCATGCTACGCAGCATATTCACTACACCATAGACGGCGTTTGTCGGAATATCTCCGTTGCTCATGGTTTCTGGGTAAGCATGAAACGCACGATATAAGTAGGAAGAACCATCGATCAGAATCAATGGGTTATCAGGAATATTAGCCATAGTCTTTACGTATCCAAAGAAAATGCAGAAAGATCTGCCTAGGATGCCATGACTGTCGCGGTGAATCCATTTTAACTCTCTCGAGCCCATTCACACATTTGTCGATTCTTTTGCCAATGGGATGACTTGCTTGTGGATAACTCTGTTTATATTATTTATCCACAAGATATAAAAAACGCTTTCACCCCATGAAATTCAAGACTAAGTGTTTGTAATTTAAAGATGTATTATTCGATCGATCATCTAGAGATCGATCGAGTTACGATCCTTGACTGTGGAAAAGGCTGCTGGTGTCCTTTTGTTCATTCTGAATGACAGGCATAAAAAAAGCGACATCGTATGATGTCGCCTAGCAAAAAGGGGTCAAAGCGAAATTAGGTGAATAAAGTGCTTTGCCATAAAGCTATAAATTACACTGGAAGCAATGTGAGCAATGTCGTGTCAAAAAGAACTCGTGCAAGTTCGATTAAGTTCAGTGTCATCACCGTCTCCAATTTGAATCTGGTAACTCAACGTCCTTGTGAACTTCTCTCATTCCCTAAGACGAGATAAATAATAACCATTCTCATTTAAGTCGTCAACACCTAAATGAGAAAAAATCTCATTTAATTTTTATGACTGGTTCTGAGTACTTTTACAAAGTGAATGCGACTCTCTAGCAGTGGCTCTCTTGCTTCATAGTTCTCTATCAGGTAACCATTTTTGATCAACAGTCTCAGCATTGAAGGAAACTGATTACGAGACTTTACCTTAAGGTATTGATAGCCCTGCTCTGCCACCCAGTCTTCCTGTATTTCAAGTAGCCGCTGTGCGACTCCCTTATTTCGAGCAAGTGATGAGACGCCACCAAACCAACTGTAGAATGTTTGGCTGTCCAATTGATAGCCAATCTTAAATCCGAGTAACTGCTCACCCTCTTCGGCCACTTGGACTAAAAACCGCGGCTTATCACGAAGTCGCGCAGATAAACTTTCAACGGTTTCTTTGTGTACAAACTCGGTGATCTGTTCCACCACTTGTACGCACTCTTCCAACGTGCCCTCACGATATATAATGGTCACGATGCCCCTCCAAAACTAAAAAAGGCTGACAATTGCCAGCCTTTGAAATCAATGATCGGTGTTTATTCTTGCTCGTTTTTCAAAAACGTTGCAGCTTGTGCATTTTCTTCAGCTAGCCACTCTGCAACGTCTTTGGCAAAGTAGGTTAAGATCCCGTCTGCACCCGCTCGCTTAAAGCAAAGCAGAGATTCCATCACGGTATCGCGCTCTTTTAACCAGCCATTAGCAAACGCGGCTTTATGCATCGCGTACTCACCGGATACTTGATAAGCAAACGTCGGCACTTGCAACTCTGATTTGACGCGGCGAACCACATCTAGGTATGGCATGCCCGGTTTGACCATGACCATATCCGCGCCTTCATTGATATCCATCGCCACTTCGTGGATCGCTTCGTCGCTGTTCGCAGGATCCATTTGATAGTTCTTCTTGTTACCACCTTTTAGGTTACTAGCACTGCCGACCGCATCACGGAACGGACCGTAGTAACAAGAGGCATACTTCGCAGAGTAAGCCATGATTTGGGTATTGATATGGCCTGCGTTCTCGAGTGCTTCACGGATTGCACCAATACGACCGTCCATCATATCTGAAGGCGCTACCACATCGGCCCCAGCTTCAGCGTGAGACAGCGCTTGTTTAACCAGAACCTTAGTCGTTTCATCATTTAGAACGTAGCCATCTTCATCAATGATGCCGTCTTGGCCGTGTGTGGTAAATGGATCCAGCGCGATATCTGTAATCACTCCAATTTCAGGCACATGCTCTTTCAGCGAACGAACTGCACGTTGAACCAAGCCCTCAGGGTTGTATGCTTCCGCCGCACAAAGGCTCTTCGCATCTTGGTTTACCACAGGAAACAGAGCAATTGCAGGCACACCCAGCTGCGCAAGGTATTGTGCTTCTTCCAACATTAGGTCGATAGACAAACGCTCGACACCCGGCATTGACTCCACAGTTTCACGTCGATCTTTGCCCATCAAAATAAACATAGGGTAAATCAGATCACTCACCGATAATTGGTTTTCCGCCATAAGGCGACGGCTAAAGTCATGCTTACGCATACGGCGCATACGACGGCCAGGGAACTGACCTTGAATAGAAACTGACACTCTGTTCTCCTTGTATGGTGAAAGTGCTTGATTCGCATCATATCACTCCAAACTTGAGACGCCAGAGCGAGTCGAGAAAAATGCAGAAAATGACCAAAAGCTCACACTGCCGTATACTGACCTCTCGAAATAGCAAAGAGAATCACCATGATCGATACCCATGCCCATATCTACGCCAGTGAATTTGACCACGATCGCGATGACGTTGTACGCCGCGCACTTGAGCAAGGGGTTGAGAAAATTCTACTGCCCAACATCGACTTAGAGTCCATCGAACCGATGCTGAAAACCGAAGCCGCTTACCCAAAGGTGTGTCGCTCAATGATGGGGCTTCACCCTTGCTATGTTGATGGCAACGTTAAGCAAACCTTGGACGTCATTCACTCGTGGTTTGATAAACACAATTTTATTGCTGTGGGTGAGATCGGTATCGATTTGTATTGGGACAAAACCTATAAAGCTGAGCAAGAGATGGCATTTATTACTCAGCTAAACTGGGCAAAAGAGAAGAAGCTCCCAGTCGTCATCCACACTCGCGATTCGATTGAGGAAACACTTACCTTGCTGCGTAAAGAGCAAGACGGCTCACTTTCCGGCGTCTTTCACTGCTTTGGTGGGAGCGTTGAGGAGGCGAAAGCGATCAATGATCTCGGGTTTCACTTAGGGCTTGGTGGCGTATCCACATTTAAAAATGGTGGAATGGACAAGGTAATTCCACATCTAGACATGAACTACGTGATTTTAGAAACAGATTGTCCTTACTTGGCCCCAGTTCCACATCGTGGCAAACGAAATGAGCCCGCTTATGTTTCATTGGTTGCACAAAGAATCGCCGATCTACGTAGTTGCTCTATCAATGAAGTTACAACAGTTACCAGCAAAAATGTTAAGAAACTGTTTTTATTGTGAAAATCAACAATTAGAATCCGTTAAATTTCTCATAATAGTGAGATGTAAGTCACACTTTAACCTTTAAAAGTAAATGCGACTGGTTTAGTATTGCGTCTCAAATATTAGAAGGCGTCTTGTATGTGCAACCACAGTAGTTACTTACAAAGACAGCACCGTACATTTTGGCAAAAGTTGCTAGGCATTAAAGAAATCTACCTATGCTCCCAATGTGGGCATATCATCAAGGTTAAGTAGTTCCTTGCGATAGTATGAGATGTATCGTTACTGTCAGAAAACAAAAAAAGCTTGCCACTCGGCAAGCTTTTTTTGTTTCAGATGACAGCTAGTTTTATACGTCCTGCTGCTCTTCTTCCGTTTCATCTTTACGTACATAAAAACGGGCGAAAAACAGTCCGACCTCAAACAACAAGCACATAGGTATTGCTAGCAGTGTCTGGGAGATCATATCCGGTGGTGTCAGCATCATACCGACAATAAACGCCCCGACGATTATGTACGGACGTTTCTCACTCAAACTTTTCGGGTTTGTCGCCCCTGTCCAACAAAGCAGGATAATAGCAACCGGCACTTCAAAAGCGATACCAAAAGCCAAAAACAGCGCCAATACAAAGTCGAGATAACTCGAAATATCAGTCGCAAATTCCACGCCACCGAGAGAAATCGCAGTAAAGAAGCCAAATACCAGCGGGAATACCACAAAGTAGGCAAAGGCAACCCCACAATAAAACAGCAACGAGCTTGAGAACATCAATGGCATGATCAATCGGCGCTCATGCTTATATAAACCTGGAGCGACAAACGCCCAGACTTGATACAAGATAAAAGGCACAGCGACAAAAATTGACGCGATTAAGGTCAGCTTTAGGGGTGTAAAGAAGGGAGATGCGACATCCGTGGCAATCATCGTTGCCCCTTCAGGTAGACGCTCTACCAAAGGTGCGGAGATAAATTCATAGATATCATTTGCGAAATAAACCAGTCCAATGAACACCACCAGCACCGCTAATATCGCACGGAGCAGACGATTACGGAGTTCCAACAAATGGCTGATCAAAGGCTGTGTCTGCTCTACAGAAGACATGGAGACCTCATACTATAAACGATCGAAAAGGAGCTACTGGTTAGTAGCTCCTCCTAATGCGAGACTATTCGGCTTTCTTATCTGCCTGTGGTGAGTCTGGAGTGGTTAAGCTCTCGACTGCACCTGCTGAGTCATTGGCACTTTGAACAGAGTCTTGTTTCTCGTTCAAAGTCTCAGCAGCTTGCTCTGCTGAGTCGCTTTTGCTCGCATATGGGCGTTGCACATCTTGAGCAGCTTGCTTCAACTCTTCAACTGAAGATTTGAGCTCTGGAGAGAGATCTTCCATCCCCATTTGCTCAGCTTTGCGCAGATTTTCTTGCAGCTCTTGAACTTTCAATTCATGAGAAAGTTCATCCTTCACGCTGTTTGCCATGTTTTTCGCTGCGCCAATAAATTTGGACACGCTGCGGATCGCATGAGGCAAACGCTCAGGCCCTAGAACCACAAGCCCGACGACAGATATTAATACCAGTTCCCAAAAACCGATATCAAACACGTGCTACGCCTGCTCTTTGTCTTTCTTAGTTTCAGCAGTCGCTTCTGTTTTCTGCTGTTCTACGCTCTTTTGCTGATCGACAGCTTTTGGCTCAAAGTCAGCGTCTTTCTTTGCTGTCTCATCTTCGCTCATTGCTTTCTTGAAGCCTTTCACTGCACTACCTAGATCGCCACCAATACCACGTAGCTTCTTAGTACCGAATAGTAGAACGACGATGACAGCAATAATCAGAAGTTGCCAAATACTAATACCACCCATTCTTTTTACCTCGGGTCTATAAACAAATTTATTTCAAGAGTTTAACGTCTATTGACGGTAAGCTCGCCAACTAAGCAACCAAAATGTGACACCACCTAGGGCGCTGAACATAGAAAGTTGCTCATAGGTGCTGTTGACCAATATTGCCGAGCATACGACTAATGTGGCACCAACACCAAATAAAAATTTACCTGTTGCCTGCTGACGTTTGCTTGAACGGTAGCCTTGATAAAGCTGATCCATTCGCTGGTTCATCATTTTACCTTGGCGCAAACTGTCGTACAGCAACTCAGGTAGCTCCGGAAGTTTTTCCGCCCAGAACGGAGCGCGATCTTTCACCGCGTTGATCACCGCTTGCGGGCCGACTTGATTCATCATCCACTCTTCAAGAAATGGCTTAGCGGTTTCCCATAAATCAAGCTGTGGGTATAGCTGACGCCCTAACCCTTCAACATAGAGTAAGGTTTTTTGCAGCAGAACCAACTGCGGCTGAACTTCCATATTGAAGCGACGCGCCGTATTAAATAGGTTCAACAGCACGTGACCAAACGAAATTTCACAGAGCGGCTTGGCAAAGATCGGTTCACAAACGATTCGAATCGCGAACTCAAACTCATCGACATTGGTTTCACGTGGAACCCATCCGGACTCAACGTGCAACTCGGCCACACGGCGGTAATCACGGTTAAAGAACGCCAAGAAGTTTTCTGCTAGGTAGCGCTTATCTTCACTGTTCAATGTCCCAACGATGCCGCAATCTAAGCCAATCCAACGCGGGTTTTCAGGATGCTGCGGTTCAACAAAGACATTACCTGGGTGCATGTCAGCGTGAAAGAAGCTATCGCGAAAGACTTGAGTAAAGAAAACACTCACGCCACGCTCAGCCAACAATTTCATATTGGTGCCGTTTGCGTGTAAACCTTCTATGTCCGAAACCTGAATGCCGTATATTCGCTCAGAAACCATGACAGTTTTATTACTGAAGTCGGTAAAAACTTCTGGAACATACAGTTCTTCACTGCCAGCAAAATTTCGGCGCAGCTGAATCGCATTAGCCGCCTCACGACGTAAATCCAATTCATCAAGCAGAGTCTTTTCGTACTCGCGCACCACTTCGACAGGTTTTAAACGACGTGCTTCAGGAAGCGCCTTGGCGACTATACGCGCCATGCGGTACATCAGTTTTAGATCTGCATCAATGACTGGGCGAATATCGGGCCGGATGACTTTTAATACCACTTCTTGGTTAGTCGATTTGAGCTTCGCAGTGTGCACTTGAGCGATCGACGCTGAGGCAAGCGGCTCGATATCAAAATCATCAAACCAAGTCTCAAGTGGACCACCGAGTGCGAGCTCAATCTGCTCTTTCGCCAATTGGCCATCAAACGGAGACACCTGGTCTTGGAGCAACGCGAGCGGGTCGGCAATATGAGGAGGAAAGAGATCGCGACGCGTCGACATCATCTGGCCAAACTTGATCCATACCGGACCAAGCTCTTGCAAAGCTAAACGCAGGCGCTCGCCAAGGTCTTTTTCTGGATGCTGATTCTTAATCCAGAACAGACTTTTACGTGCCAGCAGTGGAGCCTTCATTAATTGATGGTCTGGCAAGAGTTCGTCCAAACCATACTCTAGTTGAACCTTGATAATTCGGTATAAGCGCTTTAACTCTGCTGGGGTCATGCGCGCTCCAACAGCTGATTCAAACGAGCTTCAACTTTTGCCGCTTGGCTTTTCACGTCATCCACTTGATCGCAAAAGTGGGCAACTTCCAAAGGCGCGGGCGCGATACGCCACTCTTCGGTAAGAACCTGCCCCAAATGACGCTGATGTTTAGCGGCTTGGCTCGTCACGATCTGACCAAAACCACTGACACCTTTTACCAAGGTATGTGCTACGACATCGCCCGTTACTCGTGACAGCCACTCTTCGATGTCTGGCTTGCAATCTGTCATCAATTGAGCAAATTTTTGCGCCAGTTGGATGTCACCTTCCAGTACTAACTTGTCTTGCTTGATGAGCTTGGTGATGTTGGATTGATCACGCAGTTCAGGAAGCACCGCTAGGTTTAAGGAAAGGTAGCAGTCAGGCCCACCTTCATAGTTGGCCAAGACATCGATTTGCTGACTAAAAACAAAGGTCAATGTCTTGTTGATTTCTTTGAGATGAACTTGAATCACTTGACCTTTAAGGCGGCCAAGACGACGACCCAGCTCTGGGTCATCGTTAATGAGAGTATTCAGTGAAGTTTCTATCACTGCCGTAATGAGAGGTTCAAATGGCATAGTGCGTGACCTTAGAACTTGTAGCCGCGATGAAGCGCAACGATACCACCCGTCAAGTTGTAGTAGCTGGTGTTATCGAAACCAGCGTCATTCATCATGCCTTTAAGCGTTTCTTGATCTGGGTGCATACGGATCGACTCAGCAAGGTAACGGTAACTTTCTGAATCATTGGCCACCAACTCACCCATTTTAGGTAGCAAGTGGAATGAGTACGCATCGTAGACTTTTGATAGCGGCTCTAAGACGGGTTTAGAAAACTCAAGCACTAATAGACGACCACCAGGCTTAAGAACGCGATACATCGAACGAAGCGCTTTGTCTTTGTCGGTTACGTTACGTAAACAAAAGCTAATAGTGATCGCATCAAAATAGTCATCTGGGAACGGCAGCTCTTCCGCATTCGCTTGTACGTAGTGCACGTTACCAACAACACCAATGTCGCGCAGTTTATCGCGGCCAACATTGAGCATAGAGTTGTTGATATCCGCCAAAATAACATGGCCTTTTTCACCGACAATACGTGAAAACTTAGCCGTCAAATCACCGGTACCGCCACCAAGGTCAAGGACGCGGTGGCCTGGTCGCACACCACTACAATCGATGGTAAAGCGCTTCCAAAGACGATGAATACCACCCGACATCAAATCATTCATGATGTCGTATTTAGCTGCAACAGAGTGAAAAACTTCTGCTACTTTTTCAACTTTTTGTTCTTTTGCCACGGTGGTGAAACCAAAGTGGGTAGTTTCACTCGATTCTAACGCTGGGTTTGATTGCACGCTTGTATCCGTCATGATGATTCCTCTTCGAGCAATGCTGATTATTAATTACGACCTGAGCACTGCGGGCGATTAGTTTACTTTATCCTCATCCGGATGTCTTTGTACGATAGAATCATTTTCATTCAATGCACGATTTTCTGTGAGCCCTTCATATTGAGCCATTTGAGTGAGCGCGCTAGAGATCGGTTTTTTGACCTCCACCCCTAACTGTTTGAAGCTCTCCGCTTGGCGAATGACGTTTCCGCGCCCGGTAGCCAATTTGTTCATCGCACCTTGGTAGTTCTGGTTGGCTCGATCAAGCGCGCCGCCCAAGCTCTCCATATCGTCAACAAACAATCGCAGTTTGTCGTACAGCTTGCTGGCACGCTCAGCAATCACTTGCGCGTTTTGATTTTGTCGCTCATTGCGCCACAAGTTATCAATGGTTCGAAGCGCCACCAGCAAAGTGGTCGGGCTGACCAAAATAATGTTGTGCTCCATTGCCTCTTTAACCAAGCTTGGGTCTGCTTGAATGGCGATCTGAAAAGCGGGCTCGACAGGGATAAACATCAGCACGTAGTCGAGACTCTGAATGCCTTTCAACTGGTGATAATCCTTGTTCGATAACCCCTTGATATGCGCTCTCAATGCAAGTAAGTGGTCACTTAGGGCTTTCTCTCGCTGAGCATCGGTTTCTGCATTAAAGTAACGCTCGTAAGCCACGAGCGCCATTTTTGAGTCAACAACCACCTGCTTATCTTGTGGTAAGTGAACAATCACATCCGGCTGATAACGTTTACCCGCTTCATTTTGCAAGCTAACCTGAGTTTGATATTCATGCCCTTCTCGCAAGCCTGATTCGGCAAGCACCCGCGCCAACACGACCTCTCCCCAGTTGCCTTGCTGTTTGTTGTCCCCTTTCAGAGCCTGAGTGAGATTCACAGCCTCTCGGGTCATTTGTTCGTTCAAACGTTGCAGGTTTTTCAGCTCATGAACCAGGGTATGACGCTCTTTGGCTTCGACCGTAAAGCTGTCGTTGACTTGGCGTTTAAAGCCTTCCAACTGCTCTTTCAATGGTGAGAGCAAGCCTTCTAAACTTTGGCGGTTTTGTTGGTCGACTTTGGCGGTTTTTTCTTCAAACAGTTGGTTGGCAAGGTGTTCAAACTGTTGCTTCAGGCGTACTTCGGCTTGCTCGAGTAATTGCAGTTTCTCTTGATTGGCTTTGTTTTCTTGTTCATGGCGGGCTTGTTGTTCGCGAAGCTGAGCATCAAGTTGTGACTTCTGCTCTCTTGCGATGTTAAGGTCGTCAGCGTATTGCTGACGTTCTTGTTTCACAGCATCAAAGTAACGCAACTTTTCCATCACCGCCATCAACTTACCGTGTGCTTGTTTCAGCTCATAAGCGGCTTTGTCTCTTTCGCTGTCTAATTCGTCCAATTCTTGCTGGCATTGTTCGAGCTCTCGCTGCAACTGTTGGATCTGGCTGTTGGCAAGTTGTTGATTGGATTCTAGTTGCTGCTCAGTGAGTTGTTGCTGAAACTGCATTTTTTGTTTTACCCACCAACCGACAACAAAACCACCGACAACGGCACTGGTGATGGATGACATCAATAAAGTTTGATTCTCTAGAATCCATTGCATAGTAAAGGCTTAACTCGTGTTTATCGTCTTCACTCAATGGTATTTTAGCACTGGATAAATGTCCAGTTTGTCGGCCAGTTATCGAACAGCTAGACTAGGCGCTTCATACCCTCAGCCATACCAACAACCAGCGCAATATCACTGCTGGTTTGATGAAAGGAACATCATGAACGAGCGCCGCGCTTTAGGATTAGGTTTATCTGCTGTACTACTCTGGTCAACAGTAGCGACTGCTTTTAAGCTCACGTTAGCCGAATTCACCCCGATTCAGATGTTAACCGTGGCGAGTATTGTCTCGGCACTGGCGCTGATGATTATCTGCGCGGCCACCGGTAAGCTGAAGCAATTACCCCGCACGTTTCTATCTAATCCTTGGTACTACCTGCTACTTGGTGTCATCAATCCGCTGGCTTACTACATCATATTGTTCAAAGCCTACGACCTTTTGCCTGCCTCACAAGCGCAAGCCATCAACTACAGCTGGGCGATCACCTTAACCTTAATGGCAGCGGTTTTCTTAGGGCAAAAGATTCGCAAACAGGATTGGGTCGCTTGTACGTTCAGCTATCTGGGCGTGATCGTTATCGCGACCAAAGGGGATGTGCTAGGTCTTAATTTTGACAGCCCATTAGGTGTTGGACTCGCGTTGCTATCTACGCTGCTTTGGGCTGGTTATTGGATCTTAAACGCGAAGAATAAAGCCGATCCGGTTGTTGGTGTGTTACTTGGCTTTTTGGTCGCCATTCCTTTTGCTATTGGCTTAACACTCTACGAAGGCGCAAGTTTTAGTCACATCACCAACAAAGGTTGGCTTGCGGTTACGTACGTCGGCTTGTTTGAAATGGGGGTGACGTTCGTCCTTTGGCTAAGTGCTCTAAAGGCCACGCAAAATACGGCGCGTATCAGTAACCTCATTTTCGCATCGCCCTTCATTTCGTTAATGCTGTTGGCTTCGATTATTGGTGAGGAAATCCACCCAGCAACGCTATTTGGACTGGTGCTGATTATCACAGGCTTGGTGATCCAGCAGATCAAAATCGGCAAAAAAGATCGCGTTCAAAACGACCACTCTAACGCACACAATAGCTAGAAAAGTTGATACGCCAGTTCACTGCCCTGACCGCGAACGGCATCAATACTCGACGCAAGTGTTGGAGAAACATGCAGTGCTATCGCGGCTTTGCTCGTTGTCAGGTAGTGCTGCTTCTCTTGCTCATCAAGCATGTTGTCCCAACGTTGGTGAATGTCTCGCGCTAAGTAGAGTAAACATGCCAAACGTTTCGACTCTACCGCCTTCGCAGGGTGGTTAACATTGGCGATGGCATCCACCAGCTCATTGGGGAATTGCCAGCTCTCTGCAAGCACGGCACCCAGTTGCTGCGCGTCAGTACCTAATACTTCACGTTGAACCTGCGCGGCATTTTCCCCATTCCACACTCTTTGCTGAATATCGACGGCTTTTTCTGGCTCCAAGGCATGTATCATCAGCTCGCCAATGTTGTGTAATATCCCTGTGGTAAACGCTTCATTCGGGTCCAGCTTGATGTCTTTAGCAATGGTGCTGGCAATTGTCGCCACTTCAAAGGTACCAGCCCAATAATCTTTGATATTGAGGGTTTCGAGCTTAGGGAAGGTTGTCGCGAGAATCGAGGAAGAGATGAGGTTACGAATGGCGCCAATCCCAATTCGAACAATGGCGTCATTGATGTTGGCGATGCCTTTCACGCCGCCAAACTGTGCGGAGTTCGCCATCCTCAACACACGAGCCAACAACACCTGATCCATCGACATTTTGCGCGCTAACTCGCCAAAGTCGATCGTCTCTCGATTGACCATTTCGAGTAACTCTTGCAGGACGCTTTCAATTCTGGGTAGTTCGTTAATACGGGAAATTAACGCTTCTTGACTCATAGGATTCACTCCTTTGACCACACTGCTATCTCACTAACTAAGTGTAGTACTAAAGAGTGAATTCTCAGTAATTATTCGTGTGACTTTACACCCACTGGCCAGCTACGAAACCTGAACTCCAACACCACTGGAAGTTATAGCCTCCCAACCAACCAGTTACGTCCACCACCTCACCGATAAAGTACAGCCCTTTAACTTGCTTACACTCCATGGTCTTTGAAGAGATATGATCGGTATTCACACCACCTAACGTCACCTCGGCGGTGCGGTAACCTTCGGTACCATTCGGTACAATCTGCCAATGCTGTAAGGTTTGGCTGATCGCTTTAAGTTGATTCACACCAAACTGCTTGAGTGGCTTATCTTCTAGTACTTTACGTTCTATCAGTACCTCAACCAGTCGCTTCGGCAGGACTTTAGCCAACGTATTCTTCAAACTTTGATTCGGATGTTTTTCCAAGTTTTGACTGAGTAACTCATCCATATCAACGTCAGGCACCAGGTTGATGGTCACCGTCTCACCCGGCTTCCAGTACGAAGATATCTGCAAAACAGAAGGACCTGATAAACCACGGTGAGTAAACAACAGAGCCTCTTTAAAGACGGTGTTGTTTTCTGCTGTCAATTCGACCGGAATCGCGATGCCGGACAATTCAGCAAAATCTTCTTTGTCTTCTTTGTGCAAGGTAAACGGCACCAAGCCGGCCGTTGTTGGGACGATAGACAACCCAAACTGCTCGGCAATCTTATAGCCAAATGGTGTCGCACCTAGCTTGGGCATGGATAAGCCACCCGTAGCGACAACCAATGACTGGCACTCTATCACGCTGGTGTTGGCGTGCAGCTCAAAGCCTGACTCTGTCTGTTCGATATGGTGAATATCTTGCTGGTAGCGCTGCTCTACCGATGGTAACTGACACTCCGCAAGCAGCATCTTCACGATGTCTTTTGAGTTGTAATCGCCCACGCAAAATAGCTGGCCATGATCGCGCTCTTCAAACTCGATGCCATGTTTGTAGATCATCGAGATAAAGTCCCAGTTGGTGTATTGAGCCAACGCGGATTTTACGAAGTGTGGGTTTTGACAAAGGTAGTGTTTAGCCGTGACATCGTAGTTGGTGAAATTACAACGACCGCCACCCGCAATTAGGATTTTGCGACCAGGCTTTTTGGCGTGGTCGAGCAGCAGCACACTGCGCCCTCGTTTACCTGCTTCTGCAGCGCACATTAAACCGGCCGCACCCGCACCAATAATGACCACATCAAACTTTTCCGCCATGATACCCACTCAATCAAAGACCAATAAAAAAGGATGTGCACAATGCACATCCTTAGCAATTTAGGTCCGCTATTCTAGCGGTATTCGTGTTGCTTGCCAAATCATCAACGCTTAGAGAATGAACGCCGCAAGTAACGTAACACCTAGCAGGGAAGTCGACAAAATAAACAACTCTCTGACTCGCTCACATTTACCCGTAAATACCTCATCATGATGATGGTGATACTCTTTGCTTTTTAGGTAGTGATAGAGGCGCACTTGCTTGGTGACATTACCGTGCGTGGTGAAGAAACCGTTGCCATCAACTTGCTGGTATAACAGCGGATGGGCTTCACGCATGATGTAAATAAGAGAACGGAGCGCAGTGAGGTATCTGGCTAAATTGACGAGAGTCACCAACATTAGCGTGAATAGAATTGTGTCTGCATTGATCATCTTTTCCTCCCTACATCTTCTCAGAATGCCCAGAAGAAAAAGACGACCTTTACAACGTCTTTCGCTGAAAGTTATTCAGCAGAGGCATCCATGATAGAAGATGAGCCTTCTTTAGCTAGAGCGGCTAGATCTTTGTCGATAAAGAATAGCGCTTTACCATCTTCACCAACGAGTTCTAGCTTATCTAAAATCCCTTTAAATAACTTCTCTTCCTCGTGCTGCTCAGCAACGTACCACTGTAAGAAGTTGAAAGTTGAGTAGTCTTGAGACGTAAATGCCACGTGAGCGAGCTTGTTAATCTTCTGAGTGATCATTTGCTCATGCTCGAACGTTTCACGAAATACTTCGCCAAGGCTTGAGAACTCATGCTTAGGCGCATCAATCGCACCTAAGATTGGCATCGCGCCTGTCTCACTTACATACGTAAATAGACGTTGCATGTGCTCCATCTCTTCTACGGCATGTGCGCGTAAAAATTCAGCCGCGCCTTCAAAACCTTTGTCTTCGCACCAAGCACTCATTTGTAAGTATAGATTGGATGAGAAAAATTCGAGATTAATTTGCTCATTCAATTGTTCAACCATTGCTTGTGAAAGCATCTGCTTCTCCTACTAAGTCTATGAACTGTAAATGACTATAACATGTTTGTTACTTTAACACTTTGACGTATGAATGTGGATCTGAGATCACTACAACAAAATTTATTGGTTGGGGGTGCTAATCTTTAAACAGACACCTAAAGGAGATAGCACTATGAGTTATCAACATATTTTGGTTGCCGTCGACCTCTCTGAAGACAGCAAACTTTTGATTGAAAAAGCCGTTTCTCTTGCCAAACCACTTGAAGCTGCCGTGTCGTTTGTGCATATCGATGTCAACTATGCTGAGCTCTACACTGGGCTGATTGATATCAACCTAGCCGAAACCCAGCATCAAGCAGTGCAAGCGTCTCAAGCGCAACTTCAAGAGTTTGCCGATCACGCCAATTACCCTATCAAACATACGCTAGTGGGCAGTGGTGATTTGGGTAATGAACTGTGTGAAACCATTCAAGAGTTCAACATTGATCTGGTGGTATGTGGTCATCACCAAGATTTTTGGAGTAAGTTGCTTTCCTCTACCCGACAATTAATCAATTGCTCTCCTGTCGATATGTTGGTCGTGCCACTTAAAGACTGATCGAGAGGAAAATTTCCGCTAGACTGCAGAGCATTTATTGATAATGAGTATTAGTTATGGGTTATCTCTCTGCCGTCACCCTTTTATGGGCATTCTCGTTTAGCTTGATCGGCGTTTACCTCGCCGGTCAGGTTGACTCTTGGTTCTCGGTCTTTATCCGTGTCGCACTCGCCAGCCTAGTGTTCTTACCTTTCCTACGTTTTAAAGGTATCGACCGTGGGCTCATTGCAAAACTGATGACCGTTGGTGGTTTTCAGCTTGGCTTGATGTACTGCTTCTACTACCAATCTTTCTTACTGCTTTCCGTTCCAGAAGTCCTTTTGTTTACCGTCTTCACGCCAATCTATGTCACCTTGATTTATGATCTTTTAAAAGGACGATTTTCACCGTGGTACTTAGTGACTGCGATAATTGCCGTGGCGGGCGCAGCTTTCATTAAGTTTGCTGGAATCAATGAAAACTTCGTGCTGGGCTTCTTAGTGGTTCAAGGGGCGAACCTGTGCTTCGCCATTGGCCAAGTGGGCTACAAATACATCATGGAGAAAAGCCCAGTTGACCTGCCACAACATACGGTGTTTGGCTATTTCTACTTGGGTGCGCTCTGCGTAGCAACGATCGCCTTTGCCTTGATGGGCAACCTAGATAAGCTTCCGACCACTCAAACACAATGGGGAATCTTGATCTACTTGGGCTTGATCGCGTCAGGCTTGGGCTACTTTGCGTGGAACAAAGGCGCCACCATGGTTAATGCAGGGGCACTGGCAGTCATGAACAATGCACTGGTTCCTGCAGGCTTAATCGTGAATATTCTGATCTGGAATCGAGATGTCGACCTAGTTCGACTCACCATTGGCGGCGCGATCATCATGTTATCGTTGTGGGTCAACGAAACCTGGGTCAAAAGAAAGGTTGAACAAAGCTATCAATCGGCATAAACAAGAACGCTCTCCTGATCGAGAGCGTTTTTTATTGTTAATGCACCGCAGCGTCGGCCTGTGCTGCAACCAGTTCTGGAATAATCAAAGGTGTTTGGCGCTCGACTTGAGCTTCAAGTTTGTGCTGCTTCTTGAGCAATTTGCGTTGCTTCTTCGCCAATTTGAGGAGCTTCTTCTGCTGCTTATACTGTTTTTTAAGCGCCTTCTTCGCTGCTTTAATTGATGTGTTACTCGAGATATCAACCACCGACTCTGTGGTCAGTGACGGCTTGTGAGTCGCCTTTGTTGCTGCTTTTTGTTTAACTTTGTCAATCACACGTCTAACGGCCTGTGCTTTCTTGGCATCAACGACATCTGCGCGATCTTTTGTTGGCAACGCTTCTGCAAGTAAGCCGCAAGCTCTTTGTTGCTCTATCGGCTTATCTTGGCACTTTTGAGGAGGAATCGCAGCAGGCTTACACAACGAGCCTTGTGAAGAAGACGAACGCGCGCACGAGCGGCAGACAAACTTAGGTTCAATCACCAAACGATGAATGTCCCCTAGGTTTTCAGCGATCTGCTTGCGATTCATCTTACAAAGACGTTTAGCCATGCTACTACTCCAGCTAAGAATACGAATAATTCTTAGTAAGATATACCTACATGACGGTTAATTAGCAAGCACTAAATGAAGATTTAATCGGCTTTGAGCACTAAGTCATTGATGCTTTGACATAAACATCAAAACGATTTTTTTTCGTTTCAATCGCCATCGCCGGGCGCTGTTCATCAAGCCAGTTTGCGTAGTCAGGACGCTTCACCACCACTCGCTTCGTTGCCAGTTCAAGTGCAGGTGCTAACAGACCATCCGCATCCAAGTCTGCGCCGACTAAAGATTGAAATACTCGCATCTCTTTCTTCACTAACGCACTTTTCTTTTTGTTCTCAGGATGAGGGTACATTGGATCCAAGTAGACGACATCGGGTCTAACAAAGGACTTGTCGTTCACAAGGTCTTGCAACGCAGTATGGCTAGAGGCATGGATCAAAGACATACGCTCACTTACCCAGGTACCGATCTCTGGATCTTGCTGAGCACGAGTCAGCCCATCATCAAGCAAAGCCGCAACCACAGGGTGGCGCTCAACCATTTGTACTTTGCACCCTAGCGAAGCCAATACAAAGGCATCGCGCCCAAGCCCCGCCGTGCCGTCCAATACATGAGGGGTCGCCCCTTTGTTGAGCCCCGCCGCCTTCGCAATAGCTTGCCCCTTGCCGCCACCGAATTTACGTCGATGACCTACCGCACCGCCAATCAAGTCAACGTAAATGGCGCCTAGCTTAGGCTCGTCGACTTTGCGCAGCTCAAGACGCTCTGCGGTAAGCACTAAAGCAAACTGGCTTTGCGGGCTGTGCTCTAATCCCCAACGCTGAGCGATGCGCTCAAGCTGTTCATTCTGGTCTGGAGATTGACAAATAAGTTGTAACTGCACATTAGGCTCCGATTTGAGGGGCAATAAAACTGGCGCAAGTGTAATGGATTTTAAGATTGGGCACTAACCCTATTCTCATCGATCAACTCCTCCACCAGCGTCGGCAGGGGTTTAGGTTTACCGATAATGTAACCTTGCGCGTAATCCACGCCAAGCTCCATCAATTGGTCAATAATGCGCGTGTTCTCGACAAACTCAGCCACGGTTCGCTTACCCATTTGTTTCGCCAAATCATTGATTGAACGCACCATCAAATGGTCCATCTCATTGACATCGATATCGCGAACAAAGATGCCGTCTATTTTCACAATATCGACAGGCAATTTTTTCAGGTAGCCAAACGAAGAGAGTCCTGAGCCAAAGTCATCCAAAGCGATCAAACACCCCAGTGCTTTTAACTGGCTAAAGAATTCGATGGCTTGCTTCATGTTGCTCATGGCCGCGGTTTCGGTAATTTCTAAGCAGACCTTGTTACACGGCACCGCGCTATCTTTTAGCTTGTTGAGCAAAAACTGGATGAACTCTTGATTACCCATTGAATGACCAGACAGGTTGATCGCAACCTGACTGAGATTTTCCAGTGCAGCAGGGTTCGCGCCAAACCAATCCAAGGTTTGGCTTACCACTTCTCGGTCGATCAAATGCGCAATGTTGTAACGCTCAGATGCAGGCATAAAGATACCCGGTGAGATGTAATCTCCATTCACATCACGAATCCTAACCAAGATTTCAAAGTGCATGCCTTTGTCATCGTTGTCTAAGGCAATAATGCGCTGGGCGAACAGCTCAATGCGTTGGTTAGCAAGAGCATCATGTACTAAGTTCACGCTCTCCATTTCTTGCTCACGGCGGCGCAGCTCTTGATCATCAAGGCAGTATAAGCTGTAGCGATTGCGCCCTTCTTCCTTCGCGACATGACACGCGGTATCCGCTTGTGCATGGACCATTTGCGGTGAAGAAGCAGTATGGTCAATCAATCGAATACCAATGGAACAGTTGAGGCTTAATCGGATGTCTTGCCAGACGAAAGGTTGCTCACCCAGATTATCGATGATCATTTTCGCCAGTTTCTTCGCGTCTAACTCAGTACAATCTTTGAGAAGAATGGCGAACTCATCGCCTCCCATCCGAGCTAAGACAGTGTTGTAAGGCAAGACTTCTTCCAGCGTTCGCGCACAGAATTTGATCGCTTCGTCCCCTGCTTCATGACCTGCGGTGTCGTTTAATACCTTAAGCTGGTCAAGATCGAGATACAGCATTGCGTGAGTGCGCGTATAGCTTTCCACTTCCTTAAGTGCTTTGGTGAGCTCTTTTTCGAAAAAGTTGCGACTAAAAGTGCCGGTTAGAAGATCATGTCTGGCTTGATACGCCAATTGATCGGACAGTTTGCGCGTCTCGGTGATGTCCTCTCCGACAATGAGTAAATGCCCCGACTCGACCAAAGGACGGATATTTTCGCGAATCCACAACACTTGTCCGTCTGCGTGGCGATACTCAATCTCACGTCGCCAGACCCCTTTCATCACTTGTTTAGGTTGCAGCAGTACCTGACGCGGAATAAGCGCATCCTCATGCAGATAAAACTCTCTCAAGCGATGACCTAAAATTTGGTCTGGCGTGTAACCAAGCAACTGTTCAGCAAATTGATTCACTTGTTGGATGCGGTTTTGGTCATCGAGCGTCACCATCATCACCGGCTGTTGGTCGTAATAATGACTCAAGTTAGCCTCACGTTGATACAAACGCTCTTCGGTAATTTTCCGAGTAGTAATGTCTTTGGCTTCAAGTAAGTAACGCGCGGACTCTACGCCTGACGGGATCGGTTTGAGAGAGACTTCAAGAACTAACGCGCCCAGCTCTTCATGCCAGATTTCTGCCTCAAATTGGGTTACCGTCTCGGCTTGCTTTTCATCTAAGAAGCGTTTGAACTGAGCAACGGCGTCTTCTTGCCAGTAACGATGTTGCCAAATGGGCAAGTCTTGGCTGAAATCCTGACTGTAAAGCAACTCTTGCAACTTACGGTTGCTTGATGTCACGCCTCCCTTTGAATCGAGCACACCAATAAAGTGGTAGCTTTGGTCAAACACCATTTCAGTCAGCATTTGGCTTTCCGTCGCCAACTGTTCACTGCGCTTTAATCGGCTCAGGTAGTACACCAACACCAAAATGATGATAAGCAACACTGAAACCAGACTGGCTGCTAGATTAAGTTCACTTTGGTAGCGATCGGCAAACGATTGAGGTTTATTAAAAAACATCGACGCCGCCACGTCTTCTGCCCCAAGTCCCCATTTCTTTACAGCAACGTAATCTAACTTGATCTCTGGCGTACCAACTCGAACCTTAGGCAATTCTCCGCGCTCAATAATTTCTCTGAGCATTTCCCCTGTTTGCAACCCATGGACCAAACCACTTTGTATGACACCGCCGACCGCACCATAACCTAGCCCGAGATCATGAACCATATAAACGGGGGCTGCTGAACGTAGATTCAGTTCTTTCCAAAGTTGCTTGTCGGAAATCACGTGGCCATTTTTGTCACGGTAGTAGACCCAAAACAGTGCGGCACTCTTTGCGTTTAGCTCGCTAAGCGTATCAAGTAATTGATCGTAACTTTCTGGGACCAACTGAGTAATTTTGTTGCGGTAATTAGGGTAAGTATCAATGAACTTTCCCACTTGTTGTCTCACCGCCTCGCCTGTTACGGAATGATCGCTAATCACATAAATCGACTCGACATTAGGTTGCAGACGCTCAATAAGCGAAATGTTGCTGTAGAGGTCAATGTCTTCAATCAGCCCCGTTGCGGTTAAATTACTATGCAGACTGGGGTCATAGTTGTTGATTCCGCCAAAGACTACCGGCGTACTACCCAGCTGCTCCCCCAAACGATTCATAAGGTTGAGCGCATTGTTATCGCTTACCACAACCGCTTGAAACTGTTCTTGGCCAAATTTGGTGATATACAGATCAAGCAGCAAGTCGAGGTACTCTTGGCTTTGATTACGTTTGGTATCGAGGTAGACGACTCGGGTGGAAATCCCTGAATCTTTTAGAGCGTTCTCTAGACCTTCTTGAAAACTGTCGGTCCAGAAAAATCCTTGATGGTATGAGTGAACGACCAGTACGTCAGTGTCTTTCGCATAAATCGAAGAAGATAGAAATACCGCTAGAAGAATCAGACTAAAGCGCACTAAAATAGCTCTCAGATGGGAAATAACTCTTTTAATAGTATCACTCTTGTTGATATTTTGAACTAAGAGCCCGACCTTATTGGGAGAGAAATGTGCACGCACACAATGTAAAACTCGACGACCTCGATCGCGCGATTTTAAAGACGCTCATGGAAGACGCACGAACACCTTATGCCGAAATGGCCAAGCAGTTTAATGTTAGCCCCGCCACTGTTCATGTACGAATAGAGAAAATGAAGTCAGCTGACATCATTCAAGGAACAGAAGTCATTGTCGACACCAAAAAGCTTGGCTACGACGTTTGCTGCTTTATCGGCATTAACTTGAATGCCGCGCGAGACTACCACTCGGCACTCGAAAAACTCAATGCATTGGAAGAAGTCGTGGAAGCCTACTACACCACGGGGGCTTACAATATCTTTGTAAAGTTGATGTGTCGTTCTATTGAGGAGCTGCAATACGTGCTCATCGACAAACTCCAAGCCATTGATGAAGTGCAATCGACAGAGACGCTGATTTCACTGCAAAACCCCATCAACCGAAATGTGAATCCATAAAAAATGGCCCCTACGTTTAGGGGCCATTTTTTTAACGGGATTCTAAATACTGCTTAAGCTCTTCCGCTGAAATACCTTGCTCTGCTATCGATTTAGCAAGCAATTCCACTTGCTCATCTTTGCGCGACTCGATTACTTGCTGGAACTGATAAACAATATCACGAAGCATATGCAGCGGAACTTGTTTCGCCGCACTTCGAATGCGCTCTCCACTCTGATTACCTAGCTCGTTGAGTAATTTACCAAACATGATTTTTTCTGGAGAATCTTCTAGTTGCTCCAAAACACGAGCCATTTCGTAGGTTGTCATCGACATCGTCGTTTTAAGTCCACAGTATTAGTTAGCAAAGGAGCTCAAATATACAACGTTTTGGTAACGCATCAAAGCAAATCACAACTTATTGCGCAGCAGCCACGTGCCAGTGTTTGCCACTCTTGCTCATCAAGATGAGTAAGCCCGGCAGCAAGATAAGCATCTGAATGGCTATCATAAGTTGTGGTTCCAAGCCCAACCTTTGAACGCTGCCCACCACCAAACCAGATCCACTCATCTGGAATAAACCAAGCAGTGCGGCAGCCGTGCCCGCTTTATCACCAAATGGTGCAAGCGCTTTGCCAGCCGCTGCGCCAAGAATCCAAGCAAAGCCGATTGAAGACATAAAGATGGGTAACATAAACGCAAACGCGGTTGCTTGCTCAGCTAGAACCAACATAACAATGCCTGCGATGGCAAGGGTCACGATACCGACTACCAACGTTTTATGAGTACCAAACTTCTCCATAAATTTTGGTGCCGTCATACACGCAACAATATTGATAGCCGCATTAATCCCAAACCATAGGGTGAACTCGTTCATGCTCAAACCAAGGTTTTCCATCAGTACCACAGGTGCCGAAGTCACGTACGCCAAAATGACCGCCATAGCACACATGCACAATGAAGCGTGAAAGATAAACGAAGGCGTTTTCAACACCGCCCAGTAGCGACTCGGTTTAAACACAGCTTCTGAGCTTGGTGCTGGGTTGGTCTCTTTGAGCTTAATGATCATGGCAACCAAAGCTATCAAAGCAAAGCCCGCCATAAAGCTAAAGTTTGAGCGCCAGCCAAACTGTTGCGTTAACCAACTGCCCAATATTGGCGCCAGTGCCGGAACAAAACAGATTGCGCCATTGAGATAACTGATCATCTTGCCGCTTTTTTCCGGTCCAAACATATCGCGAACTGTTGCAAAGGCTGCTACCGATGTCGCACACGCACCTAAGCCTTGTAGCAATCGGGCCGTTAGCATCCACTCAATGTTTTGAGCGCTCCACGCCAATAAAGCACTCATTGCGTAAATACTAATGCCTACCAATGCAACAGTTCGACGTCCATATTTGTCCGCGAGTGGTCCAGCAAACAGTTGGCCTACACCCATCGCGAACAAAAACCAAGTGATTGTGTCTTGAGCAAGTGCATGTTCCACGTGAAACGATGACGATATTAGTGGCAAAGCCGGAAGATAAATATCAATCGCCAGTGGGCTAAACAACACCAACAGCGTTAAGAGAGTAAGCTGTATTTTTGAGTGCTGCAGTTGGTTACTTGAATGCACTTTAATCTCCACAAGAACTAATGTAATTGGTGGGATTCTAAGCTACGATAAGATATGAATTCCAATGACAAATAATCATTGGTGATATTCCTAAGGAGAATTTCTTGTGAGTTTAGAGAAACTGGTTCGACTCGACCTTAATCTTCTAATCTGCCTAAAAGTGTTGATTGAGGAGCTCAATGTCACGCGTGCAGCCCATAGGCTGTGCCTCAGCCAATCAGCGGTCAGTAAAAGCCTAGCTAAACTACGAACCCAGTTCGATGATCCCTTGTTTGTGCGCAATGCTCATGGGCTAACACCAACACCAAAAGCACTTTTCTTAAAACCGAAGCTGGAATCACTCATTCACCAACTTGAACAAATCACTCAACCGGAAGAGTTCGCCCCCGAGACTAGTTCTTATCGTTTCCAAATTGCTGCGGTGGAGAGTGTCTACCCATTGATACTTCCTCATTTCTTACCTGCAATTTTTAGCCAAGCACCCGGCGTTACTATCAGCACTCACGCGTGGTCCGATACCACATTCAAAATGCTCCAGCGAGGTGAACTCGATCTTGGCATTACTGGCAAAGACATCGACATCAATGACGCCAAACTGACCATGTACCCACCAAATGATATTTGCGAAGCAGAAATCTATCGTGATAGCCAAATGTGCCTGATGCGCAACGATCACCCAGTCTTGCAGCAACCATGGAATCTGGATAGCTATCTCGCACATCGACATGTCCAAGTGCGATGTGATGGCAATGAGCGTTGGTTACTCGACTATAGGTTGGCAGACATAGGTAAAGAGCGTGATATCGCGATTATGGTGCCTGATTTCAACAGTGCTGCAAGCCTTTGTTCTTACACCGACTTCATATTCACCGCGCCCAGCCATTTCGTTAAACTCGCCTCCGAGCAACTCAACCTAACCGTGCGCCCATTACCCATGGAGTTTCCACCCATGGCCTATACGCTTTTTTGGCACAGAGATAGAGAAAACGACCTTGCATTGACGTGGTTGCGACAGATCATCAAAGAAAAGACCGAATCTCTTAGATAATTTGCAGCCTTTTGGTAAAAGGAGTAGCTTATTGCCATCGTCCCGAGATGTGAAATGGACGCCTAAGAAATATGAAGGAATAACCCATGCTCAGCACTACTGAACAGCGTGTGTCAGCTATCCGCCAATGGCTAGCACAACATAATATTGATGCCCTACTTGTCCCACATGAAGACGAGTACTTGGGCGAATACGTACCAGCGCACAACGAGCGTTTACATTGGCTAACGGGTTTTACCGGTTCTGCTGGTGCTGCGGTAATCACCAAAGACAAAGCCGCTATCTTTGTTGATGGTCGCTACACGGTACAAGTAACCAAGCAGGTTCCTGCTGATCTCTTCGAATACCGTCACCTGATTGAAGAGCCTGCACTAGATTGGATTAAAGACCATCTTGTAAATGGCGCGTCTGTGGCAATCGACCCTCGCATGCACAACTCTGCTTGGCTAGACATGGCACAAGCAAAACTTGCAGGTGCACTTGAGCTTAAGATTCTCGACAGCAACCCAATTGATGAGCTGTGGCACGACCGCCCTGCTCCTGTAGTTTCTGATGTTCGCCTAATGGCAACAGAAGCAGTTGGCCAATCAAGTGAAAGCAAACGCCAAGAAATCGCAGAGCTGGTGAAAAAAGCCGGCGCAGACAGCGCAGTGATCACAGCACTTGATTCTATCTGTTGGCTGCTTAACGTTCGTGGTCTAGATGTATCACGTCTACCAGTTCTGCTTTCTCACGCGATTCTGCACTCAGATTCAAGCGTGGAATACTTCCTAGATCCAACTCGTCTACCTGCTGAGTTTGACGCTCATGTTGGTGCGGGCGTAACAGTTCATCACCCAGAAGCATTGCAAGCACGACTAGAAACTCTTACTGGCAAGAATGTACTGGTTGACCCTGCGACAAGTAACGCATGGTTTAAGCTGGTTCTACAAAATGCTGGCGCGTCAGTGGTGAGTAAGGCTGATCCATGCCTAATGCCAAAAGCGGCGAAAAACGCAGTTGAAATCGCAGGTATGAAAGCGTGTCATATCCGTGATGGCGTGGCGATGAGTAAGTTCCTATCTTGGTTAGATGCAGAAGTCGTTGCGGGTAACCTGCATGATGAAGCGGCGCTGGCAGACAAACTGGAAGCGTTCCGTAGCGAAGACCCAACACTGATGGATCTTAGCTTCGATACTATTTCGGCAGCAGGTGGCAATGCAGCGATGTGTCACTACAACCACGAGAACCAACCTGAACCTGGCAAGCTAGAGCTGAACACACTTTACCTAGTGGATTCAGGCGGTCAGTACCTAGATGGCACGACAGACATCACGCGTACTATTGCGATCGGTCAGCCTTCACAAGAGATGATTAAACAATTCACTCTCGCGCTAAAAGGTCACATCGGTGTTGCTCGTGCACGCTTCCCGAAAGGCACACGTGGTTACCAAATCGATACGCTAGCTCGTCAGCACCTGTGGGCGGAAGGCTACGATTACGATCACGGTACTGGTCACGGTGTTGGTCACTTCCTAAGTGTTCATGAAGGTCCGGCGAGCATTTCTAAGAAGCAAATCGACGTGCCTCTAACAGAAGGTATGGTGCTATCCAACGAGCCAGGTTACTACCGTGCAGATGCGTTTGGTATCCGTATCGAGAACCTAGAGCTTGTTGTTGAAACCCCAACTAACGGTGACTTCCCTGTTCTGTCATTTGAGTCGCTAACACGCTGCCCAATCGACAAGCGCAACATCAACGTTGATATGCTAACTCGTCCAGAACTTGCTTGGCTGAATGACTACCATCAGAAGGTATGGGATGAGATCAGCCCACTTGTTGAAGGTGATGTGAAAGAGTGGCTTCGTCAAGCAACGCTACCAGTAGCACACAGCTAGAAGCTAGAAGCTAGAAGCTAGAAGCTAGAAGCTAGAAGCTAGAAAAAGTAGAGGGTTGATGTTTTGCATCAACCCTCTTTTTTTACTTATGTTTCACGTGAAACATAACGATGACCAGTGGCTTTATTTACTGCTTAACCAGAATACGCTGAGTGCCAATCTCGCCATACAGGATCAAAGCCTTTGGCTCGAATCATATCTTCAACAGAACCCGCGCTTCGCTCATCACTGATCTCAAACTGCTCGAGTTCAACATCATCCATCGCATAACCACCCGGCTGAGTTTTCGATGCTGCAGACATACTGGTAATGCCTAAAGGCAATGCGTTATCTCTAAACTTCGGTGACTCACGAGTCGATAATGACAACTCCACTTCTGGATTCAACAAACGATAAGCGCAAATCAGCTGAACAAGTTGCTTATCCGTCATGACTGATTTGGGTTGGAGCGCACCCTTACAAGGACGCAAACGTGGGAAAGAAATCGAGTAACGAGTCTGCCAATACGTGCGCTCAAGATAGTCCAAGTGCGCTGCCACATAAAAACAGTCGGTACGCCACTCTTCCAACCCTATCAATGCGCCAATACCGATCTTATCGATGCCTGCTTTTGCAAGACGATCGGGTGTATCCAATCGGTATTCGAAATCCATCTTATTGCCACGCAGATGGTGCTCGGCGTAAGTCGAAGGATGATATGTTTCTTGATAGACCATCACCGCATCTAAACCCAATGTCTTGAGCTCTGCGTATTCGTCTTGATCTAGCGGCTGCACTTCCATCGCCAAATAGTTAAAGCGCTTCTTAATCATCGGCACCATTTCGCGAAAGTATTTCATGCCCACTTTGGTTTCGTGTTCACCAGTCACCAGCAATACGCTATCGAACTTCATGCGTTTAATAGCTTCAACTTCTGCAGCCACTTCGTATCTATTCAAGGTACGACGCTTGATTCTGTTCTCCATTGAGAAGCCACAATAAGTACAAGCATTGGCGCACAAGTTAGAAAGGTACAGTGGAATGTATAGCGACATGGTATTACCAAAACGCTTGCGAGTTGCCGAGTATGACAGCTGCGCCATTTGCTCTAAGTACGCTTCAGCCGCTGGTGAAATTAGCGCTTTAAAGTCTTCCAAATCACGCTTGGGTTTATTCAATGCTCGCTCGACATCTTGTGCCGTTTTCGCGTAGATCGACATCGAAATGTCATCCCAATTCAGCTGCTTAAATTGTTCAACGAAGCTCATGTTTTCCTCGCTTAATAGCTAAACCAATCTAGGACTAAAGCTCATCTAGGAATGACGTCAGTGGACTCGACGCAACCGCATGAGAAACCTGACCAGCAAGTCCGGCTTCATAAGCCATACGCCCTGACTCTACCGCCAACTTAAATGCCTTCGCCATAGCAACGGGATCGCGCGAAGCTGCAATCGCAGTATTGACGAGCACGGCATCCGCGCCCATTTCCATCGCACGCGCGGCATGTGAAGGAGCACCAATACCCGCATCAACAATGACAGGAACATTAGCTTGGTCGATGATGATCTCTAGGAAATCGTGAGAAACTATCCCTTTGTTGGAGCCGATCGGCGCACCCAACGGCATTACCGCAGCACAGCCTACCTCTTCCAATCGTTTACACAGAACTGGGTCAGCATGACAATAAGGAAGCACGATGAAACCTTCACGAACCAGTTGTTCAGCGGCCGCAAGCGTCTCAATTGGATCGGGCATCAAGTACTTCGGGTCTGGGTGAATTTCCAGTTTTAGCCAGTTTGTACCTAACGCTTCTCTCGCCAATTGTGCAGCAAACACAGCATCTTTAGCAGTCTTTGCACCTGAGGTGTTCGGCAATAAGTTCACACCCGCTTGTACTAGCGGCAGTAAAATATCGTCTTGTTGGTCGTTCACATCCACACGCTTCAATGCCATGGTCGCAAGTTGAGAACCCGATACTTGAATCGCTTCCGCCATTAATCGGCTGTTGGCAAACTTCCCTGTTCCCATGAACAGTCTTGATTCGAATTGTTTATCACCAATTTTAAGCATCGACTTTAGCCCCCTGCGATCGCTTGAAACAGAGATATGCTATCTCCCTGTGAAAGAACTGTGCTAGCCCACTCACTGCGCGGCACAACATTGTTATTGATTGCAAAAACACAGCCCATTTCAGGCAGCGCAAATTGACTAATGATTTGCTGTAGATTCGACTCACTGGCAACTTGATGCAACTGGTCATTGATGACAATAGTGATCACATCTAAGTCAGCAGCGGTCATTTGTGTTGTTTGTTGTTCTGTTAACGTCATTGCTTCCAACTCTCTTAATTCTGCCCACTACTCGTAAGCTAAATCTGAGCACACACTTGGCACTGTTTGTCGTTGCTTATCGCCATGGTTTGCCATTGCAGTTTCAATCCATCAAACAGGTGCAACTTGGCAGTCTCGACATGAAACTTTCCCGTCGCCAGTTTTTGAATTGCTGCTATCGCTTGGTAGTTGCCAAGTGTGCCCACCACCGGACCGACGACCCCGCTCTCACTGCACTTTTGCGTTTGCGGTAATTCGTCAAACGGATACAAACAGCGGTAACAGGCTTTTCTCTGCGCTTGTTGTTCACTTGGTGTTTGGTAATCAAAGACAGCGAATTGCCCTTGCCAACCAATTGCCGCCGCTGAGATAAGTGGCGTATTTTGCTCGAAACAAACTTGATTAATGAGCTGGCGCGTTGGCATGTTATCGGTGCAGTCCAACACCACATCCGCCAGCATCACCTCAAGCTGCAGCTGCGCTTTGTCTAACCGCTTATTGAGAGCACGAATTTGAACCATAGAATTAAGTTCAGTGAGTTGCTTTACAGTCGCTTTTGTTTTTGCAACTTGGAGGTCTTGTTCACGATAAATGATCTGACGCTGTAGGTTACTGCTATCAACTTCATCGTCATCAACCACAACCAATTTACCAACGCCCGCTGATGCCAAGTACAAACTCGCTGCGCTCCCTAATCCACCACAACCGATGATCAGCACATGCGATTTGCTCAAACGCTCTTGCCCACTTTCAGCAATTTCAGGCAGAGCAACTTGACGTTGATAGCGAAGGAACTGCTTATCCGTGAGCATGTTCGCCTCTCTTGGTATGCGTCAGTTCACTATTCTGATCAGCAAACGTTAGCTGTCTTTCCTTCATCAGTTGTGCGAAGAACTCGATGACGGACTTAGGTGATTCTGCCAAGGTAATAGCTCGCACAACTGCCAAACTAGAAACACCTGTTTGCCAAACTTGGCCTGCATTAGATTGGTCAATACCACCAATCGCGACCGTCGGAAAGCCAAGCACATAGTCACTCACGGCTTTGTCTTTTGCAGGACGGAAAGCAGCCTCTGTATTTGTATAAGGAATGCTATCAATCAGCTTTTGATACAAAGCCAAGCGCACCAAACCTTGTGGTTTCGATGGCATCTGTTTAGTGGTGGTTGGGAAAATATGCCCTAGCGCGATGTAACTAGGATGAATTTGTACGATGCGCAGTAGCTCATAATAACCATGAGTAGAAAGACCAAGACGAATACCGGCTTTAGTTAGCTGAGCTAAATTCGATTCTTCAATGTCTTCTTGTCCGAGATGAACACCATAAGCGCTATGCTTGATTGCCAACTGCCAATAGTCATTGATGAACACTTGTGCTTGATACTGACGACCTAGCTCAATTGCTCGAATGATCTGTTGTTCTAAATCGGCTTGTTGTTGGTTCTTGATTCGTAGCTGAATAGTGTTGATGCCTAAAGGCAGTAAACGCTCAATCCAAGCGACATCATCAACGACTGGATAGAGCCCTAGACTTTGCTTAGTTAGAGATGGAAATCTAACGCTCTCTCCTTGTGCAGACCAACCAACTTGAATACCTAGTCGGTTATCCTCCAGTACAGGAGTGGGGAAATCATCAAACTGGTCAGCCCACTGTGTAGGCCGTCCCTCATCAAGGTTGTCATTCAACAGTGTTTCACGTGAAACATTCGCTTGTTGAGTTAGCATTCCTCGAGCAAGTGTTAACGCATCTTCGATAGGAAAATCGAGAACTGTCAGTGTAACTATCCAAGCAAGGTGATGTTCGGGATTGAACATTGCGTTGAGTTTGGACTTAACAGAAAGCGCTCTCACTTCGTTGTTAATTGGGTGACGCCAGATATCAAGCTGAAGCACATTCTCCTTTTTATCGGATAGCTGCGTATCAGCAATGCCAATATAAATCGCTTTCGACGGTTGCTTAGCACATGCTTCTACCGATAAAGCAGAGCAGTAATAGAGCGTAAATGAACACTCACGATAAGAGTCATAACCATCAATAAGATCAGTCGTTATGTGTGTGGTCTGTTGGTCGCGAACAAGCTGAATAGATTGAGTTGGGCTAATGCCCAACTCAATGTCTTCAATGCTAAAACCCTGTCCTTTCGCCAACAACAGACATTCTTGAACTAGGCCTGTCAGTTCAATCAGTGATGACGGAATAAGGATTTTGCTCATTAGTCACTTACCTCGGCATGTGCTGCTGGGTGGTATAACTCAGAACCTGACTCTCTAAATTCTTGCGATTTCTGACGCATCCCCTCCAAAGGATCATCAAGCATCTTGATCGAAATAGCTTGATCCGCAGCCACTTGCTCAGTATCTTTCGCGTACTCTCGTACCTCTTGCGAAATCTTCATCGAGCAAAACTTTGGCCCGCACATCGAACAGAAGTGAGCAACTTTTCCAGACTCTTGAGGCAAGGTTTCATCATGGAAGGCACGAGCGGTATCGGGGTCGAGTGACAAGTTAAATTGGTCTTCCCAACGGAACTCGAAGCGAGCCTTAGAAAGCGCGTTATCACGAACTTGTGCACCAGGGTGTCCTTTCGCCAAATCAGCGGCGTGCGCAGCAAGCTTGTAAGTGATCATGCCTACTTTCACGTCTTCTTTGTTTGGTAAACCAAGATGCTCTTTAGGAGTGACGTAGCAAAGCATTGCACAGCCATACCAACCAATCATGGCAGCGCCGATGCCAGAAGTAATATGGTCGTAACCAGGAGCGACGTCTGTCGTCAGTGGACCAAGTGTGTAGAAAGGAGCCTCATGACAGTGCTCTAGTTGCTCTTCCATGTTCTCTTTGATCATGTGCATTGGAACATGACCAGGACCTTCGATAATCACCTGTACGTCGTATTCCCACGCTATCTTGGTTAACTCACCAAGGGTACGAAGCTCTGCAAATTGCGCTTCGTCGTTAGCATCGGCAACAGAACCAGGACGCAGACCATCACCGAGAGAAAGTGCCACATCATACTTGGCACAGATTTCACAGATCTCTCGGAAGTGGGTATATAAGAAGCTTTCTTGGTGATGGGCTAAACACCATTTCGCGATGATCGAACCACCACGAGAAACGATGCCAGTAACGCGTTTTGCTGTCATTGGTACATAGCGAAGTAGTAAACCGGCATGGATAGTGAAATAGTCAACGCCCTGCTCTGCTTGCTCAATCAGAGTATCGCGCATCACTTCCCAGTTAAGGTTTTCCGCAACACCATTCACTTTCTCAAGCGCTTGGTACATTGGTACGGTACCGATCGGAACCGGACTGTTACGTAGAATCCACTCGCGAGTTTCGTGAATATTACGTCCAGTAGAAAGGTCCATAACGGTATCCCCACCCCAGCGCGTCGCCCACACGAGCTTCTCTACTTCTTCCTCAATCGAAGACGTCACCGATGAGTTACCGATGTTGGCATTCACTTTAACCAAAAAGTTACGGCCAATGATCATTGGTTCGGATTCTGGGTGATTGATATTAGAAGGGATAATTGCGCGACCTTCGGCGACTTCTTTACGCACAAATTCGGCGGTAATGTCTTTTGGAAGGTTCGCCCCGAAGCTTTGACCTGGATGCTGCTGATTCAACACTTCATCACGGTATTGAGCGCGTCCCATATTCTCACGCAGAGCGATGTATTCCATTTCAGGGGTGATAATACCTTTGCGAGCATAGTGCAATTGAGTCACGCACTGCCCATCTTTAGCACGTCGAATACGTGGTAGATTGCCGTAACGAAGATCGTCTAGCGTTTCATCTTCTAGGCGCTCTTTGGTGTATACAGAGCTTACTTCATCAAGTAGTTCAGTATCGGCACGCTCTTCAATCCACCCTTCTCTCAACTTAGGCAAGCCATTGTAAAGGTCTATGGTGTGATTTGGGTCTGTGTATACACCTGAGGTATCGTAAACGCGAACTGGCTCATTAGGCTCAAAAATAGGCGCTTCTTTCGTGCCTCCAATAAGGCTATCAGCGAGTGATATTTCACGCATTGGCACACGAATATCGGGACGTGAACCCTCTACGTAGACTTTGCTTGAATTTGGGTACGGTTGTACCGAGAGTGTATCAATGAACTGTTTTGCTTCCAGTCTCGCTTGCTTGCGACTCGACATAGCATTTTTCCTTGCTTTGTAATTAGTTTGGATAAAAATGCTTGGCGGAAAGATGCGACAAGAGGTTTCAAGACACCACGAAATGTGTTGCTTGAATATAGATAGATCACTGACGGGGAAATATAGTGATCTCTTCTCCTGTTCCCTTCGCAGATTCTAATCTGATCAGGTTCAACGGATCCCGAACTAACGGTCTCAGCCTTATGGCACTCCGACAAGTGAAAACAGTATATAAAATCGGCTTGGTTAAACCAAGCCGACCTGTATAAAAATAACGAGAAGAGCCGTATTGCTAACTCTTAATAAGTAGCTGGAATCCTATCCACGCTGCAGAGATACTCAGAACAACATTAAGCAGCACATTGAGTCCCATCTTGAAAAAAGCACCTTGCTGCATCAAAAGAACATTATCCATAGAGAATGTTGAAAAAGTTGTTAATGCTCCAAGGAAACCAAGGCCAATGATTTGACGCCAAGGCTCAGTTGCAATCAGCTCATTTTCGAAAGCTGCAATGAGCAAGCCCATAATGAAAGAGCCAACCACATTAACAGTTAGCGTACCGTAAGGAAAACCTCGCCCCAGCAATACGACACACAGCTCAGAAATTAGGTAACGAGAACACGCACCAAATGCACCACCTAGTGCAATAAACCCAAGAATAGACAGTTGTCCCATGACACCCCCATATTTAACTGCTCACTATTGTAGCTTTTACTCGCTATTTATCGATCAGAAAATGGCTAACTTATCTCAATCAAAGTTTGAAATTTCAAAAGTTACAGGCATCACTTTTCCCGTTGTATACAAATAATACACGCATACAACTTTATCGTATTAGCCTTAGGATGGAGGGAAAACTTCAATGAGTTTCCTCCGTGTAAAGATGACTTATTTGTGGACAGAGCTTAGTCTTTGAACTGTACGAGCGAGAATAGTTACTCTGTTAATTTGACTAGCTCACACAAATACCCGCTCCGTAGCTTTGAATATGGAAGAAACAGAAGAGACTGACAAGATGAGGGCTTAATCGAACTAGAGACTCAAGATAAATAACATTGCTTCAAATACAAAAAAACCTCAGCATTTCTGCTGAGGTTTTTGAATATGGCAGGGGTGGACCGGGCTGGTGCTCCAGAGATTCGAACTCCCAACTCGCGCTGTTTTTTGATAAGTCGGAGAATCCGCTGCTCAGCCAATTGATTACTTCAACATCAAAAAAGTAAAAAGGCCCCAGTCTTTCGACTAGAGCCTTAAATATGGCAGGGGTGGAGAGATTCGAACTCCCAACACGCGGATTTGGAATCCGCTGCTCTGCCAATTGGAGCTACACCCCTGTAGAACCTTTTCAAATTGTAGATTCGAAAAAACCTCGCATTAAGCGAGGTTTCGAGATAAGTGGCGGAGTGGACGGGACTCGAACCCGCGACCCCCGGCGTGACAGGCCGGTATTCTAACCAACTGAACTACCACTCCGCAGTGGCGTACTCGCTACAAGCAAGTGTCCATAATTTAAAGCCTGGCGATGTCCTACTCTCACATGGGGAAGCCCCACACTACCATCGGCGCTAATTCGTTTCACTTCTGAGTTCGGCATGGAATCAGGTGGGTCCAAATCGCTATGGTCGCCAAGCAAATTCTTTAATCTGGAAAGCTGTTTGTGCTCTCAAAACACAATCAAGTAATTCTTGTATCGAGTCCATCAAAACCCTTTGGGTGTTGTATGGTTAAGCCTCACGGGCAATTAGTACAGGTTAGCTCAATGCCTCACAGCACTTACACACCCTGCCTATCAACGTTCTAGTCTCGAACAACCCTTTAGGACTCTCAAGGAGTCAGGGAAGACTCATCTCAGGGCTCGCTTCCCGCTTAGATGCTTTCAGCGGTTATCGATTCCGAACTTAGCTACCGGGCAATGCGTCTGGCGACACAACCCGAACACCAGAGGTTCGTCCACTCCGGTCCTCTCGTACTAGGAGCAGCCCCCTTCAATCTTCCAACGCCCACGGCAGATAGGGACCGAACTGTCTCACGACGTTCTAAACCCAGCTCGCGTACCACTTTAAATGGCGAACAGCCATACCCTTGGGACCGACTTCAGCCCCAGGATGTGATGAGCCGACATCGAGGTGCCAAACACCGCCGTCGATATGAACTCTTGGGCGGTATCAGCCTGTTATCCCCGGAGTACCTTTTATCCGTTGAGCGATGGCCCTTCCATTCAGAACCACCGGATCACTATGACCTGCTTTCGCACCTGCTCGAATTGTCATTCTCGCAGTCAAGCGGGCTTATGCCATTGCACTAACCTCACGATGTCCAACCGTGATTAGCCCACCTTCGTGCTCCTCCGTTACTCTTTGGGAGGAGACCGCCCCAGTCAAACTACCCACCAGGCACTGTCCGCAACCCCGATAAGGGGTCAACGTTAGAACATCAACACTACAAGGGTGGTATTTCAAGGACGGCTCCACCGATACTGGCGTACCGGTTTCAAAGCCTCCCACCTATCCTACACATGTAGGGTCAATGTTCAGTGCCAAGCTGTAGTAAAGGTTCACGGGGTCTTTCCGTCTAGCCGCGGGTACACTGCATCTTCACAGCGATTTCAATTTCACTGAGTCTCGGGTGGAGACAGCGTGGCCATCATTACGCCATTCGTGCAGGTCGGAACTTACCCGACAAGGAATTTCGCTACCTTAGGACCGTTATAGTTACGGCCGCCGTTTACCGGGGCTTCGATCAAGAGCTTCGTACAAGTACTAACCCCATCAATTAACCTTCCGGCACCGGGCAGGCGTCACACCGTATACGTCATCTTACGATTTTGCACAGTGCTGTGTTTTTAATAAACAGTTGCAGCCACCTGGTATCTGCGACTCTCAATAGCTCCATCCGCAAGGGACTTCACCGTCAAGAGCGTACCTTCTCCCGAAGTTACGGTACCATTTTGCCTAGTTCCTTCACCCGAGTTCTCTCAAGCGCCTTGGTATTCTCTACCCGACCACCTGTGTCGGTTTGGGGTACGATTCCTTACAATCTGAAGCTTAGAGGCTTTTCCTGGAAGCATGGCATCAATGACTTCACACCCGTAGGTGCTCGACGTCGTGTCTCAGCCTTAAAGAGAGCCGGATTTACCTAACTCTCAAGCCTACGCACTTGAACCTGGACAACCGTCGCCAGGCCCACCTAGCCTTCTCCGTCCCCCCATCGCAATTGTAAGAAGTACGGGAATATTAACCCGTTTCCCATCGACTACGCCTTTCGGCCTCGCCTTAGGGGTCGACTTACCCTGCCCCGATTAACGTTGGACAGGAACCCTTGGTCTTCCGGCGAGGAGGTTTTTCACCCCCTTTATCGTTACTCATGTCAGCATTCGCACTTCTGATACCTCCAGCATGCTTTACAACACACCTTCAACGGCTTACAGAACGCTCCCCTACCCAATGACTAAAAGTCATTGCCGCAGCTTCGGTTTATAGCTTAGCCCCGTTACATCTTCCGCGCAGGCCGACTCGACTAGTGAGCTATTACGCTTTCTTTAAATGATGGCTGCTTCTAAGCCAACATCCTAGCTGTCTAAGCCTTCCCACATCGTTTCCCACTTAGCTATAATTTGGGACCTTAGCTGGCGGTCTGGGTTGTTTCCCTCTCCACGACGGACGTTAGCACCCGCCGTGTGTCTCCCGGATAGTACTTACTGGTATTCGGAGTTTGCAAAGGGTTGGTAAGTCGGGATGACCCCCTAGCCTTAACAGTGCTCTACCCCCAGTAGTATTCATCCGAGGCTCTACCTAAATAGATTTCGGGGAGAACCAGCTATCTCCAGGTTTGATTGGCCTTTCACCCCTAGCCACAAGTCATCCGCTAATTTTTCAACATTAGTCGGTTCGGTCCTCCAGTTGATGTTACTCAACCTTCAACCTGCCCATGGCTAGATCACCTGGTTTCGGGTCTATATCCAGCAACTCGACGCCCAGTTAAGACTCGATTTCTCTACGGCTCCCCTAGATGGTTAACCTTGCTACTGAATATAAGTCGCTGACCCATTATACAAAAGGTACGCAGTCACACCACGAAGGTGCTCCTACTGCTTGTACGTACACGGTTTCAGGTTCTATTTCACTCCCCTCACAGGGGTTCTTTTCGCCTTTCCCTCACGGTACTGGTTCACTATCGGTCAGTCAGTAGTATTTAGCCTTGGAGGATGGTCCCCCCATATTCAGACAGGATATCACGTGTCCCGCCCTACTCGATTTCACTGAACACACATCGTCAACTACGGGACTATCACCCTGTATCGTCGGACTTTCCAGACCGTTCGTCTAACGCGTGTAAAGCTTAAGGGCTAGTCCAATTTCGCTCGCCGCTACTTTCGGAATCTCGGTTGATTTCTTTTCCTCGGGGTACTTAGATGTTTCAGTTCCCCCGGTTCGCCTCGTTATGCTATGTATTCACATAACGATACTTACTTATGTAAGTGGGTTTCCCCATTCGGAAATCCCAGACTCAAATGGTTTTTACTACCTAATCTGGGCTTATCGCAAGTTAATACGTCCTTCATCGCCTCTGACTGCCAAGGCATCCACCGTGTACGCTTAGTCACTTAACCATACAACCCCAAAGGGTCTTCTAGTCAACTAACCAAAGTTGTCTGCATTTTTATACATGTGCAGACACGATTTTGCCGGACTCAAATTCCAAGAACACTTGAATGTGTTGTTTGGTGTTTGTCATAAAGACAAACATTGAGAACTTTACAATCAACAATAATTTGTTGATTTGTCAGCTTTCCAAATTGTTAAAGAGCTAGATTTGACTTTCTATTTAAAGAAAGAAACCATTTTTAAAGATTCTTTTGAAAGAACACTTAAAGATGGTGGGCGATACCGGGCTCGAACCAGTGACCCCCTGCTTGTAAGGCAGGTGCTCTCCCAACTGAGCTAATCGCCCATATTAGTTTTATTTCTTATAGGAAGAAGTTTCTCGAATGGTGGAGCTATGCGGGATCGAACCGCAGACCTCCTGCGTGCAAGGCAGGCGCTCTCCCAGCTGAGCTATAGCCCCATCGAGAAATGGTGGGTCGTGCAGGATTCGAACCTGCGACCAATTGATTAAAAGTCAACTGCTCTACCAACTGAGCTAACGACCCAATGGTATCCCGTAGGGGAGTCGAACCCCTGTTACCGCCGTGAAAGGGCGGTGTCCTAGGCCTCTAGACGAACGGGACACTAAGTTGAAGATATTGGGATATCTTCTATCTCTTAAACTTTATAAACCATCAATCTGTGTGAACACTCATCGCAATAATCATCGTATAAGGAGGTGATCCAGCGCCAGGTTCCCCTAGCGCTACCTTGTTACGACTTCACCCCAGTCATGAACCACAAAGTGGTGAGCGTCCCCCCGAAGGTTAAACTACCCACTTCTTTTGCAGCCCACTCCCATGGTGTGACGGGCGGTGTGTACAAGGCCCGGGAACGTATTCACCGTGGCATTCTGATCCACGATTACTAGCGATTCCGACTTCATGGAGTCGAGTTGCAGACTCCAATCCGGACTACGACGCACTTTTTGGGATTCGCTCACTCTCGCAAGTTGGCCGCCCTCTGTATGCGCCATTGTAGCACGTGTGTAGCCCTACTCGTAAGGGCCATGATGACTTGACGTCGTCCCCACCTTCCTCCGGTTTATCACCGGCAGTCTCCCTGGAGTTCCCACCCGAAGTGCTGGCAAACAAGGATAAGGGTTGCGCTCGTTGCGGGACTTAACCCAACATTTCACAACACGAGCTGACGACAGCCATGCAGCACCTGTCTCTCAGTTCCCGAAGGCACACTCGTATCTCTACAAGCTTCTGAGGATGTCAAGAGTAGGTAAGGTTCTTCGCGTTGCATCGAATTAAACCACATGCTCCACCGCTTGTGCGGGCCCCCGTCAATTCATTTGAGTTTTAATCTTGCGACCGTACTCCCCAGGCGGTCTACTTAACGCGTTAGCTCCGAAAGCCACGGCTCAAGGCCACAACCTCCAAGTAGACATCGTTTACGGCGTGGACTACCAGGGTATCTAATCCTGTTTGCTCCCCACGCTTTCGCATCTGAGTGTCAGTATCTGTCCAGGGGGCCGCCTTCGCCACCGGTATTCCTTCAGATCTCTACGCATTTCACCGCTACACCTGAAATTCTACCCCCCTCTACAGTACTCTAGTCTGCCAGTTTCAAATGCAATTCCGAGGTTGAGCCCCGGGCTTTCACATCTGACTTAACAAACCACCTGCATGCGCTTTACGCCCAGTAATTCCGATTAACGCTCGCACCCTCCGTATTACCGCGGCTGCTGGCACGGAGTTAGCCGGTGCTTCTTCTGCAGCTAACGTCAAATGATGCCGCTATTAACGACAACACCTTCCTCACTGCTGAAAGTACTTTACAACCCGAAGGCCTTCTTCATACACGCGGCATGGCTGCATCAGGCTTGCGCCCATTGTGCAATATTCCCCACTGCTGCCTCCCGTAGGAGTCTGGACCGTGTCTCAGTTCCAGTGTGGCTGATCATCCTCTCAGACCAGCTAGGGATCGTCGCCTTGGTGAGCCCTTACCTCACCAACTAGCTAATCCCACCTGGGCATATCCTGACGCGAGAGGCCCGAAGGTCCCCCTCTTTGAGCCGAAGCTATTATGCGGTATTAGCCATCGTTTCCAATGGTTATCCCCCACATCAGGGCAATTTCCCAGGCATTACTCACCCGTCCGCCGCTCGACGCCGTTATCGTTCCCCGAAGGTCCAGATAACTCGTTTCCGCTCGACTTGCATGTGTTAGGCCTGCCGCCAGCGTTCAATCTGAGCCATGATCAAACTCTTCAATTTAAGATTTTGTCGGCTCAATGAATACTGAACATTGCTTTTGCTAATAAATAGCATAAGTAATGTTTGAATTGACTGTGCTGAATCTTTCGATTCAATGGTCACTTCGTTTCATTGAAACCAAATTTGATACCGAAGTATCTAATTGGATTATCATCAACGAGTGCCCACACAGATTGATAGGTTTATATTGTTAAAGAGCTTTCCGCTTGAGCTTCGCTCAAATCGGACGGCCATTTTAGCGAGATAAAGTTTAGTGTCAACCACTTTTTTCAAACTTTTTTCAAACGTTTCCGCTTGGCTAATTGACCTTGCTAACTGGGCTTTCGTTTCTTTTGAAGCGTTGCCGTGTCAGCGAGGTGGCATTATAGGGATCGGAATTATCTTGGCAAGCCCTTTTTGCCTTTTTTTCTAACTTTTTAACTGTTCGGTCAATAATTAGGCCAAAACAGCTAAAAACATACCTTATGATTACAAATCTACAAACTTTTGGCTAAATAAGGCGACTTTTTCCCAGTTGGTGTACTCCACTTCTTTTGTTGTATCTGTCTCTCCACCAGTCAGGGTCATGATCAGCTTAATCATCATTTTATCGAATAGACCATAGCGAGGATAATAGAGAGCACCAGCAAACACACCGATAAGCTCAGGATGCCAGGGCGACTTTTTCAAGAAGGTACGAATATAGGCACTGCCTTCAGGTGTATCTTTTCCCTGCTCTTCTTTACGAGCGGTTAGATTCACGCAAAAGAATGCGACTTTATTTCGTTCTAGATGTTCAAGATTCTGCTCAATAAACTGATACAGTTTCTTATTAAGGTGACCATAACGAATAGAAGCCCCAATCAAGACCCTGTCGTAATGACTGAAGTCGACCGTTGTGACAGTATGTAGGTCCACCAGCTCACACTCGAAGTCTGTTAGCTGTTCTTCTATATAGTGAAGAATTTTTTTTGTCTGCCCTTCACGAGAAGAGTATAAAAATAGTGCTTTAGCCAAAATTGTTCCTTAACTCCGCCAAAACGTAGGCGTGAGTAGTATAAGAAGAGTGAACACTTCTAGACGACCAAACAGCATGGATACGATCAACACCCACTTTGCTTTGTCATTAATATCACCAAAATGAAGCGCCACCTCACCTAAACCAGGGCCTAAATTGTTCAATGTCGCTGCGACCGCAGAGAAAGCGCTCAGCTCATCAATACCCGTCGCGATTAACGCTAGCATACAAACCACGAACACTAGCGCATATGCAGAGAAGAATCCCCAAACCGCATCAACAACACGCTGTGACAAGGCGGTACCACCCACTTTGATGGTATAAACCGCACGCGGGTGAACCAAACGCTTCAGCTCACGAGCACCTTGTAAGGTCAGTAGCAGAATACGGATCACTTTCATACCACCACCTGTCGAGCCTGCACAACCACCGATAAAAGAAGAAAACAATAGCAACACTGGTAAGAACAATGGCCAATCAGAGAAACCTGTTGTGGTAAAACCCGCTGTAGTTGATATGGAAACAGTTTGGAATAGCGCTTGGTCAAATGCGTCGTACACCGAATCATAAGAGTGGTGATTCAACAGCACTAAAAAACATACAACAAACAAGATCGCTTGAATGAATAGAAAGGCGCGAAACTCTGGATCTTTCCAATAGTATTTAGGATGTACTCCACCAGATGCAAACGCGGCGAAGTGCAAAGAATAGTTACATGCCGAGATTAACAAGAAGACAACGGTAATCATGTTAATGGCGTAACTATCAAAGTACCCCATACTCGCATCGTGTGTGGAGAAGCCACCAATTGCGATAGTAGAGAAGCTATGACTAATCGCATCGAATGGGGTCATGCCCGCTAGCCAAAACGCACCAGCACAGGCCAAAGTTAAACTCAGATAGATATACCAAAGCGCTTTTGCTGTCTCAGCAATCCTAGGAGTCATCTTGGAGTCTTTTACCGGACCAGGGATTTCTGCGCGGTAAAGCTGCATACCACCGATACCTAATACTGGAAGGATGGCAACGGCGAGAACGATGATGCCCATACCACCAAACCATTGCAGAAACTGGCGATAGAACAAGATCGCTTTTGGCAAATCATCCAAACCAACAATCACTGTAGCACCAGTGGTTGTTAAGGCAGAAAAGGATTCAAAGAACGCGTCGGTTACCGAAATATTTGGGTTATCTGAGAGTAAAAAGGGAATAGAGCCGGCACTACCAAGTACAGTCCAAAACAGGACGACGATCAAAAAGCCATCTCGAGCTTTTAATTCGTGCTTAAACCGACGATTGGGGAACCAACATACTGCACCACAAAATAGCAGTACGAAAAAAGTAGTAACAAACGCAACCCCCGCGCCATCACGATAAATAAGCGCAACCAAAGCGGGCGCAAGCATGGAGACACTAAAAAGGGCGAGCAATAGCCCGACAATGCGAATAATTGAACGAAATTGCATGTGTGATTAATGAATGAAGCAGAGCTTCCAACTTCCTAGTATTTATTGTCCCTTCAGAGGGGTAACATGTGCTTTTGCACCACTTTTATTGATTACGCTCTGGGTGAAATCTGCGACATGTCTGCGCTCGATCTCAACCACCATTCGCACTTGGTCACTATACTCTGCCGATATTTCATGGCCTTCAAATTGGCCGATGAGGGACTGAGCAATAGGCATGAACCCATAGTCTAACTCTAGTTTCAATTGTGCGGTTATTTTTTTCTCAATTGTTTGAAGCAGCTTGAGCGCTTGTTGCACGCCGCCGCCATAAGCTTTGACCAAGCCACCTGTACCGAGCTTAATACCACCAGAGTAACGAGTGACTACCGCGGTGATCTCACCAACCCCGGAGCCAGACAACTGAGCAAGAATCGGCTTTCCCGCAGTCCCTGAAGGTTCTCCATCATCACTGAAGCCCCACTGCATGGAATCTTCTGGTCGCCCAGCAACGAATCCCCAACAATTATGGCGAGCGCCTGAATGTTTGTTTTTTATTTTTTCGACAAAAGCTTTCGCTGCATCAATATTTGGCGTGTGAGCTAAGTAGGTAATAAATACGCTTTTCTTTATTTCTTCTTCAAACTGACAAGGTTCAGAAGGTATTAAATAAGGTGTGTCGTTCATAATAACGCTAGGTTTTCTCAGTTCATTTGAGTCTATCACGACCACTCTTTACTCGTCGCCCTTGATCTGCACCAGCGCACAATGTTAAACACTTGTTTAAAAAATGTATTGAATTTAACCAAAGACCGATCCAAACTAATCTCACTGGTCAAACCAGATTAAAAATATAACAACTTTCCTGCTTGCCTGTTACGTGCCTTATGTGACAGGTGAACACACAATCCAAGATTGTATGTCATGGAGATAGACAATGATTTACCAAGCCGAAACCCTACAGGTAAAGGAAGTACAAGATGGTATAGCAGAGCTTAGCTTCTGCTCTCCAAAATCCGTTAACAAGCTCGACCTAGCGACACTAGAGTCACTCGACAAAGCCCTTGATGCACTAAAAGCGCACCAAGGACTGAAGGGCTTGATGCTCACCTCAGATAAAGACGCGTTCATTGTTGGCGCAGATATCACCGAATTCTTAGGTCTTTTCGCTAAGACAGACGCTGAGCTCGATCAGTGGCTGCAATTTGCTAACAGCATCTTTAACAAGCTAGAAGACTTACCGGTCCCGACTATCTCGGTACTAAAAGGCCACACGTTAGGTGGCGGTTGTGAGTGCGTGCTTGCAACTGACATCCGAATTGGTGATGAGACCACCAGCATCGGTCTACCAGAGACAAAACTGGGTATCATGCCGGGCTTTGGTGGTTGTGTGCGTCTGCCACGTGTTATTGGCGCCGACAGCGCAATGGAAGTGATCACACAAGGCAAAGCGTGTCGTGCGGATGAGGCATTAAAGATTGGTCTTCTGGATGCGGTTGTTGATAGCGACGCACTCTATGAGTCAGCACTCAAGACACTGACTTCGGCAATCAACGAGAAGTTGGACTGGCAATCTCGTCGTAAGCAAAAGACATCACCACTTACGCTAAGTAAGCTCGAATCAATGATGAGCTTTACCATGGCGAAGGGTCTAGTGGCACAAAAAGCAGGTCCTCACTACCCTGCTCCAATGACAGCCGTTATTACTATTGAAGAAGGTGCTCGCTTTGCTCGTAACGAAGCACTCGACATTGAACGTAAGCACTTCGTAAAACTGGCTAAGTCTGAAGAAGCAAAATCACTGGTTGGTTTATTCCTCAACGACCAATACATCAAAGGGCTTGCTAAAAAATCAGCTAAGTCAGCGAGTAAAGACACGCAGCGTGCAGCTGTACTTGGTGCAGGTATCATGGGCGGCGGCATCGCTTACCAATCTGCATTAAAAGGCGTGCCGGTGTTAATGAAAGACATCGCGCAACCTTCACTCGATTTAGGCATGACTGAAGCATCTAAGCTGCTAAATAAACGCTTATCTCGTGGTCGTATTGATGGCTTTAAGATGGCTGGTATTTTAGCGTCTATCACACCGAGCCTACATTACGCAGGCATCGAAGAATCAGACGTGATTGTTGAAGCCGTAGTAGAAAACCCGAAAGTAAAAGCAGCAGTTTTGAGTGAAGTCGAATCGCATGTCGGTGAAGACACGGTTATCACCTCAAACACCTCGACGATTCCAATCAATCTATTAGCGAAATCGCTAAAACGCCCAGAAAACTTCTGTGGCATGCACTTTTTCAACCCAGTGCACCGCATGCCTCTTGTTGAGATCATCCGTGGTGAACATACCTCTGAGGAAACCATAAATCGCGTTGTTGCGTACGCAGCGAAAATGGGCAAATCACCAATTGTCGTTAATGACTGCCCTGGGTTCTTTGTAAACCGCGTATTGTTCCCATACTTTGGTGGCTTCAGCATGCTACTTCGCGATGGCGCTGACTTTACGAAAATCGACAAAATCATGGAACGTAAGTTTGGCTGGCCGATGGGACCTGCATACTTGCTCGATGTTGTTGGTATTGATACTGCTCACCACGCACAAGCCGTTATGGCACAAGGATTCCCTGAACGTATGGGCAAACAAGGTCGTGACGCAATAGATGCGCTGTTCGAAGCAGATAAATACGGCCAGAAGAATGGCAATGGCTTCTACAGCTACACCATTGATAGAAAAGGTAAGCCGAAGAAAACCTTCTCTGAAGAAATCTTGCCGGTACTCGCTGACGTTTGTGCCGATAAACAGGACTTTGACGAACAAACCATCATTCAACGCATGATGATTCCAATGATCAACGAAGTGGTACTGTGTCTACAAGAAGGCATCATTGCCACTCCACAAGAAGCGGATATGGCACTGGTTTACGGTCTTGGCTTCCCTCCATTCCGCGGTGGCGTATTCCGCTACCTAGATAGCGTAGGTATTGCTGAGTTTGTTGCAATGGCAAAACAATACTCAGAGCTCGGTGCAATGTACCAAGTACCACAGATGCTGATTGATATGGCGGCGAAAGGTGAAAGCTTTTACGGTGCACAACAGCAAGGTTCTATCTAAGGAGGGATTCTAAAATGACTAATCAAACAAGAAATGTTGTCGTAGTCGATTGTCTACGTACTCCAATGGGTCGCTCTAAAGGTGGTGCTTTCCGTCATACTCGAGCAGAAGATCTATCTGCGCGCCTGATGAAGGGCATTCTTGCGCGTAACCCACAGGTAAACCCAAGCGAGATTGAAGATATCTACTGGGGCTGTGTACAACAAACCCTAGAACAAGGCTTTAACGTGGCACGTAATGCGGCGCTACTTGCTGGCCTACCAATTGAGATTGGCGCCGTGACGGTGAACCGCCTGTGTGGTTCATCAATGCAAGCGCTTCACGACGGTACACGTGCCATCATGACGGGTGACGCTGAAATCTGCCTAATTGGTGGTGTTGAGCACATGGGACACGTACCAATGAACCACGGCGTGGACTTCCACCCTGGCATGTCCAAGACAGTTGCAAAAGCAGCAGGCATGATGGGCTTAACAGCAGAAATGCTTGGTAAGCTGCATGGCATTAGCCGTGAGCAACAAGACAAGTTTGCTGCACGTTCTCATGCTCGTGCACATGCTGCAACCGTAGAGGGTCGTTTTAAAAACGAAATCCTGCCAATTGAAGGTCATGCGGCTGACGGCACGCTGTTCACTCTGGATTACGATGAAGTGATTCGCCCTGAAACATCCGTTAAAGGTCTATCTCAACTTCGTCCTGTTTTCGACCCAGCAAACGGTACAGTAACAGCTGGCACATCATCAGCGCTGTCTGATGGTGCATCAGCGATGTTGATCATGAGCGAAGAGAAAGCCAATGAACTTGGTTTGAAGATTCGCGCACGCATTAAAGGTATGGCCATTGCGGGCTGCGATCCTTCTATTATGGGTTACGGTCCTGTACCTGCCACGCAAAAAGCGCTCAAGCGTGCTGGTCTTTCAATTGAAGACATGGATGTGGTTGAGCTAAACGAAGCATTTGCTGCGCAATCTCTACCATGTGCTAAAGACTTGGGGCTACTTGATGTGATGGATGAGAAGGTCAACCTTAACGGTGGTGCAATTGCATTGGGTCACCCGCTTGGTTGTTCTGGATCACGTATCTCAACAACGTTAATCAACCTGATGGAAGCCAAAGACGCGAAATACGGCCTGGCAACCATGTGCATTGGTTTAGGTCAGGGTATTGCGACCGTATTTGAGCGCCCTTAGTAAGCTAAGCTATATATTTTTGTAATCAAAGCGCCAGTCCACACTGGCGCTTTTTCATTACGCTTGTAACCAATCTTGATAGAGCTGATCACTCGGCCCCAAATAATCAACCATCCATTGAATCATTTTGTGGTTTTCATCTTTACGCCAAACTAGGCAACAGTGACTCAACGGCTTATCTTCAGGAAGAATTTTCTCGACCAAAACGCCTTCAGTGATCAACGGCTGCGCGATATGGCGTGGCATATAACCCACCCCGACACCATGCTTTAAGCATTCAATAGCGCTATACCAGTTCGGCAATAACAATCGACGTTGCTTTGGATAATGAACGGTGTGACGCTTTGGTAGTACACTCGAGGTATCATCTAAACAAATTGCAGGGAATTGGCTGACAAACTCTTCTGTTAGGTGCTGCTGTTTAACACAGGCATGGCTTGATGACATTACAAATGCCCAATCCAAGAGACCCATGGCTTTAACTTCAAAGTCTCCACCGACAGGAATGGCCGATGTCGCGCCAACAACAATATCGGCACGCCCCTGTGAAATAGCCTCCCACGAGCCATTGAACACTTCCATATTGATCTGCAGCTCCGCATTGGGAAACGTTTGATAGAAATCTTCAATAAGAGGCTTGAGCCGCTCCAGCTTAACCACATTATCCAACGTCAACTTAAGCGTTTTCTTCCACCCTTGAGCTACCCGTCGAGTCTGGGCTTTTACCTCTTCCATCTGCCTAAGCATCGTTCTAGCTTGAGTAAGGAAAAGCTCTCCCGCAGGAGTCAGCTCTACCTTTCTTGGCAGTCGTTTAAACAAAACCACATCCAACTCTTGTTCTATTTGCCGAATGCTATAACTGATGGCAGAAGGTACTTTATGTAATACCTCAGCGGCAGCGGTAAAACTCTCTAGCCGCGCAACGGTGTCCACCAGCTCTAGGGACGATTGGGAAAAAGCACTCATAACTACCTTTCAATTTTTTTGATTGATAACTGCAAATTTTAGCGTTTCATTTTATTAAAAGTGAAGAATAGACTACTCAAGTTAATAAAAATGTTGGCGCCGACTGATAAATATCTATCAATTATTTTGAATGGAAAAATGATGAATATTTCAAAATTACAACTTTTTTACTTAGCTCTTTTATCTATGCTCGGCTTCATTGCTACTGATATGTATTTGCCTGCATTTAAAGCGATGGAGATAGATTTTGCTACAGGACCAGAGCAAATCGCCCTATCTCTGACCGTATTCTTAGTGGGTATGGCACTTGGCCAACTCTTATGGGGCCTAGCTTCGGATAAATTTGGTCATAGAAATACTCTGGCGGCGGGTCTAACACTATTCACCGTTGCTTCATTTGGCTTGGCTTACAGTGACCAAGTGTGGCAACTTCTCACATTGCGCTTTGTCCAAGCGATCGGTGTGTGCGCGCCAGCTGTAATCTGGCAAGCGATGGTCATTAAGCGTTACTCGAGCAGTAGCCAACAAATTTTTGCTACCATCATGCCATTAGTCGCATTATCCCCCGCATTAGCCCCACAATTAGGCGTGCTTCTCGCCGATAATTTTGGCTGGAGCAGTATTTTTATTGCGCTCACGCTAATGGGCATCATGCTAGTTATAGCGACGATGGCACAAAACAATGAAGAAGTAGAGTCAAAGCAAACCAGCATATCGTCAGACATTAAGGCTCTACTCGGCTCTAAAACGTACCTCGGTAACGTGTTGATGTTCGCCACCGCCTCTGCGGCGTTCTTTGCTTACCTGACCGGAATGCCAGAAATCATGGCGCAACTGGGCTACGAAGCGAAGGACATTGGTTTAAGTTTTATCCCACAAACCATCGCCTTCATGCTAGGTGGTTACTTGGGTAAAGTGGGCGTACGCAAGTTTGGTGATGAGAAAGTGCTGCGCCAACTGATAGGTCTGTTCAGCGTTGCTGCTCTGCTTATTTTCCTCGCTTCACAGTGGCAACTAACATCAATCTGGCCAATCCTAGCGCCTTTCTGCTTGATTGCGGTAGCGAATGGTGCGCTGTACCCAATCGTGGTAAACCGTGCATTAGCAAGTGCGAAGCAAAGCCCAGCGACGGCTGCTGGTCTGCAAAACAGCCTACAAATTACCGTGAGCAGCCTTTCAAGTGCACTTGTTGCCGCGATGGCAAGCCAAGCTCAGATGGTCACAGGCGTTGCAATCATCATCTGTATGGGTGGACTATGGGTGGGTTATATCGTGTCAAATCGAGAACTCTCTCAGCACTTCACAACGCCTGATAATGCTCGCGTCGTGAGTGAAGAGGAACTCTAATTTTTAATCGTAAGAGCCGCTGTTGTGCGGCTCTCTATCTCAATTAGAGACGTTACATACTCTTTAAGCCCCACTTTTCGGCGGTTTGCTTGAAGAAGCCTTGCGTTTTTTTCAGTTCAACCCAGTGGTTAATGTAGTTGATCCATACTTGGTCATCTTGCGGTAACAACATGGCAATTGGCGTTGGTTTGCGTGGTTCTTTCACCGGTACAATAGCCAACTGCTTAAACTTTTCCACCAGCGTTGCGGCTTCTACATTTGAGGTAACGGAAACATCAGCTCTGCGGGCAAGCAGTTCTTGGAAATCACGAGCAGGCGCTTCAATCACAATGTGTTGCGCAGATGGGAAGAAGTCTTTGACCATTTTTTCTTGTACAGTACCAAGCGTTGCAGCCACTTTTACATCCGGCTTATCGAAATCAGCCCAGTCAGAGAATTTCGCCAAATCTTTCTTTTGCACCACAGGTACAAACGCGAGGTAGAAATATGGTTGGCTATAACCCGCTACCTTCGCTCGTGACATATTTAACGACGCACTGCCGGTGATGTCATATTTGTTCGCAGTAATCCCATTCACGAGTGTTTTCCAATCGGTAGCGACAAACTCCACCTCAACACCCAAATCTTTTGCTAACTCTGTGGTCACATCAATATCGAACCCACGGTAACTGTTCGTCGCGGGATCTTTCATTGTCATTGGATTCCAGTCTCCAGTGGTGCCAACACGTAACACACCATTCTCTAGTATTTCGTGTAATCGGCTATCCGCATAAGCCAACTGAGTAAGCGCGAGTAACCAAAGACCAACAGCAAAAATTAGCTTTCTCATTTTATTTCCTTATATATTTATTTTGATTCGAGATTTCTAAAAACACTCTTGATAACATAGCAGTAACAAGCGGCATTTATTAGTCAAGTTAGGAAATGAAGATTGAACAATCGAACTCTGTGGCTATTTTTCCCATTTTTACTGACTGGTTGCTCGGATTATCAGTGGGGTTGGTATGTGCTGGATCCTTCAACCGAGCAAGGACTCACTAACATCCGCTTTCTGATTGCTGGGTTCAACGACACGATTCAAGTTTCTCTTCTTAGCATGTTGTTTGCCATGACCATCGGTTTGCTCGTCGCACTCCCTGCACTTTCCAACTCACCTATCCTAAAGGGGATAAATCGCCTCTATGTGGAGATCATTCGTTCGATACCCGTCTTAGTACTATTGCTGTGGGTCTATTATGGAATGCCAACGTTGCTGGATGTGTCTTTGGATCACTTCTGGGCAGGGGTGATTGCTCTAACCGTCGCCGAAAGTGCTTTTATGGCCGAAGTCTTTCGGGGAGGGATCCAAGCGATAAGTCGTGGTCAGCATGAAGCAGCGGAATCGTTGGGGCTAAGTTATTGGCAGAAGATGCGCTTGGTGATTCTACCCCAAGCGTTTAGGCAAATCTTACCGCCGCTTGGCAACCAGTTTGTTTATATCCTTAAGATGAGCTCTTTGGTGAGTGTGATTGGTTTGAGTGACCTAACAAGACGAGCCAATGAACTAGTGGTTAATGAGTACTTACCTCTAGAAATTTACACCTTCTTAGTTCTCGAGTACTTAGTGTTGATTTTGCTGGTTTCTCAAGCCGTGCGCTGGCTAGAGAAACGTATCGCTATTCCAAGCCATTAACCCTCAATAATAAAGCCGCTCATAAAGAGCGGCTTAGAAAAAATGACTTAAAGCTTGTTAGTGCTTACTTCTTTTTTACAGGACGCTGCCAACCGGTAATCTTACGCTCTTTCGCACGAGTGATGACTAGTTCACCCTCAGCGACATCTTTGGTCAGCGTCGTGCCTGCCCCAATCGTTGCGCCATCAGCAATAGTCACTGGCGCAACAAGCTGGCTGTCAGAGCCAACAAACACATCGTTACCGATCATAGTCTTAAACTTGTTTGCACCGTCGTAGTTGCACGTAATAGTACCTGCGCCGATATTTGTACGCTGGCCGATCTCTGCATCACCTAAGTAAGTTAAGTGATTAGCTTTAGAGCCTTCACCAATACGTGCATTCTTCACTTCAACGAAGTTACCGACGTGAGAATCGTTACGCATCTCAGCACCTGGACGCAGGCGAGTGAATGGCCCCACTGTACATTCTTCGCCAACAGTAGCACCTTCGATTACACTGTATGGGCGAATAACCGTGTTGTCGTCGATTTCACAATCTTTCAAAACACAACCCGTGCCGATTACGACATTGTCACCCAGAGATACGTTACCTTCGATGATAACGTTGGCATCAATTTCACAATCCATACCACATTGAAGCTCACCACGTAGATCAAAACGTGCTGGGTCGCGCAACATTACCCCTTGCTCAAGCAGTTTTTTTGCCTGCATTGACTGAAATGCGCGCTCAAGTCGAGCCAACTGAGCTCGGTCGTTCACACCCTCAACTTCGATTGGGTTAACAGGGTGTACCGCCTCTACCGCTCGACCTTCGTCGTGTGCAGCCGCAATGACATCCGTTAGGTAGTATTCACCCTGTGCATTTTCATTATTAAGACCCGATAGCCAGCGCTTAAGATCGCCGCCAGTTGCTACCATGACGCCAGTATTAATTTCTTTGATCAACTTCTGTTCATCGGTTGCATCTTTTTGCTCGACGATAGCAACAACAGGACCATTGCGACGAACGATACGACCATAGCCCATTGGGTTATCAAGGACGACAGTCAGCAGTGCAATACCACCTGTAGGCTGCGCATCCAACAAACCTTCGATCGTTTCTTCCGAGATCAGTGGTACATCACCGTAAAGCACGAGGATCTTTTCGTCATCTTCAAACTGAGGAGAAGCTTGATCCACTGCATGACCTGTACCCAATTGATCCGCCTGAAGTACCCAGTTCACATTCTCTTGCGCGAGTTCTGTTTGCATTTGATCACCACCGTGACCATAAACCAAATGAATATTCTGCGCTCCGAGGCTATTACAAGTATCAATCACATGTTTGACCATAGGTTTACCTGCCAACGTATGGAGCACCTTAGGCTTGTTAGAGTACATGCGAGTACCTTTACCCGCTGCGAGAATCACCGCGCTAAATTTCATGAATGGACCTGTATGACGTTGTATTAAAATTGAGAGGTATTTTAGACACTAATCGTTAATTAGTTAATTGATCAGGAAAAATTTCTAATAAAAAATAAGCAAAAAGGCGGTCAATTGACCGCCTTTATCACTTTTAAAACAACACCGTGGCTTAACGACGCTGTTTCGTCAGCTCGATTACTCGTAGCTGAGCAATGGCTTTAGCCAGTTCACTAGCCGCTTGAGCGAAGTCCATATCACCGTGCTGGTTTTGAATTGCTTCTTGAGCACAACGCTTAGCTTCTTCAGCCTTAGCTGCGTCCAGTTCTTCACCACGGATAGCTGTATCAGCCAGTACAGTCGCTGTACCAGGTTGAACTTCTACCATACCACCAGAAACATAAATAAATTCCTCGTGGCCGTGCTGCTTAACAAGTCGCACCATCCCAGGCGTGATAGCGGTTAGCAGCGGAGTGTGTCCATGGAAGATACCAAGTTCACCTTCGCTACCGGTCACCTGAAACGTTTCAACACGACCAGAGAAGATTTTCTTCTCAGCGCTTACTACGTCTAGGTGAAAGGTTATTGCTGCCATATCGCCTCCTAGTTAGCCTTATAGCTTCTTCGCATTCTCGATAGCATCTTCAATTGCACCACAGTACATGAAAGCTTGCTCTGGAATGTCATCGTAATCACCAGCTAGTAGACCTTTAAAGCCACGTAGAGTCTCTTTTAGAGGTACGTAAACACCTGGGTCGCCAGTAAATACTTCCGCTACGTGGTAAGGCTGAGTTAGGAAACGCTCAATCTTACGTGCACGAGATACAACTTGCTTATCTTCTTCAGATAGCTCGTCCATACCTAGAATCGCAATGATGTCTTTCAGCTCTTTGTAGCGCTGAAGTGTCTGCTGAACGCCACGAGCAATGTCGTAGTGCTCTTGACCAACAACTAGAGGGTCAAGCATACGAGATGTTGAATCTAGTGGGTCGATCGCAGGGTATAGACCCATTGCAGCGATGTTACGGTTAAGTACAACCGTTGCATCCAAGTGCGCGAACGTTGTTGCTGGAGACGGGTCAGTCAAGTCATCCGCAGGTACGTATACCGCCTGTACAGACGTGATAGAACCTGATTTCGTTGACGTGATACGCTCCTGTAGTACACCCATCTCTTCTGCAAGAGTTGGCTGGTAACCTACCGCTGAAGGCATACGACCTAGCAGTGCTGATACCTCTGTACCTGCAAGTGTGTAACGGTAGATGTTATCAACGAACAGTAGAACGTCACGACCTTCGTCACGGAACTTCTCTGCCATTGTTAGACCAGTCAGTGCAACACGCAGACGGTTACCTGGTGGCTCGTTCATCTGACCGTAAACCATCGCTACCTTAGACTCTTCAGGATTTTCAACGTTTACAACGCCCGCTTCCTGCATTTCAAAGTAGAAATCGTTACCTTCACGAGTACGCTCACCTACACCAGCAAATACTGATAGACCAGAGTGCTGAAGTGCGATGTTGTTGATAAGTTCCATCATGTTAACGGTCTTACCTACACCAGCACCACCGAATAGACCGATTTTACCACCCTTAGCGAATGGACAAACTAGGTCGATTACTTTAACGCCAGTCTCTAGTAGAGCGATCTCGTTTGATTGCTCTTCGTAGCTTGGTGCTTCACGGTGGATAGAGTAAGTCTCTTCCGCACCGATTTCACCACACTCGTCAATTGCGTCACCTAGAACGTTCATGATACGACCTAGGGTCTTAGTACCTACTGGTACTGAAATTGGAGCGCCTGTATTTACTACTTCAACTCCACGACGTAAACCATCAGAGCTACCCATTACGATACAACGAACTACGCCACCGCCTAGCTGTTGCTGAACCTCAAGAACTAGACGCTCTTTTGATTCTGTTACGTTCAGAGCGTCATATACACTTGGTACTTCACTCTGTGGGAACTCTACGTCGACTACTGCACCGATGATCTGTACGATCTTACCTGTAGCCATCGTTAATCCTCTAAACTGTTTCGTTTTACCTAAGCTTAAACCGCTGCCGCACCTGAAACGATTTCAGATAGCTCTTGTGTGATCGCAGCCTGACGGGCTTTGTTGTACACAAGTTCTAAATCATCAATCAAGTTGCTCGCATTATCAGTTGCAGCTTTCATTGCAATCATTCGAGCCGCTTGCTCACAAGCAAGGTTCTCAACCACACCTTGGTATACTTGAGATTCCACATAACGCACTAGAAGCGTATCTAGTAGCGCTTTTGGTTCTGGCTCGTAGATGTAGTCCCACTGGTGGGTACGCTGCATCTCTTCGCTGTCCGATTTAGGCAAAGGTAGTAATTGATCGATCGTTGGTTGTTGAACCATAGTGTTCACAAACTTGTTGCTAACTACGTATAAACGGTCCAACTCACCTTCATCGTATTTCTTCAGCATTACGCTTACAGAACCGATTAGGTCTTCAAGGCTAGGCTTATCACCTAGACCAGAAACCTGTGCCGCTACTTTTGCACCGCTGTTGTTAAAGAAGCCAGTTGCTTTAGAACCAATCAATGCCAGTTCAATTTCAGCGCCTTTCTCTTTCCAGCTTTGCATGTCTGTGACTGCTTTTTTGAACACGTTAATGTTCAAGCCGCCACATAGGCCACGGTCTGTAGAAACGATGATGTAACCAACACGCTTAGCTTCACGCTCTTCTAGGTATGGATGACGATACTCTAGACTCGCGTTAGCTACGTGACCGATCACTTTACGTATTGTTTCAGCGTATGGACGAGAAGCTTCCATTGCATCTTGAGAACGACGCATTTTTGAAGCTGCTACCATTTCCATTGCTTTCGTAATCTTCTGAGTGCTTTTAACACTACCGATTTTATTACGTATCTCTTTTGCGCCGGCCATCGTTACTCTCCATTAGTTGGTGGCATTACTGCCACCGACCTATTACCAAGTTTGGGTTGCTACGAAGTCGTCAGTCAGCTTCTTAAGCTGCGCTTCAACTTCATCGTTGTATGCACCCGTCTTGTCGATCTCAGCTGCAAATTCAGCGTATTGACCGCGAGCGAACGATAGTAGAGCCGCTTCGAAATCTAGCAGTTTGCTTAGTTCAACATCTGCTAGGTAGCCGCGCTCTGCCGCAAAGATTACTAGCGCTTGGTCAAATACAGACATAGGAGCGTACTGCTTCTGCTTCATTAGTTCTGTAACTTTCTGACCGTGGTCTAGCTGTTTCTTTGTCGCTTCATCAAGGTCAGATGAGAACTGTGCGAATGCCGCAAGTTCACGGTACTGAGCTAGTGCTGTACGGATACCGCCTGATAGCTTCTTGATGATTTTCGTCTGTGCAGAACCACCAACACGAGATACTGAGATACCTGGGTCAACCGCTGGGCGAACACCCGCGTTGAATAGCTCAGTCTGTAGGAAGATCTGACCGTCAGTAATCGAGATTACGTTTGTCGGTACGAATGCTGAAACGTCACCAGCTTGAGTTTCAATGATAGGCAGTGCAGTTAAAGAACCTGTCTTACCTTTCACTTCACCGTTAGTGAACTTTTCTACGTACTCTTCGCTTACACGAGCTGCACGCTCTAGTAGACGTGAGTGGAGGTAGAAAACGTCACCTGGGAATGCTTCACGACCTGGTGGGCGTTTTAGTAGTAGAGAGATCTGACGGTAAGCTACCGCTTGCTTAGATAGATCATCATAAACAATCAGTGCGTCTTCTCCGCGATCACGGAAGTATTCACCCATCGCACAACCTGCGTATGGCGCTAGGTATTGTAGCGCTGCAGATTCAGAAGCCGATGCAACAACAACGATAGTGTTTGCTAGCGCGCCGTGCTCTTCTAGTTTGCGAACTACGTTAGCGATAGTCGATGCTTTCTGACCGATAGCTACGTAGATTGAGAAAATACCAGAGTTTTTCTGGTTGATGATTGCATCGATCGCCATTGCTGTTTTACCAGTCTGACGGTCACCGATTACAAGCTCACGCTGACCACGACCAATTGGGATCATTGAGTCAACAGATTTGTAACCAGTTTGAACAGGTTGATCAACCGACTTACGATCGATTACACCTGGTGCAATCACTTCTACAGGCGAAGACAGTTTCGCTTCGATTGGACCTTTACCATCAATTGGCTCACCTAGCGTGTTTACAACACGACCAAGCAATTCAGGACCAACTGGTACTTCAAGAATACGACCAGTACCTGTAACTTTCATGCCTTCCTTAAGGTCAGCATATGGACCCATTACAACCGCACCAACCGAGTCACGCTCAAGGTTAAGTGCTAGTGCATAACGGCCACCCGGTAATTCAATCATTTCACCTTGCATCACGTCCGCTAGGCCGTGAATGCGAATGATACCGTCGCTTACCGATACGATAGTACCTTCGTTGCGAGCTTCACTAACAACTTCGAAAGATTCGATACGTTGTTTGATTAGATCGCTAATTTCCGTGGAATTAAGTTGCATGCTCCAATCCCCATTAAGACTGCAATGCATCGCTCAGGCGGCTTAAACGGCCACGTGCTGAGTTATCGATGACTAAGTCTCCGGCTCTAATAATAACCCCACCAAGTAGGGCCTCATCTACGCTGCAATTCAGCTGGACTTTGCGTTCAAGACGCGTTTCAAGTTTGCTGCTGATGTCTGCTTTTTGCTGGTCAGAAAGTTCTGTTGCTGAAGTAACTTCAACGGTGATTTCTTTCTCGTGTTCTTGCTTAAGTAACAAGAACTCAGCGCATACATCAGGAAGGGCCTGTAATCGACCATTCTCAGCCATCACCTTAATCAGGTTTTGACCGAACTCATCAACTTGTTCGCCACATACCGCAACAAATACTTCTGCAAGTTTGTCTGCAGACATTGAGCTGGTTAACAGCTCATGAATTTGTTCGTTATTGGCAACTTCCGCTGCAAAAGACAACATTTGACCCCATTGGTCTAGTTGGTCTTTTTCAACAGCAAAGTCGAATGCTGCTTTAGCATAGGGGCGTGCGATAGTAGTCATATCAGCCATGTGCGCCCCCAGACTTAAAGTTTTGCAGTAATGTTGTCGAGAAGATCTTTGTGCGCATCTTTATCGATTGAACGCTCAAGGATTTTCTCAGCACCAGCTAAAGCCAGAGTTGCAACTTGTTTGCGCAGTTCATCGCGCGCACGGTTGCGTTCAGCTTCAATTTCAGCTTCCGCTTGAGCAAGGATTTTCTGGCGTTCTGCCTGAGCTTCCTCGCGAGCTTCGTCTAGAATTTGAGTCTTACGCTTGTTCGCTTGCTCAATGACCTCAGTTGCTGTGCGCTTCGCTTCTTTCATTTGAGAAGAAGCATTAGCTTGAGCTAGATTCAAGTCTTTCTCAGCTCGTTCTGCCGCTTGAAGGCCATCAGCGATTTTTTTCTGACGTTCTTCAATAGCGTTCATGATTGGCGGCCATACATATTTCATGCAGAACCACACAAATAGTGCGAACGAGATTGCTTGACCTAGCAGAGTTGCGTTCATATTCACAACAGCTACCCCTCTTTATTGGACTTAGTGTTAATCAATGACAAACCGATGCTTGCCTTTGAAAAGCAAAGATTAACCAGCTAGTTGACCAACGAATGGGTTTGCGAAAGTAAATAGTAGAGCGATTACGATACCGATCATTGGAACCGCATCCAGTAGACCCGCGATGATGAACATCTTAACTTGTAGCATTGGTGCCATTTCTGGTTGACGTGCAGCACCTTCTAGGAATTTACCACCTAGTACTGCGAAGCCGATTGCAGTACCTACTGCACATAGACCAACGATGATTGCTACTGCGATTGCTGAAAAGCTCAATACAGTTTCCATTACTATCTCCAAATATACTTTTGACTAATAAGAGTTTAAAAAATTAGTGATCGCTGTCTTCGTGTGCCATTGACATATAAACAATCGTTAGCATCATAAACACGAAGGCCTGAATCGTGATTACCAGAATATGGAAAATCGCCCACGGAAGTGAACCCATCCATTGAAGGAACCATGGTAGCATTGCCGCACAAAGAATGAATACAACCTCACCTGCGAACATGTTACCGAATAGACGCATACCAAGTGATAGAGGTTTCGCTAGTAGCGATACCACTTCAATCAGTAGGTTAAACGGAATCATCGTCCAGTGATTAAATGGATGTAATGCTAGTTCTTTGGCAAACCCACCTAGACCTTTCACTTTGATGCTGTAGAAAATCATCAGAGCGAATACGCCTATTGCCATTCCCATGGTGATGTTCGCATCAGCAGAAGGTACTATCTTAAGATAAGGAATACCTAGCCAATGCTCTGCTGGGTAAGGTAAGAAATCGATAGGCACAAGGTCCATCAAGTTCATTAAAAATACCCAACAAAAGATAGTCAGTGCGAGAGGGGCAATCAATGGGTTGCGTCCATGGAACGTATCTTTGACGTTTTCCGCGACAAATTCTACGATCATTTCAACAAAACATTGAAGCTTACCCGGCACACCTACTGTCGACTTCTTAGCTACTTTGTAAAACACTCCTAAGAACATTAAACCAGTGATCCAAGAAAACAACAGGCTATCGATGTGTATGTTCCAGAAACTCGTCTCTTCCGCCACTAACCCCAACTTGTAAGTTGAAAGGTGAGTAAGGTGGTGAGTGATGTAACCGGAAGCTGTTAGCGCTTCACCTGGCGCAGCCATAACTCATCCTATTTTTTGTTGTTAATGAATAGCGCTGGCGCAAAGATGTTAATCCCAAGTACCAGCAAATAGGTTAGTTTCAGGGGAACGAGTTCCACCTGCATATACATGTAAGCAACGGAAAAGAGTGCCACTGTGATGAGAATCTTTAGTGCTTCCCCAGTGTAGAAAGACGCAGCAACCATTTTGGCAGCACGAGCCCCTACAAAGAGAAAAGCACACAAGGCAAATACAGCATTAGCGATAACAAAAATGCCACCACCAATTAGCGCTGAAACTCCCCATTCAGTATTTACAGCAATCGCCATTCCTGCTGCCACTAACGTAACCGCGCCCATTTCGATCAACAACAATCGCTTAGCAAGCTCTCGTCCTGGTCTAGCTAACGCAGCCACCATGTATTCGTACCTCTAGTAATATCCACTTTGCACGACTTCACTCTGTGCTGGGAAATTGGCAAAAATTATACGGTCAGTGTGCCTTAATGCAATTAAAAGCCCGCAAAAAGTTACATTTTTGTTTACAAACCGACAACTTTCGCACAAAAAATAGTTTTTTACATAATTGATTGAGATCAATTATCTCATTTAGCTCTCTAGCTTGGCAATCAGTTGCTCTAATTTGTGAGGCTCATCAAGACTAATCGTCACTTTCGACTTTCCGCTAGGGTTTCGGACAATAGCAACTTTACCCCCGAGCATTACACTCAATTTTTGTGACAATTCTTGTATCTCCACATCTTGAGGAGCATTTTTATCTTCAACTGCCGGTTGCAGACATTTTTTTACAAGTTGTTCCGTTTGACGAACCGTTAATTGCTTCTTGGCCACTTGTTGGGCAACTTCGATTTGTTGTTCGCCCTCAAGAGCTAGCAGTGCTCGAGCATGCCCCATATCGAGCAAATTGTCTGAAACCAAACCTTTTACGTCATTTTCTAACTGATTAAGACGTAATATGTTGCTGACAGCCGCTCGAGACTTACCTATCACATCAGCGACCTGCTGATGAGTCAGTGAGAATTCTGTTTGCAAACGCTCAAGCGCAACCGCCTCTTCAATCACGTTGAGATCTTCGCGTTGAATGTTTTCGATCAATGCCATCGCGATCGCCGCGCGATCTTCCACATTTTTGATCACACAAGGCACTTGTTTTAGACCCGCTTTCCGCGCCGCACGCCAGCGCCGTTCACCCGCGATAATCTCAAATTTGTCGTGTTCAACCTGACGAACGACAATCGGCTGGATAATGCCTTGGGATTCAATCGACGCTGCCAACTCCTCTAGTGCCTCAGGTGACATATCTTTGCGTGGTTGATAAACGCCAGGCTTAAGACTGTTGATGCTTAAGTCGGTCAATTCACCTTCAGATGAGAGCTGTTGACTCTGGAGCGCATTTTGCTGTTTTTCACGCGCTAGCGAACTAGTCGAAAGCAGAGCATCAAGCCCTTTACCCAAACCACGTTTAGACATGAGACGGAGTTCCTTTGGTTGGTTTATGCAGGTACTTCTTCACGGCGAAGCATTTCGCCAGCAAGCGCGAGATAGGCTTTTGCGCCTGCAGAGTATTTGTCGTAGTACATGGCTGGTTTGCCATGGCTTGGCGCTTCAGCCAAACGAACATTACGAGGAATAACAGTGCGGTACACCTTGTTGCCAAAGTGCTTCTTCAGTTGATCGGACACTTCATTCGAGAGCCGATTGCGAGGGTCATACATGGTGCGCAGCAACCCTTCAATCTTTAGGTTCTCATTCACCACGGCCGCAAGTTTACTGATTGTGTCCATTAACGCCGTTAAACCTTCTAATGCAAAGTACTCACACTGCATAGGAACCAAGACCGAATCCGCTGCGGCCATGGCATTGATTGTAAGAAGGTTTAGAGAGGGAGGACAATCGATAAAGATGAAATCATAGTTATCGCGAACTGACGCAAGAGCGTGCTTTAGGCGTACTTCTCGAGCGAAGACTTCCATTAGCTTGATTTCAGCCGCCGTCACATCTCCGTTCGCGGCAATCAAATCATAGTTTCCTGATGTGTTCGTACAGACCACTTCAGAAAACGGCACATCTTCGACGAGAAGTTCATAGGCAGTCGCATCGACTTGATACTTGTCAACGCCACTGGCCATGGTTGCGTTCCCTTGTGGATCAAGATCAATCACCAAGACTTTACGCTTAGTCGCAGCCATAGAGGCCGCTAAGTTGATACAGGTTGTTGTCTTACCAACTCCACCTTTCTGGTTGGCGATCGCTACGATTTTACCCACAATGGACCTCGCTATTATTCCTTGCGCGATAAGATTACTAGATGACGCTCACCTTCCAATTGAGGAACATTCAAAGCTTTGATGTCGGTCACACAACACCACTCAGGAAGTTCATCAATCTCACCCTGTGGTAATTGCCCCTTCAGTGCCAAAAATAGCCCTGTTTCGGCTTTTGGAAGGTGGTGACACCAACTTACCATATCTACCATAGATGCGAATGCTCGGCTCAGTACGGCATCAAATTTTTCTTGTGGTTGAAACTCTTCGACGCGACTTTGAATCGGCATCACATTTTCGATCTTCAGCTCATGGAGTGCTTGCTTGATAAAACGGATACGCTTGCCAAGGCTGTCGAGTAAGTGAAAGTGCTTATCTGGGCACATAATGGCCAGAGGAATTCCCGGAAGTCCAGGACCTGTGCCTACATCAATAAAGCGCTCACCTTGTAAGTGAGTGCTAACGATAATGCTATCTAGAATATGTTTCACTAGCATTTCTTCGGGATCACGAACCGAAGTCAAGTTGTACGCTTTGTTCCACTTATTGAGCATTTCAACGTAACCAACCAGTTGGTTACGTTGCAGTTCAGACACTTCTAAGTCAGTTTGCGCGATGAGTTCATCAAGCTTATTACGAAGTTGGCTCATTACGCGACCTCACCTTTTTTTAAAATGCCTTGCTTTTTCAAGTGAACCAGCAAAATGGAAATCGCAGCTGGTGTAATACCAGAAATACGAGAAGCAATACCGATACTTTCAGGTTTCGCTTCCGTCAGTTTTGCGACTACTTCATTGGAGAGACCACTAACTTTGGAGTAATCCATATCGACAGGTAGTTTCGTGTTCTCATGACGCAGAGATTTTTCGATCTCATCTTGCTGTCGCTGAATGTAACCTTCGTATTTCACTTGGATTTCAACTTGCTCAGCGGCTTGTTGATCCTCAAGTGCAGGCGCAAAACGATCCAGAGCCGTGAGCTGTGAATAGGTCATCTCAGGACGACGCAGAAGATCTTCGCCACTTGCTTCACGAGACATTGGCGATTTTAGAATCGCATTAAGGGCATCGATACCTTCTGATTTAGGATTCATCCACGTTTCTTTCAGACGTTGACGCTCTTTTTCCATGTTGTCGATTTTTTCGTTGAAACGTGCCCAACGCGCATCATCAATCAAACCTAGCTCGCGAGCTTTTTCTGTCAAACGCAAGTCTGCGTTATCTTCACGCAACAAGAGGCGGTATTCTGCACGAGAGGTGAACATGCGGTACGGTTCTTTGGTACCCATGGTAGACAAATCGTCAATTAGCACGCCCATGTAAGCTTGATCGCGACGTGGGCTCCAGCCTTCTTTACCTTGGCTGTGCAAGCTTGCGTTCAAGCCCGCCATCAAGCCCTGTGCAGCTGCTTCTTCGTAACCCGTTGTGCCGTTGATTTGGCCGGCAAAAAACAGACCGCTAATAAACTTGGTTTCGTAAGTCTGTTTCAAATCACGTGGGTCAAAGAAATCGTATTCAATCGCATAACCAGGACGAACAATATGCGCGTTTTCAAACCCTTTCATCGAACGCACGATCTGAACCTGAACATCAAATGGTAAGCTGGTGGAAATACCATTTGGATAGAGTTCGTGAGTCGTCAAACCTTCTGGTTCAATAAAAATCTGGTGGCTGTTTTTGTCAGCAAAACGCATCACTTTGTCCTCGATCGAAGGACAGTAACGAGGACCAATCCCTTCAATCACTCCAGCGTACATTGGACTGCGATCAAGGTTGTTGCGGATCACTTCATGCGTACTTTCGTTAGTATGCGTGATGAAACATGGGATTTGACGAGGATGCTGAGTGCGTTGTCCCATGAATGAAAATACTGGTGTTGGATTATCACCATGTTGTACTTCCAACTCTGAGAAATCGACACTTCGAGCATCGATCCTTGGAGGTGTCCCTGTTTTAAGACGATCAACACGGAATGGGAGCTCACGGAGACGATCAGCTAGCGCGATCGAAGGTGGATCCCCAGCTCGACCACCTGAAGAGCTCTCCATACCAATATGGATCTTGCCACCTAAAAAGGTGCCGACGGTAAGGACCACGGCTTTTGCTCGAAACTTAAGCCCCATTTGGGTTACAACACCTACAGCGGTGTCATTTTCCACAATTAGGTCATCCACTGACTGTTGGAAAAGCGTTAAGTTGTCAGCATTTTCAAGGGCTTCACGAACATACGCTTTGTACAGAGCACGGTCTGCTTGCGCTCGAGTCGCTCGTACAGCTGGGCCTTTAGAGGCATTGAGCGTTCGAAATTGAATACCCGCATGATCGATAGCCTGAGCCATTAAACCACCCATTGCATCGACTTCTTTGACTAGGTGACCTTTACCAATACCACCGATTGCTGGGTTACATGACATTTGGCCCAAAGTATCGATATTGTGAGTAAGCAAAAGGGTCTTTTGACCTGTCCGTGCAGATGCTAATGCGGCTTCCGTTCCTGCGTGACCGCCACCAACGACAATGACGTCAAAGTTTTCGTGATAGAGCATGAACTGACCTCAGGTATTCAATCAAGCTATAGAAAGATAAAAGAGCGTTATTCTACCTTCTTTCACAGAGTGTGGAAACGCTTTTGAGACTTTTCATTTAAAGGCTTGAAAGACTTATATATATAAGATCTATATATATGATCTTTTATTAGATCTATTATTAGGATCGACGATCTCTGTGGATAACTCAAAAATGATCAACAAGATCATGGATGTTTTATGGATCGTAATCTGTGATCAGCCCTTGATCAGATCGAGGATTTCCTGAGATCAAATTTGATGGTTATACACAGGGGTAAAAAAGGATCCGAGTTGTTATTGGGATAACTATAGGAAAGTCACTGGATTTGATCTAGTTTATCCACAGACCGAATGGTCGCTTTTTGACCAAGTAAACTTAAAAGTGGTGGGAGAAGTTATTCACAGAGAGGAAATCAGAGCCGAAAAACGACTCTGAATTGGGGATTAGAAGCGTTCAATATGTTCTAGTAACCAAGTTTCAGCTGCATCTTCGGGTACTGAGTGGCTGAGTACATCGATGGTTAAACAGTCAGTAATGGGGGCTGCACCAATATCTTCCAGAAGGTCATGGGCATGTTTTCCAGCGGCACAGAAGGTGTCGTAGCTCGAGTCACCAATCGCGATCACGGCATACTTAACCTCACTCATTTTAGGTGGTGTGTTTTGCAATGCGCTAATGAAGGGCTGAATGTTATCTGGATATTCGCCCGCACCATGCGTTGATGTGATAACAAGCCATGTCCCTTTGTTTTCAATATCGTTAATGTCTGGTTGGTTGTGGATTGTGGTTTCAAACCCTTTCTCAATCAGAAGATCGCTTAGGTGGTCACCCACATATTCAGCTCCGCCTAAAGTGCTGCCTGTTATAATGTGAATCATTGTTCGTCCTTTACTAAAAGAAGTGCGACCTAGAGGTCGCACTGTCGATGATTATTTACCGATACAGAAAGAAGAGAAGATGCGGCCCAGTAGGTCATCTGAGCTGAACTCGCCAGTGATTTCACTCAAATGTTGCTGAGCGATACGCAGCTCTTCTGCCAAAATCTCCCCAGCCATATAGCCCTCAAGCTGCTGTTGACCAATGTCTAGGTGTTCGGCTGCGCGTTCCAGTGCCTCTAGGTGTCTGCGACGAGCCATAAAGCCGCCTTCATTACCTCCAGCAAAGCCCATGCACTCTTTTAAATGGCTGCGTAGTGACTCGACACCTTCACCCGTCTTCGCTGATAAGCGGATAAGAGTTGGAGCGTTGACATGACAAATGCCAAGATCTTCACCGGTTTGATCAGCTTTATTGCGGATCACTGTCATACCAATGTTATCTGGTAGGCGATCAACGAAGTCTGGCCAAATTTCTTTTGGATCGGTGGCATCTGTGGTTGTGCCATCAACCATAAAGAGTACGCGGTCCGCTTGAGCGATTTCGTCCCAAGCGCGTTCAATGCCGATTTTCTCGACTTCATCAGAGGCGTCACGCAGACCGGCAGTATCAATGATATGTAGTGGCATGCCATCGATATGGATATGTTCACGCAGCACGTCACGTGTAGTTCCTGCGATGTCGGTCACAATGGCCGACTCTTTGCCTGATAGTGCATTGAGCAGGCTTGATTTACCCGCATTCGGACGACCAGCGATAACCACCTTCATGCCTTCACGCATAATCGCGCCTTGGTTCGCCTCTTGGCGTACCGCACTCAGGTTATCAATGATGGCTTGCAGATCGCCTGCTACTTTTCCATCAGCCAGAAAGTCGATCTCTTCTTCTGGGAAGTCAATTGCCGCTTCAACATAGATGCGAAGGTGGATCAGGGATTCGACCAGAGTGTGAATACGTTGCGAGAACGCACCTTGCAGTGATTGTAGGGCGGATTTAGCCGCTTCTTCCGAACTCGCATCGATTAAGTCAGCAATGGCTTCTGCTTGAGCGAGATCGAGTTTGTCATTTAAAAATGCGCGCTCTGAAAATTCCCCCGGTCTTGCGGTACGAATCCCCGGTATTTGTAGGATGCGTTTTATTAGCATGTCCATCACGACAGGGCCGCCATGACCTTGCAGTTCAAGGACATCTTCACCAGTGAATGAATGCGGGTTCGGGAAGTACAATGCGATACCTTGGTCAAGTTGGGAGCCATCTTGCGAGGTAAAGGGTAAGTATTCTGCATAGCGTGGACGCAGTGTTTTCCCTGTTACTTCTTGAGCGACTTTCTCTGCCAGTGGGCCGGATACTCGAATAATGCCGACGCCGCCACGACCAGGGGCGGTTGCTTGGGCGACAATGGTATCTGTAGTCATAGTTGTGCCTGTAGAATCTCGGTGCCATTGCATGGCAAATAAGTAATGTGATGAATTGTAATCAGCTCAAATAAAAAAGGCGACCTTTTGGCCGCCTTTGATAATAATTTCGCATTAAAGGTTACTTAGAGTGTAAGCCTTTTTTCTCCAATGCTTTGTAAATAAGCGTTTGTTGGATAAGCGTTACGATGTTCGATACTAGCCAGTATAGAACCAGACCTGATGGGAAGAACAGGAAGAAGAAAGTAAACATAACCGGCATAAAGGTCATGATCTTCTGCTGCATTGGATCCGTCACGGTCGTCGGGCTCATCTTCTGGATTAGGAACATGGATGCACCCATCAGTAGTGGCAAGATGTAGTACGGGTCTTGCGCTGAAAGGTCATGAATCCAACCGAAGAATGGCGAGTGACGTAGCTCAACCGATTCCATCAGTGCCCAGTATAGTGCGATGAAGATAGGCATCTGTAGGATAAGAGGAAGACAGCCACCTAGTGGGTTCACTTTCTCTTTCTTGTACAGTTCCATCATTTCTTGACTCATGCGCTGACGGTCATCGCCAATACGCTCACGCATTGCTTGCAGTTTAGGTTGCAGCATGCGCATTTTCGCCATAGATGTGTATTGCGCTTTCGTTAGTGGGTACATGGCACCACGTACGATGAACGTTAAACAGATGATTGCCACACCCCAGTTGCCAACAAAGCTTTGAATAAACGAAAGCAGTGAGTGCAGAGGTTTCGCAATGAACCATAGCCAGCCGTAATCGACAACCAGGTCTAGGTTTGGTGCAACTTCAGCCATCTGGTCTTGAAGTTTTGGACCGACCCAAAGCGTTGCCGTCATTTGAGCGCTGTCACCGGTTGCGATGGTTTTGTTCGGCATACGAACGCCGATATCGCCAAGATTGCCAATAACGCGAGTGTATAGGTTGGTGCCTGGCTCGTTGCGTGGAATCCATGCTGATGCGAAGTAGTGCTGGATCATTGCCGCCCAACCTTGACCATCTGGCAGGTTTAGAGACAAGTTACGATCTTGCATATCTTCGAAGCTGTATTTCTTGTAGCGCGTATCTTCTGTTGAGTATGCGCCACCACGGTAAGTTGGCATTGTGATGCTGCCACCAGCGTCAAGAAGGTTTTGACGTAGGTGAGCGTACATACCGAATGTCGCGTTGTTGCCAGAGTTGTTCACAACGTTGTATTCAACGTCGATCGCGTAGCTGCCACGCTTAAGGATGAATGTCTTAGTGTACTCTAAGCCGTTTGCTGCGTATGTCATTGGAACGCGAAGTTCATCTTGGCCATCTGCTAGAGTGAAGCTATCCGTGCTGACTGCGTATGCAGGACGGTTAGTACTGCTTAGGTCGATACCTTGAGGGCCAACAAGGCCACTTTGAGCGATGAACTGGTGACCAGGCTCGTTTTTAAGTAAAACGAATGCATCAGCAGAATCCATCTCAGCCGAGTATTGGTTTAGATCTGCGTGAATGACATCACCACCAACTGTATCAATCGACAGAGTCAATGCATCAGTGGTCACGGTAATCGTTTTAGCAGAAGCTTGCTGACCAGGAGCTGGATCTAGCTCGTCAGCAAAAGATGGGGCAGGTAGAGTACTGCTTGATTGAGCCTGCTCAACCGGCTGAGGCGTTGGGTTCTTTGCAACTTGCCATTGTTGGAACAATAGGAAAGAAACCAGTGCTAGCGCGATTAACAGGATATTACGTTGAGAATCCATCGTTAATTGTCTCTGTCTTGTTTTTGGACTGGTGGAACGGGGTCGTATGTCCAACCCTTTTTATTTAAAGGGTTGCATTTTAATAGACGTTTGCTTGATAACCAACACCCTTTTACAAAACCGTGAGCTTTCAACGCTTCAATGGCATAAGTAGAGCAGGTTGGAGTAAAACGACAACGCGGTCCAAGAAGTGGACTAATAAAGCCTTGATAGAGTCGGACGAGGCCGATCGCTAACCGCGAGAGGGGCGAGACAGACGCTGCCATAATTTATCAAACAGTTTAAACATTTCATCGTTGCTTAAATCTTGCGCGCTTTTCTTGGCAATAACAACAAAATCTTTGTTAGGAAGCTGATGTTGTTTGTTACGAAAGCTTTCGCGAGCGAGACGCTTGAAGCGATTACGACCAACAGCAGTTTTAATCTGTTTCTTCGGAACGGCTAAACCTAGTCTTGGGTGAGATAAGGAATTTTTGCGAGCAATGATAGTGAAATGAGGAGAGCCAGCTCGATGAGCTTGCTGAAAGACATTTTGATAATGCTCGGGAGTTAACAAGCGTAACTCCCGATTGAACGCGTACGTATTCAAAATAATCGAAGATTACTTAGAAAGACGCTTACGGCCTTTAGCACGACGTGCGTTGATTGTTGCACGACCGTTCTTAGTAGCCATACGTGCACGGAAACCGTGAGTACGCTTGCGCTTTAGAACTGAAGGTTGAAAAGTGCGTTTAGACATGGTTATTACCTTTACTGATCAGTAGTTTTAGGTCAATGTTAACCCGGCGTGGGTATACGAGGTCTTCTCTATATATAAAGAGGACAAACCGACGCCTCTCAACAAAGAGGCGGAATTGTAATCACAGTCACACAAAGTGTCAATCTTTGTGCAAGCGCTAAATTCCGGCCGAGCGATTATACGTAGTGTGAGCAAAATCTCAAGGATCAAACGATCCTCTTTTGTGATCTTTACTCTGCACCAACTTGTCGAAGGAATTTTTGTAAGCGAGGATCTTGTGGATTTCCAAAGATATCCTGTGGAGAACCTTGCTCAACAATGTGCCCTTCTGCCATAAAGATCACCCGATCGGCGACCTCTCTAGCAAATTGCATCTCATGAGTGACCACCAGCATGGTCTGATGTTTTGTAGCTAAGTCCTTCATTAAATTAAGAACTTCACCCACCCATTCAGGATCAAGTGCCGATGTTGGCTCATCGAAAAGCAGCAGTTCTGGTTGCAGCGCCATAGCGCGTCCGATACCCACACGCTGCTGTTGACCACCAGACAGCGCTGCTGGATAACTGTCACCCTTATCGCCTAAGCCAATATCATCAAGAATCTCTTGCGCGCGTTGAAGTGCGTCTGTTTTTTTCCAACCACGCACAGTCATCAGCCCTTCAGCGATGTTTTGTCTCGCGGTCATGTGGGCGAAAAGCGCATAGTTTTGGAACACAAAGCCTGTCTTACGACGCAAAGCGAGAACTTCGGCTTTGGTGTGATTTTCACTATCGACGCTGACATCATCAATCGTGATGACCCCTTTGTCGGCATTCTCTAAGAAATTTACTGTGCGAAGTAATGTCGACTTGCCTGTTCCGCTAGAGCCAATAATGACGATGATCTCACCTTGTTTTATCTCAAGGTCAATCCCTTTTAGCACTTCAGTATCCCCGAAGCGTTTTCGAATATTGCTCAGTTTGATCATCGTACGTACGCCTTATTGAGTTTAGCTTCTGCCCAGATTTGAACACGAGTAAGGATAACCACCACACCCCAGTAAATAAGTGCAACCGCAAGAAACGCTTCAAAGAAACGGAAGCTTGATGATGCCTCCATTTGTGCTTTGGCCATAATCTCTGCAACGCCTAGCGTAAAGGCCAGTGACGTTGATTTGATCATATCGATGAAGTAGTTCATCAGTGAAGGCAAGGCCACACGAGTCGCTTGCGGCAAAATGACGCGACGCATCGCTTGTGTCGTCGTCATGCCAACTGAGAGGCTCGCTTCCATCTGGCTACGATCAATACCAATAATGGCAGCGCGAATACTTTCTGCCATGTAGGCGGCGAAGTGCAAGGTCAAACCGATGACAGCGGCACTGAAAGCATCTAGCCCGACCATCCATGGGAAAATCTGTGGTAAGCCGTAGTAAAGCAAAAATAGCTGTACTAACAGAGGCGTGCCACGGAAGAAGCTGATATACAGCTGGCTCAGTTGATCGAGCACTGGAACCTTGAATACGCGGATATTGGCGAGAATCACTGACAGTATTAAAGAGAAGATCAGACCCCAAACGGCCATCTCCATAGTTGTTCCCAGATACTTAAGCAGTATCGGCATCAACTCCAGCATGTAGTTAAAATCGAATCCCATAACGTGTCCCAGTGTATAACGACATAGAAAAGCAAAACCCACTGCAAAGGAAGGAAAGCAGTGGGTTAGAAAAGCCTACTTCAACAAAAGTAGCGGAGTGGTCACATTATTTAGTGATGTCTGCACCAAACCACTTTTCAGAAATTTGCGCTAGAGTACCGTCTGCGCGCATTGCTGCAAGCGCTTGGTTAACTTCTGCTTGCAGTTTCTTACCATTTTCATTGTTTACAAATGGCCAAGCGTTTTGAATCGTTTCAAACGGTTCGCCTGCAAGTTGAAGAGGAAGACCTGTCTTTTTAATTAGCTCTAGTGCTGAAAGGCGATCCATCACGAATGCATCAGCGCGGCCTAGTGCAACATCGTGCTCGATACCTGTGTCGTAAGTTTTGATATTGATCTTGCCATCTTTGTCGTAATCACGCAGTAGCTGTTCAAAGTTTGAACCTAGGTTTACAGCTACCGTCTTGCCCGCAAGATCTTGAACACCTTTGATCTCGTCGTTGCCTTTACGAACCGTAATTTGTGCACCATCCACCACGTATGGGTCAGCAAATAGGTATTTTGCTTTACGAGCGTCTGTCATTGTAATTTGGTTAGAAATTGTATCGATGCGGCCTGTTTCGAGTAGACCGAACAAACCAGAGAAGTTTGCGGTTACGTATTCCACTTTGTAATCATTACGTTTACCAATCTCGTCCCATAGGTCCACTTCGAAGCCTTGTAGCTGATCTTGCTTAACGAAAGTGAATGGGAAGTAACGGCCAGACATGCCGACTTTGACTTCCGTAGCAGCCTGCACAGTCGCAGCAGACAGAGCGATTGCTGCAACTGCAGCCTTAAACCAGATTTTCATAGTACAACTCCATATAATTATGGGGATAAATATTACTGTTACTTTAGTTAATTAGATAAATAACTAAGAGAAATATCCTAGATAGTAGAGTAATAAGGTTGATATTTTGGTCTAAATCTTACGGCTCAGAGGATTATTTTTCGATCCTGTGACGGTGGCGATCGATATTTCATGCACAGAGTTATCACCAGAGTCAGGATCGGGCGGAAATTGCCCTTATGTGGATCAATGTGTGAGTAAAAATGGGGCAGTGTGTGGGGATCCGCCGAATAATGTCGAAAATATTGTGAATAACTTGGATCTTATTCACTGGATCGTCGATCTATTGCTAGCGATCTTGGTTATCAACAGGTAAAATTGCCAATCTTTTCCAATCAATTACTTCGAGTGGGGGCACCGTGTCATCTTCGCTTTGGTTGCAATGTCTGCAACAGCTTCAAGAAGAGCTACCAGCAACTGAATTCAGCATGTGGGTTCGTCCGCTACAAGCGGAGCTTAATGACAATACGCTCACCTTGTTTGCCCCAAACCGCTTTGTCCTCGATTGGGTTCGCGATAAGTACCTCAACAGCATTAATCGACTGCTGCAAGAGTATTGTGGTAATGACATTCCGAGCCTACGCTTTGAAGTGGGTAGCAGACCTGTTTCTGCACCTAAGCCGACACCGAAACGCACGCCAGCCGATGTTGCTGCAGAGTCGTCGGCACCGGCACAATTGCAAGCTCGTAAACCGGTTCATAAAACCTGGGATGACGACGCACAAGCCATTGCAGACATTAATCACCGCTCTAACGTCAACCCAAAACACAAGTTTACTAACTTCGTTGAAGGTAAATCGAACCAGCTCGGTTTAGCGGCAGCGCGTCAGGTGTCGGATAACCCTGGTTCAGCATACAACCCGCTGTTCTTATACGGTGGTACTGGCCTAGGTAAAACACACTTGTTGCACGCGGTCGGTAACGCGATTGTGGACAACAAACCGAATGCTAAAGTGGTTTACATGCATTCTGAGCGTTTCGTGCAAGATATGGTAAAAGCGCTACAGAATAACGCGATCGAAGAGTTCAAACGTTACTATCGCAGTGTTGACGCTCTACTTATCGATGATATTCAATTTTTCGCCAACAAAGAGCGTTCGCAAGAAGAGTTTTTCCATACCTTCAATGCGTTATTGGAAGGCAATCAACAGATCATCCTCACATCTGACCGTTACCCGAAAGAGATCAACGGTGTAGAAGATCGTTTAAAATCCCGTTTTGGTTGGGGTCTGACGGTTGCGATCGAGCCACCTGAGCTTGAAACGCGCGTTGCGATCTTGATGAAAAAAGCGGAAGACCACCAAATCCACCTTGCAGATGAAGTGGCATTCTTCATTGCTAAGCGCCTGCGCTCTAATGTTCGTGAGTTGGAAGGGGCATTGAACCGTGTTATCGCCAACGCTAACTTTACTGGTCGTCCTATTACCATCGACTTTGTTCGTGAAGCACTGCGCGACTTGCTTGCTCTGCAAGAGAAGCTAGTGACCATTGATAACATTCAAAAGACGGTCGCGGAATACTACAAGATTAAAGTGGCGGATCTCCTGTCCAAACGCCGTTCACGTTCGGTGGCTCGTCCGCGTCAGCTTGCGATGGCATTGGCCAAAGAGCTCACCAACCACAGCTTGCCTGAAATCGGTGATGCGTTTGGTGGTCGTGACCACACGACAGTTTTACATGCTTGTCGTAAGATTGAGCAGCTTCGCGAAGAGAGCCATGACATCAAAGAAGACTACTCGAATTTGATTCGTACCCTTTCTTCGTAATTCGAAGTATTCTATGGCCTTGAATGTTCGAGGCCATTGCACCTGAACTAATCTCTTTTATAAAGCTAGAAGAATTCTGATAAGAGCGTCCTATGAAATTTTCCATTGAGCGTAGCCATTTACTGAAGCCTCTCCAGCAAGTCTCAGGGGCTTTAGGTGGTCGTCCAACTCTGCCTATTCTTGGTAACCTGCTACTCAAAGTCGAAGACAATGTACTGTCAATGACAGCAACCGACTTAGAAGTGGAATTGATCAGCCGAGTGACGTTAGAAGGCGATTTTGAGGCGGGGAGCATTACTGTCCCGTCGCGTAAGTTCCTTGATATTTGTCGTGGTTTACCCGATGACTCGGTGATTACCTTTGTCTTAGAAGGTGATCGCGTTCAAGTTCGCTCTGGTCGTAGCCGCTTCTCTCTAGCGACGCTACCAGCTAATGACTTTCCGAATATCGAAGATTGGCAAAGCGAAGTTGAAATCTCATTGACCCAAGCAGAGCTGCGCGGTCTGATTGAGAAAACTCAGTTCTCAATGGCCAACCAAGATGTGCGCTACTACCTCAATGGTATGTTGTTTGAAATTGAAGGTTCAACATTACGCAGTGTGGCGACTGATGGTCACCGAATGGCCGTTTCGCAAACGGCACTGGGCGCTGATTTTGCTCAGCAACAGATCATTGTGCCGCGTAAAGGGGTCCTTGAGCTGGTCAAGTTGATGGATGCGCCAGAGCAACCCGTCACGTTGCAAATTGGCAGCTCCAATGTGCGCGCTGAAGTGAATAACTTTGTCTTCACATCCAAGCTTGTTGATGGCCGTTTCCCAGATTATCGCCGCGTAATGCCGCAAAATACAACCAAGACGTTGGAAGCGGGTTGCGACGAATTGCGTTCCGCATTTTCTCGAGCTGCGATTCTTTCCAACGAAAAATTCCGTGGGGTTCGCGTTAATCTAGCCGATACTGAAATGCGCATTACCGCCAACAACCCAGAGCAGGAAGAAGCGGAAGAGATGTTGGATGTGAGCTTTGATGGTGAGCCGATCGAAATTGGCTTCAACGTTAGCTACGTATTGGATGTGCTCAACACGTTACGCTGCGAAAAAGTACGGGTCTCGATGTCGGATGCGAATGCCAGTGCTCTGATTGAAAACGCAGAAGACGACAGTGCCATGTACGTGGTGATGCCAATTCGACTCTAGCATGCCGCTTACACGTCTCATCATTAAGCAGTTTAGAAACATTGAAGCCTGTGACATTAACCTGTCAGCAGGCTTTAACTTTCTTATTGGCCCGAATGGCAGTGGCAAAACCAGCGTCTTAGAGGCGATCTATTTGTTGGGTCACGGCCGTTCTTTCAAGAGCTCTTTGACCGGCAGAATTATTCAAAATGACTGTAATGAACTGTTTGTTCATGGGCGTTTTTTGAACTCGGATCAATTTGAGCTACCAATTGGCATTAATAAGCAGCGTGATGGCTCAACAGAGGTTAAAATAGGCGGTCAATCTGGGCAAAAGCTCGCTCAGTTGGCGCAGGTTTTACCCCTGCAATTAATACACCCTGAAGGGTTCGATTTGCTGACGGATGGGCCGAAACATCGCCGCGCATTTATCGATTGGGGGGTATTTCATACCGAGTCGGCATTCTATGATGCGTGGGGGCGATTTAAGCGCTTGAACAAGCAGCGCAATGCCTTATTGAAAACAGCAACCAGTTATCGAGAGCTCAGTTATTGGGATCAAGAGATGGCTCGGTTGGCTGAAAATATCAGTCAGTGGCGCTCAGTGTATGTTGAGCAAATGAAGTCAAAGGCTGAAGAAATCTGTCAAACTTTCCTGCCGGAGTTTGATATCCAGTTGAAGTATTACCGAGGCTGGGACAAAGAGACCCCATATCAGCAAATTCTGGAGAAGAATTTTGAACGGGATCAGGCCCTAGGTTACACCTTTAGTGGCCCAAATAAGGCAGATTTAAAAATTAAGGTAAATGGCACGCCTGTTGAGGATGTGTTATCTCGTGGCCAACTGAAGTTGATGGTATGTGCCTTACGAGTGGCGCAAGGCCAACACTTGACTGAAATGACAGGCAAACAGTGTGTTTACCTTATAGATGACTTTGCATCGGAATTAGATAGCCAACGTCGGGAGCGTCTTGCGGACTGCTTAAAAGAGACGGGGGCACAAGTTTTTGTAAGCTCTATTACGCAAAGCCAGATTGCCGATATGGCAGATGAAAATGGTAAGATGTTCCATGTGGAACATGGCACAATAGAGCAAAATATATAGTGGAAGATAACTCATGTCTGAAAATTACGATTCATCGAGTATTAAAGTACTAAAAGGTCTGGACGCGGTACGTAAGCGTCCTGGTATGTACATCGGCGACACGGATGATGGTACCGGTCTGCACCACATGGTTTTTGAGGTGGTGGATAACTCAATTGATGAAGCGTTAGCGGGTCACTGTCAGGACATCGTGGTTACAATTCATGAAGATAACTCGGTATCGGTACGCGACGATGGTCGTGGTATCCCTACCGAGATGCACCCAGAAGAAAAAGTCTCAGCGGCGGAAGTTATCATGACGGTACTTCACGCGGGTGGTAAGTTTGACGACAACTCATACAAGGTATCGGGTGGTCTGCACGGTGTTGGTGTTTCGGTAGTAAACGCACTGTCTAAGCAAGTAACGCTGACAATCCATCGCGGTGGGCAAATTCACACTCAAACTTATCATCATGGTGAGCCTCAAGCACCACTGGCTGTGATTGGTGAGACAGATAAAACGGGTACAGAAATCCGTTTCTGGCCGAGTGAAGAGACTTTCTCTAACACTGAGTTCCATTACGATATTCTCGCAAAACGTCTGCGTGAGCTATCTTTTCTAAACTCTGGCGTATCGATCAAGCTACGTGACGAGCGTGAAGAAGACAAACAAGATCACTTCATGTACGAAGGTGGTATTCAAGCCTTTGTTGATCACTTGAACACCAACAAGACTCCAATTATCGAGAAAGTCTTCCACTTCAACGCAGAGCGTGAAGATGGTATCGCAGTTGAAGTGGCGATGCAGTGGAATGACGGTTACCAAGAGAACATCTTCTGTTTCACCAACAACATTCCTCAGCGTGATGGTGGTACCCACCTTGCGGGTTTCCGTGCTGCGCTAACGCGTACCTTGAACTCGTTCATGGACAAAGAAGGCTTCTCGAAGAAAGCGAAAACCGCGACTTCTGGTGATGATGCGCGTGAAGGTCTAACGGCGGTTATCTCGGTGAAAGTGCCAGATCCAAAATTCTCAAGCCAAACCAAAGACAAGCTGGTTTCTTCTGAAGTGAAATCTGCGGTTGAGTCTGCAATGGGCGAGAAACTGTCAGAATTCCTTGTGGAGCATCCAACAGAAGCAAAAATCGTTTGTACCAAGATCATTGATGCGGCACGTGCTCGTGATGCAGCGCGTAAAGCACGTGAGATGACTCGTCGGAAAGGCGCACTAGACTTAGCCGGTCTACCAGGCAAATTGGCGGACTGTCAGGAAAAAGATCCAGCGCTCTCTGAACTGTACATAGTGGAGGGTGACTCGGCAGGCGGCTCCGCAAAACAAGGCCGTAACCGTAAGAACCAAGCGATTCTTCCTCTGAAAGGTAAAATCCTTAACGTAGAGAAAGCGCGTTTCGACAAGATGCTTTCTTCTCAAGAAGTCGCAACGCTGATTACTGCACTAGGCTGTGGTATCGGTCGTGACGAGTACAACCCAGACAAACTGCGTTACCACAACATCATCATCATGACCGATGCTGACGTCGATGGTTCGCACATCCGTACGCTACTATTGACCTTCTTCTACCGTCAAATGCCAGAGCTTATCGAGCGTGGCTACGTGTACATTGCTCAGCCACCGCTTTACAAAGTGAAGAAAGGTAAGCAAGAGCAGTACATTAAAGATGAAGATGCGATGAACCAATACCAAGTGGCATTGGCGCTTGATAACGCATCTCTGCACGTAAACGCAGAAGCACCAGCACTGGCGGGTGAAGCACTAGAGAAACTGGTTCAGCAATACAACGCTGGCATCAAGCTGGTGGATCGCATGAGCCGTCGTTACCCACGCGCGCTCGTTCATGAGTTCATCTACACGCCGCGTTTAACTGCTGAACAGTGTCATGACGCCGCGGCAGTAGAAGCTTGGACTAAGCAACTTGTCGAGCAGCTAAACGCGAAAGAAGTGGGCGCAAGCCAATACAACGCAGAAGTTGAGCAGCACGCAGAGCTAGGTCTAAGCCTACCTAAGATTGTGGTACGCACTCACGGCGTGACGCATGAGCATGTACTAAGCATTGACCTAGTTAATTCGAAAGAGTACGGCAAGCTAGCAAGCCTATCGGAAGCACTAGATGGCCTGATCGAAGAGGGCGCATACATTAAACGTGGTGAGCGTACTCAGCCTGTTGCAAGCTTTGTTGATGCACTAGAGTGGCTAATCAAAGAGTCGCGTCGCGGTCTAAGTCTACAGCGCTACAAAGGTCTAGGTGAGATGAACCCAGATCAGCTTTGGGAAACCACAATGGACCCAGAAACGCGCCGTATGATGCAAGTAACGATCGAAGATGCAGTTGGTGCTGACCAGTTGTTCACGACACTAATGGGTGACCAAGTTGAGCCGCGTCGTAACTTCATCGAAGAGAATGCATTGAAAGTAGCTAACCTGGACGTTTAGTATCTTTGATACTTCGCTCTTTAGCTTAATTTCTGTGTCAGAGGTGCTCACATACCTTCGTATGCTCCGCGCCTCTTCCTTGAACTAAAGCCAAATAGCTTCGTCTCAAAAAACTAAATTTTTAAAGGACTGCCAGAAATGGTGGTCTTTTTTATTTCCGATGTTTTCATTATTTTTCAATTGGCTGGAGCGTTATCCTCAAGAGAGAGGAACGACCTAGTTGGGGATATCTAGAAGCGTATAGAAAATTTTTTAATCCGATCCCTTGAAACTGATTTGTGGTATCCACATATCTATTGGTGAAGAGGAAAGCTGTCTTGCTCAAGAGAGAAGAAACAGGCCTCTGGACTCGCTGATAAGGTATCGCTCAAGAGAGGATGACTTTAGAGGCACACAATTGAACTGATTTATTACTACGTCCCAGTGCTGATTGAGCCCGAGGAGTAGAAGATAAATCCCTTAGCTGGCAAGGATCGAACAGAGCATCGATCTGAGCAAACTCACGGCTAAGACTATTGCTTATTATGAGGATAGCATTATGAGAACTGTAGATTTCACTCCACTTTACCGCAACGCAATTGGCTTCGATCGTCTTTTGAATATGATGGAAGCGAATACATCAAAGAACTCTTCTGGCGGTTACCCTCCATACAACATCGAGCAGCAAGACGAAAACCACTACCGTATTACCATGGCCGTGGCGGGTTTTGCAGAAGAGCAGTTAGATCTGACTCAGAAAGAGAACATGCTAATTGTTAAAGGTGAGCGTAAAGCAGAAGAAGAGAAACAATACGTTTATCAAGGTATTGCAGAGCGCGATTTTGAGCGAAAATTCCAGCTGGCAGACTACGTGAAAGTCGTGGGGGCAACTATGGAAAATGGTCTACTGCATATTGACCTAGAACGCGAAATCCCAGAAGCGATGCAGCCACGTAAAATTGCGATTAACGGCAGCAAGCTTATTGAAAGCAAATAATTGCGAGTAACGAGTGAAAGAGCACCATCTAGGTGCTCTTTTTTGTATCTTGCGTAAGCGACTTGGCAAGCATTCATTATTCAGGTCGCTGGCTAGGTATTATCCTTGTTGGTACGCCTTTTCGACCTCTTCAGCGATAATCTTGATGCCTTTCTGCATCATCTCGTCATCCTGAACATAGTTCATGCGCAAGCACTGATGCGCATGCTCCCAGTCATCTTCTTGACCGATAAAGAAGTACTCACCTGGGACAATCAATACACCAAGGGATTTAAGGCGTTTGTAGAGCTCCATTGTGGTGATAGGCAGCTCATCAAACCATAGCCATAGGAAGATGGCGCCTTCAGGTTTATGGATACGAAAGCGCTTATCGGTAATGGCTTCTTGCAGCAATTGAACCGCACGTTGAGACTTTTGTTGGTAAAACGGCTTAATCACATTGGAACTCAGCTCAAGCAGATCGCCTTTTTCGATCATACGATTGGCCATCGCAGGGCCTAAGCTGCCTGGAGCTAGGCTGATGATGCCATTCATGTTGGTCATCGCTTGGGTTATCTCTTCACTCGCAATCACAATCCCGCAGCGAACACCTGGTAGACCGAGTTTGGACAGGCTCATACACAGGATGGTGTTCTCATTCCAGAAGGGTTCAACGTCTTCAAAAATAATATTTGGGAACGGTAAACCGTAGGCGTTATCGATGATCAGTGGAATGTTGTTTTCACGTGCTAGCTTATCCAATTTATGGATTTCTTCATCAGTGAGTACATTACCTGTCGGGTTGGTTGGGCGAGAGGCACAAATTGCGGCAACTGAGTCATCGACTTTAAGCTGTTCAAAATCAACGTGGTATTTAAACAAGCCGTTATCAAGTAGCTCAATTTCTGGGTGGTAAGAGACGAAGATATCTTCATCAATGCCAGCGTCGCCATAGCCGATGTATTCAGGGGCAAGCGGCAGAAGAATCTTTTTATGCGAACCGTCAGGTTGCTTGCCTGCCAGTAAGTTGAATAAGTAGAAGAAGCCACTTTGACTGCCATTGGTCAGGCTAATGTTCTTCTCGCTGATGTTCCAACCATAGGTATCTTTGAGTAATTGAGCGAGTGCTTTAACAAAGGCATCTTTGCCCTGGGGACCATCGTAGTTCGCCATGGCGGCCACGAGTTCACCACTGGCGAGCATCTCTTCACTGGTTTGATGAAAGTAATCGAGCATGGCTGGAATCGCGGCAGGGTTACCGCCTCCGAGCATGATGGCACCTGGAGTGCGTAGACCATCATTGAGATCATCCATTAATTGTGTGATACCTGAGTACTGATTAAATTTTTCACCAAATTGAGAGAATTGCATCGCAGATTTTACCTAATTCATTATTGTCATTGCTTTTTGTTATCAGAGATCAGTGCGTGGCTGATCAATCGAGTAATCCTTGAACATACCTTAATGGTCATAAGACGAAAAGCACTAAATTGGGGCAGGCTAGAATAAGCGGAAAAATAAAGCCCAACTCCGTGGAGTTGGGCTTTAAAGGTCTTACTTTAAGTAAGGTCTTCTGAGGTTTAATCGAAGGCTTACTTTTGTAGTAAAGAGATATCTGCAATCTGTAGGAACAGGTTACGTAGGTTGTTCAGTAGTGTTAGACGGTTCTTCTTCAGAGCTTCGTCGTCAGCCATTACCATTACGTTATCGAAGAAGGCATCAACAGGCTCGCGTAGACCCGCTAGCTTGCTTAGCGCTTCTTGGTAGTTACCTGTAGCGAATGCCGGCTCTAGCGCTTCTGTCATTACTTCAACGCTTTCTGCTAGAGCTTTCTCTGCGTCTTCTTGTAGAAGAGCTAGGTTGATCTCAGCAGCGAGTTCACCGTCGAACTTCGCAAGGATGTTGCCTACACGCTTGTTCGCAGCGGCTAGTGCTTCAGCGGCTTCTAGTTCACGGAAGTGAGATACCGCTTTCACACGCTGGTCGAAGTCTGCAGGTTTAGTTGGACGGTTAGCCAGTACCGCTTGGATGATATCCACGCTGAAGCCTTGGTCTTTGTACCATGCATTGAAGCGACCAAGCATAAACTCGATAACGTCGTCCGCAACATTTGCGTTAGTCAGCTTGTCGCCGAATAGAGACTGAGATTTCGCGATTAGGTCAGTTAGGTCTAGGTTGTAGCCGTTTTCTACGATGATACGTAGTACACCTAGTGATGCACGACGAAGTGCGAATGGGTCGCTGCCTTTAGGCGCTTGGCCAATACCGAAAATACCAACGATAGTATCTAGCTTGTCTGCCATTGCTACAGCAGATGAGATACCTGTGCTTGGTAGGTCATCACCAGCGAAACGAGGCATGTACTGCTCGTAAAGTGCTAGTGCAACTTGCTCGTCTTCACCATCGTGAGTCGCATAGTGCATGCCCATGACACCTTGAGTATCGGTAAACTCGAATACCATAGAGGTCATTAGGTCACACTTCGCCAGTAGACCAGCACGCTTCGACTTTTCAACGTCAGCATCGATCTGCTCAGCGATGTAGCCAGCTAGTTCAGTAATACGGTCAGTCTTGTCTTTGATAGTACCAAGCTGCTTCTGGAAGATAGCTTGCTCTAGCTCAGGTAGACGATCGATTAGAGGACGCTTACGGTCAGTGTTGAAGAAGAATTCTGCATCCGCAAGACGTGGACGTACAACCTTCTCGTTACCTTCGATTACGTAGCGAGGCTCTTTTGATTCGATGTTTGAAACGAAGATGAAGTTAGGTAGTAGCTTCTTGTTGTTATCGTAAACAGGGAAGTACTTCTGATCACCCTTCATGGTGTAAACCAAAGCTTCAGAAGGCACTTTTAGGAACTCTTCTTCAAACTTCGCCGTTAGGACTACTGGCCACTCAACCAGAGACGTTACTTCTTCTACTAGGTCATCTTCTAGATCCGCTGTACCACCAACCGCTGCTGCTGCTTTTTGCGAATCAGCAAGGATGATCGCTTTACGCGCTTCGTAATCTGCCATTACTTTACCGCGCTCTTCTAGGATCGCTGGGTATTGCTCTGCAGATTCGATAGTGAACTCTTGCTCACCCATGAAACGGTGACCACGGATAGTGCGGTCTGATGCTACGCCTAGGATCTCACCTTCAATAAGGTCAGAGCCCATTAGCATAGTTAGTGTTTTAACCGGGCGGATAAACTGAGTGGTCTTGTTACCCCAACGCATCGGCTTAGCGATAGGTAGGTTACCTAATGCTTTTGCTGCCAGCTCAACAACGATTTCAGACGTAGCTTGGCCTTTCACTTCTTGTTTGAACAGTAGCCATTCGCCTTTGTCTGTCACTAGACGGTCAGCTTGTTCAACAGTGATACCGTTACCACGCGCCCAGCCTTGAGCCGCTTTAGTTGCATTGCCGTCAGCATCGAATGCGACAGAAACTGCAGGACCACGCTTCTCAACCACTTTGTCTGCTTGGCCTTCAGCTAGAGCTGAAACCTTAAGCGCTAGACGACGAGGAGCGGCGTACCATTTCACACCTTCATGTGCTAGGTCTGCGCCTTTTAGCTCAGCTTCGAAGTTTGCTGCGAACGCTTCCGCTAGAGTGCGAAGCTGCGTTGGTGGTAGCTCTTCAGTACCAAGTTCAATTAGAAATTCTTTTGCCATGATTACTTCTCCTCGTCCTTCTTGCACATTGGGAAGCCAAGCGCTTCACGTGATGCGTAGTATGCTTCAGCAACTGATTTGGTCAGGTTGCGGATACGAAGGATGTAACGTTGGCGCTCTGTAACAGAGATAGCTTTACGTGCGTCTAACAAGTTGAAAGCGTGTGCCGCTTTTAGGATGCGCTCGTAAGCTGGTAGAGGTAGAGGCTTCTCTAGCTCTAATAGTTCTTTTGATTCTTTTTCACACTGGTCGAAGAAGCTGAATAGGAAATCAACGTCAGCGTGTTCAAAGTTGTACGTTGATTGCTCAACTTCATTTTGGTGGAAGATGTCACCGTAAGTTACGTTAGAACCGTCTGGTGCTACGTTCCATACTAGGTCGTAAACTGAGTCTACTTCTTGGATGTACATAGCTAGACGTTCGATACCGTAAGTGATCTCGCCAGTAACTGGTTTACACTCAAGGCCACCAACTTGCTGGAAGTAAGTAAACTGAGTCACTTCCATACCGTTTAGCCATACTTCCCAACCAAGACCCCATGCGCCTAGCGTTGGGTTTTCCCAGTTATCTTCTACGAAACGAATATCGTGAACTAGCGGGTCGATACCAAGAACTTCAAGCGAGCCTAGGTACAACTCCTGAATGTTATCTGGAGAAGGTTTTAGAGCTACTTGGAACTGATAATAGTGCTGCAGACGGTTCGGGTTTTCACCGTAGCGACCATCGGTCGGGCGACGTGAAGGTTGAACGTAAGCTGTCGACATTGGCTCTGGGCCAAGTGCACGTAGACATGTCATTGGGTGAGAGGTGCCAGCACCTACTTCCATATCTAGAGGTTGAACAATGGTACAACCGTTTTGTGCCCAGTAATCCTGCAGCGCGAGGATCATTCCCTGGAAGGTTTTGATATCGTATTTTTGCATAGTAATTCGCGCGATTCTTTGAGTAATAGTTGTGTCTAAAATAGACAAAAAATAACAATCAAGTATACCCAGATAATTGGCATGGGAGTAGCGCTAATCTTGATTAATTCCTAGTCGAAATTCTCCTTTAGTAGATTTTTAATGGCTTATTCGTCCAAATTTTCCTAAAAGGGAGTTTTTCACCAGTTTATTGCTTGAGATGTTGCAATGAGATGACTAAAATGCAGCCATCTTTGGGGAGTAGCTTACTTGATAGATACCACGTTTATCAGGTTCGTCCGTCAACATAATTGGTGCAAAATCACCATGGCGTTCGAGGCTCATGCACATGAGCTTAGCAAGACCTTAGATAAACATCGTGAACCGGGGTAGGGCGCGAGGTTTGTCTATGGTTAAAAAACTATAATCCCTGCCCCAATGAGCATGTCGTGAGCGTTTTAGCTATTTCAATTACTACCGTAGCCTTAGCAGAAATTGGCGATAAGACCCAATTGCTATCCTTGCTACTGGCCAGTCGATACCGTAAACCCATTCCCATTGTTGCAGCGATCTTTTTTGCCACTATTGCCAATCATGCGTTAGCGGCATGGCTTGGGGTTGTAGTGGCGGATTACCTTTCTCCAGAAGTCTTAAAGTGGGTGGTCGTTGTTAGCTTTTTAGCCATGGCAGCTTGGGTGTTGATTCCAGACAAACTGGATGACGATGAAGAGATCTCCAATCGCGGTCCTTTTGTTGCCAGTTTTATTGCCTTTTTCATTGCGGAAATTGGCGATAAAACGCAGATCGCTACCTCTATCTTAGGGGCGCAGTACTCCGATGCCTTAACTTGGGTCATTCTAGGTACCACGATTGGTATGCTGCTTGCCAATGTTCCGGTTGTGCTGATTGGCAAATTGTCCGCCGATAAGATGCCCCTTGGCTTGATCCGAAAAGTGACCGCATTGCTGTTTGTTGCTTTGGCTGTTGCCGCTGCGGTTTTCTCTTAAACGTCGGTATTCTCAAGGCGACCAGAAAGAGTTTTAATCTGGTCGCATTTTTGTTGATTGGTATGTTGTTGATGTCACTGGAATATGTGGTAATTTTCCTTCAAACACGGCGTCATTTAATGATATGACACGCAAAGGATCCGCTATCTTGATAGAATTGTGGTTGCTTAATAATTAAACAGTGTTTGCTTGTGTTATTTTTGCAACTTTCTGTTTTTTATCAAAAATTACTCATATTGAAGCAGAGCGATAGTCCGGTTAGTTTTTATGCATCTCTACTCGTAAGGTATTGCCATGAAAACAAAACTTCTATCTACTCTGATTACGTCATCATTAGTATTTTCCGCCCATTCTGTGGCCGATGCTAACTTAGACAACATGTCGAAGTTGACGATCATTCCCAATCACAACCCTTCTCTGATTCGAAACTTCAACCCTTATGCGGTTTCTCGTTTGCATACGGCTCGAGACTTCATTTTTGAGCCTTTGGTTATCTTCAATGAACTAAAAGGCAATGTCCCTGAGTACCGCCTTGCGACGGGGTATACGATGAGTGATGATCTACTGAGTATCACTTTTGACCTTCGCGAAGGAGTGAAATGGTCAGACGGTGAAACCTTCGATGCCGATGATGTGTTGTTTACCTTTGACCTTGTGCGTAAAAACCCGAATATCGATGATCGTGGTATCAACAGCAAAATTAAGTCGGTTGAGAAGTTAGGGCCATATCTGGTGCGTTTCAATCTAGACAAGGTGAATACCAATATCGGTTATGAGATCGCTCAAGTACCTGTTGTTCCTGAGCATCAATGGAAGTCCGTTGACGATCCTGCCGCATTCATGAACCCAAATCCTGTTGGTACTGGACCATTTACTGAGCTGCCTCAATTCACTTCAACACTATTTCTCCAGTGTCGTAATGCGCACTATTGGGATCAAGCTAACCTAGATGTCGACTGCTTACGCGTCCCGCAAATGAATCATAATGACCAAGTACTTGCAGAGTTGATGAACTCGCGCATTGACTGGGCTGGCTCTTTTGTTCCTGATATTGACCAAACCTACATGAAAGCGTCAAGCCACCATGGTTACTGGTATCCACCCGCAGGGACTCAAGCATTTATGTTTAACTATGCATCGAAAGATAAAGTCAAACATGCGGTGCTGAACGATATTAACTTCCGTCGTGCTTTCTCTATGGCGATCGACCGTCAGACACTGATTGACATCGCTAACTACGGAAATGCGGTCTTGAATGACTTTGCTTCTGGTTTGGGCTACGCGTTTGAAGCTTGGTCAGATGAAAAAGTGCATAACCAGTACAAGCCATTTATGACTTACTCGCCTGAGAAGGCCAAAGCGTTACTTGCCAAGTCAGGTTATAAAGATATCGACAATGATGGCTTTGTTGAGTCTCCGTCGGGTGACAAATTTGAGTTGAGTATTCAGTCTCCGCAAGGATGGACCGATTTCAATAATACGGTCATGCTGGCCGCAGAGCAGCTCGTCAGTGTTGGGATTAAGGTCAAAGCACGTACGCCTGATTTTTCAATCTACAACAAGAGTATGTTAGGGGCGGACTACGACATTGCGTATACCAACTATTTCCATGGACCGACGCCACACAAATATTGGGACAGTGGCTATCACTCACGCTTGCAAGCATCGGAAGGAATGCCACGATTTGCCATGCACCACTGGAAGAGTGAAAAGTTAGATAACTTGTTAGACAGTTTCTATAAGACGGCTGATATTAAAGAGCAGAGAGCCATCGCTCACTCAATCCAAAAGACCATTGCTGAAAATCAGGTCACGGTTCCTGTTTTGTCTGGGCCGAACTTCTACCAATACAATACGACCCGCTTTACCGGCTGGTGGAATGCGGATAATCCGAAAGGGCGCCCAATGATTTGGGAAGGCACACCTGAGCGCTTACTGCATGTGCTTGACTTAAAGCCTCGTAGCTAGGGGCAAGATACCCCCAACCTTCAAGGCCCTGATTTCGATTAGGGCCTTTATTTTTCAATGAGAAAGCAAGTTTCGTGACGCATTGAATAGATTCGGTGGAAGTCGTGATCGCTGACATATTAGTGTCACAATTGTCATGCTAATTTAATCTTGTGGATGATAGCGAGAGGGCTAGTTTATGCTTACACGTTACATGGGGATGACCCCAAAAAGTCAGAGTTATTTGTTCACCTTTGGTCTCGCCTTATGCTTACTAGCAATGGTACTCACCGACATGTGGTTACCCATTGTCGCCGGGACGTTTATTTTAACTGGGTTGACGGTAGAGGCGTGGATTCGCGTCGCACACATTATTCCTATGCATGAGGAGATGAGAGCGATGAGAAAACAGATCAATAAGCTCCAATCGGAAGTCCGCACCTTAGAATATGATGAATAATTGAAAGCAGCCGTCAGGCTGCTTTTTTTGTCCAATTTTTGAAGTGAAACGTAAACTCTCGGTAAGGCTGTTGCTCTGCTCTAAGGGGCTGTTACAACTAGCGTTATGCGCCAGTTTTGTTTTATTTTACGTATTGTTGAAGCCGTTGAAACTCGCTTACCGTGCAAGCTTGAGATCAACGCACTTGCTGACACTTTAAACGTCAGTCGATGGCATCTTCAGCATGAATTTAAGCGTTATACGGGGATTCCTCTGGGGCGTTACTACCGCTTGCGGTTGCTGACGTTAGCGATGAAGGCGCTGGCGTGTTCAGAGCGAAATGTGCTCGATATTGCGCTCGACTATGGGTTTGAATCGCAAGAAGCCTTGTATCGCGCTGTTAGACAAAACTTCCTCATCTCTCCAAAGCACTTTAAACGCAACCCAACCTTGGCCAAGTACTTCGGTGTGCCGCCAATTGATATCAGCTACTTAACGTTTTTTCAGCGAATGCAATCTTGTCCACCTGAGGAGGTGATCTTCCCTGCGGATACCTTTTATGGCGTGGTCAGTGATTTTGCTTCGGTCTTTTTTGATGAGAAAGAGACTGGCGATAAAGTTGAGCAGATGTGGCAAACGTTTGTTGAGGCGACTGCGGACTGGCAACATGAAGCACGGGACTACTATGCGTTGGAATATCGTAATAATTGTTCGGTAAGGTCCGGTCAATTTCAGATGCTGGCGGTGTGCAATGGGGAGAAAGAGGAGTCCCCATATCCTATAGCGCGGATCGACCTGCCACAGCGTAAAATGTGGCGTTTTCAATTGTCCCACAACCCACCTCTAAAGGCCTTATTTGTCTACCTCAACCAAGTCTTTTGTATCCCACGTAAACTGACGCTTAAGCGTTTACCTTACATTTGGCAAATGGATAGCGAAGGAGAGTTGGTGTTTTGGGTCGAACTCAGAAGTTTTGCAGGCCCAGTAACGCTGCCCTCGTCGATTCAATTGCTTACTCGAGTGGAAGGGCAATCTTTCTCTGGTCGCCTTGAAGGGGCGGATATTCCACAGACTTGTGTGGAGAAATACCAGCGCTTAGCGTTTGTGTTAAACCACTTTCGAGCATCATTACCCAAGCTAAACTCCGGCGCTGAAAAGTGGCTGATTGGGCGACCAATGAGCTCGGATTATGCGCCTAACCACGATTACCGTGTGAGCCGGATTACCCCAGAAGGTGGCAGTACAAACGGTGTAGAGTCGGGCATGATCTTAAAGTGTGTTTTGCAAGGAAGCTTGGCAAAAATTGGCGAAGACCTTGATAGCCTTTACTTCTCTCACCTACACGAAGTGGGGTATGTATTGCGTCAAGGGTTTGAGTGGATAACCCGAGCAGACGAATTACCGGGACAAGAGTGGTGTATTGAACTGCTTATCCCGGTTTCTAAGCGTTAGCGATAATCAAACAACGTGACGGTTTGTTCGCTATTTTGAGTCAGTTTAAAACTGGTCGAAGAGAACTGGGGTGGACCTGTCAGAATGTTATTGCCAGAGTAGCCAAGCGGCTCTTTTGGCATCATACCGGCCATGGTCAGTTCATTATTCCCGTCAATATCTTGAAAAGTAAAAATGTCATACTCTCCAGCAGGGATTTGCTCAAGCAGGATTGATGACGATGCTGCTACTGCCTGCGCCATATGCTCCGCGACCACATTACTGTGTTTATCCCGTACTCCAATATAGAGATTTCCGCCCTCTTCGGTGATACCTGTGACAGTCACTTGCAGATCATGCTTTTTACTCGCATCTACGGTGACTTCTTCACTCTCGTTACACCCGATTAAGGCAATAGAGGTCACCATTAGGGCAATCAGTTTTCTTTTCATTTAGGAACTCCTTGTCAGATTTAATGTATTGAGCTGTTGTTGTCGCTGTTTAATGAGTGGTGGAATAAAGAGCAACAATGCGACAGCAACTAAGCAGAGGTTGAAATTTGGCTGGAAGTTAAAGTGACCTAATGCAAACGGTGCTAAAGCAAAAATCACCACGTAGTGCCAAGTAAAAACGTGTAGGGAATAGCGGCCAAGAAGGGCCAGTGGCTTAAAGGCGAGCGCATTGGGTTTGCAGTGCAACAGCCAAGAAAATAAGTAGACTAACAGCAACAAGTTAAAGGCTCTTAGCCAGCCGATGAGCGGCTTATCTGCAAGTTCATACAGCGTTCCATAGTGGATGCCATACTCGGCCAATACGTTGCGATTGAGAAAGAAAATGATCGTCGCGATGATAGCTACGGCAACCGTGACAGCGCGATATTTAAACCAGTTTATCGGCTGGTACTTTGCGTAGTATCCCAAGGTGATGCCAATTACAAATATCAACTGCCAAGCCAGTAAACTGAAGTAGCCAGTATTGAGTTCGCTGTCGGGGAAATATGGAGTGAGCCACTCAGACAGATTTATCACTCGACTCGACAGCCAGAGCAAAACACTGACGATCAGCACTTGGGCCGTGCGACCGTTTTGCAACTGGCTCAGGACAAGTGGAGCAAGTAGCAGGAAAACAATGTACATGGGCAAAATATCGAAGTACGCCGGCTTGTGAATCAAGGTGGCACTCGCCGCGACCGCAAGCAGTTTGTTCTCCATTAGGCCAGGAAATATCTTGTTGTAAAAGGCTTGAATCGAAGGTTCCAGCGCAATTTGTAGCGACGCGATGATCAGTAAACCGACAATCGCTGCCATGTGATAGAAGTAGAGTTGCTTGGCTCTGCGGAACAGTTTTTGGCGGGTCACTTGGCGATCATAGGCCGAGTATATTAGCCCAACCATCAGGCCTGAAATGAGAATAAAGCCTTCCGCAGCCCCGACTTGCCCGAGCGGTTGAAGAGTAAAGTATTGAATCTCTGTCCACCCCACAGTAAGCCAAATAAAGTGGTTAACGGACATGATCAGCAGCAAAGTGCCGCGAATGGCATCAATGGAATGATTACGTTGCATAAAATTTCCTCCCTTAATGCTGCTAGCTTAGAAGGGAGGAAAAATGAAAAACTGACTAATTGTGTGGTGAATCGATGAAGTGCGATCCGGCGGTTAGTCTAGCTAAGCCCTTTCTTGATGAGATACAGGTAGGGTAACGCCTCTGTCTGAGAACCAATTAATTGATGATCCATAAAGCGACAGAAACTCGGGATATCTCGAGTGGTTGATGGGTCGTCTGCTTTGACCAACAAAACTTCCCCATCTTGCATAGTTCGAATTGTCTTCCTGACCATCATTACTGGCTCTGGGCAACGTAATCCTTCTGCCTCTAGTGTTTTATTTGCCTGTTCTGGATTGAATGTCATGGTCATATCTGTTTTACCTCAATTGGGCCTAGATGATACTGCTGAAGAAAAAATATTCAATAACCCCTTGGCAAAGTGATCATTTTGTTTTAACTTAGTTAACAAGTTGGTAACATTTAAAACGGAGAGCAGATATTATGACAGCTTTAGATCGGCTAACAATCTATTCAGTGCTGTGTTTTATTTCCTTTTGCGCTCTTGTTTTACGTTCACCATCTGAATCGTCGTCATTTATGCCGTTACTTGGTATGGGCGCGACGGTCGTAGGGATTTGGCTCGAGATGCACCGCTGGCCGAGTGCATCTGAAGAGCATGAGAACGGTCAATAGACTTCCAACTATTGACCGCACTTGCCACTACACTCAACTACATTCCGACACTATCCCCAGTTTTCTTGGGCTTCCCCGCTGAAAAGCGGGATTTTTTTTGCCTGAAAAAGGTACAATAGCGCATCCCATTTTAATGACCTTGGCAGAACGTGGAACTAGAAGACATCTATCGTCGTGATCTGAATTTGCTGGTGGCACTGCGAGTTTTAATCGAAGAATGCAGTGTAAGCAAAGCGGCAAACCGTTTAAATCTAAGCCAATCGGCGATGAGTCGAGTGCTGGGGCGGTTGCGTGACATGTTAGGAGACCCGCTCTTTACCCGCCAAGGACAACATTTGATTCCGACCGAAAAAGCACTGGAAATTGATCGGTCTTTGGGAGAACCGCTAGAGTCATTGCGTCAGTTGCTGTCACCGTTGGAGTTCGATCCACAAAGCTGCGATCAGACCTTTACTATCGCCACGACCGATTACGCGATGCAAACCATATTGCCGTTTGCCTTGCCGCGTATTTATCAAGAAGCGCCAAATGTCTCGTTTAACTTTTTACCCTTGCAGCATGACAGATTGGCAGACCAACTCACTTACGAGAATGCCGATTTAGCCATTTGTCGCCCGATTGGTCCTGTTGAGCCTCTGCGTAGCGAGATCTTAGGCCGAGTGGGGGTGCTTTGTTTGCTCTCTAAACAGCATCCTTTAGCGGACGCAGAAATGAGCTTGGCGGATTATCTGACTTATCCGCACGCGATGATCGCAATCAGTGATGGAGTGAAAGCGTTAATTGAGGGGGCTCTGGTCGATCAGCCAAAGCGTAAGATGGTGCTGCGTGCTTATCATTTGGAAGCGGCATTAGCGATTGTCGATACCATGCCTATCATTATTACCGTACCCGCTGACTTAGCGTATCTAGTCGCAGAGCGTTACGACTTAGTCATCAAGCCGTTACCATTTCAGTTTACGCCGTTTGACTACTCAATGATTTGGCACCCACGCTGTGAGCACTCTCCGGCTCAAGAGTGGTTGCGGGGAATTGTAAAGGAAGAGTGCAGTCGCTTGATTGCTAAACGCATTGACGACATTGGATTGGACTAAATGTAAAAGAGCCAGCATTACAGGTGCTGGCTCTTTTTCTTTGTAGCGTTTATTACAGCTTAATCACAACGCGACCCGTGACTTGGCCGTTAGTGATGTCTTCTGCGTATTTTGGTGCTTCGGCTAATTCAACTTCGGTACATGCTTGCTCAAAGTAGCTCTCTGGAAGTAGCTCAACCAGTTTTTCCCATGCTGCGATTCGTTTGTCTGTTGGACACATGACCGAGTCCACACCCTGTAAGCGCACGTTACGTAGGATGAATGGCATTACTGTTGTTGGTAGGTCAAAGCCACCAGCCAGACCACACGCTGCAACTACGCTGTTGTAATCCATTTGAGCGAGAACTTTCGCGAGCACTTTGCTACCAACGGTATCAACCGCACCTGCCCAAACTTGTTTTTCGAGTGGACGCGCTGGCTCTTCAAACTCGCCACGCTCAATGATGCGGCTCGCGCCAAGTTTTTCAAGTAGTGGACCGTTCTGTTCAATGCGGCCTGTCACTGCTGCCACTTTGTAGCCTAGTGTTGATAGAAGCGTCACTGCTACTGAGCCAACACCACCACTTGCGCCAGTGACTAGGATTTCACCGTCTTCTGGTTTCACACCACCATCAATGATGGCTTGAACACACAGCATTGCCGTGAAGCCCGCTGTACCGACCATCATGGCTTTTTTGCTGTCGATACCTTTTGGTAGTGGCACTAGCCAATCTGCTTTTAGGCGTGCACGCTGTGCCATGCCGCCCCAGTGGTTCTCACCCACACCCCAACCAGTAAGCACAACTTTGTCGCCTGCTTGGTAACGGTCATCGACTGAGCTCACTACCGTACCCGCGAGGTCGATACCCGGTACCATAGGGAAGTTACGGATGATTTTTCCCTTACCTGTGATTGCTAAACCGTCTTTGTAGTTTAGTGATGAGTAGTCCACATCGATCAGTACTTCGCCTTCCGGCAGTTGCGCTTCATCGATCTGTTCGATGGTTGCGATAGTACGTTTTTCTTCTTGGTTTAGAATCAGTGCGTTAAACATAGTGATCTCCACAAATAGAGCAGCAATTTAAAAACTGGTTATGAGTGTAGACCTAATTTGGGTATGACTAAAATGAAACTTTAGCATTATATCTATGCGTATCACGCATTCTGTGGCAATGCTGCAATAAAAATTAAAGCCAGTCGATTGACTGGCTCTAAGATTGTTAAGAGAGGAAGAACTTGTATGACGGGTTGTCGGTTTCGTCCTTGCACTGGTAACCAAGTTCGCGCAGATGTGCTGAGAAGCGTGATAAGTCTGATTCATCAAGCTCAAAACCACATAGGACACGACCATAATCCGCACCGTGATTGCGATAGTTGAACAAGCTAATGTTCCAGTGTGTCCCGAGCGTGCTCAAGAACTTCAGTAGCGCTCCTGGGTACTCTGGGAACTCAAAGCTGTACAAACGTTCTTTGAGAGGCTTGGAAGGCTTACCACCAATCATGTAGCGTACGTGCAGTTTTGCCATTTCGTCATCGGAGAGGTCAACCACTGGGTAGCCTCCGTCACGTAGATCGTGAATGATGTGGTTTAGCTCATCTTGGCCACCTTGCAGGCGGACACCGACGAAAATATTGGCTAACGCATCATCGTTGTAACGGTAGTTAAATTCCGTTACCGCTCGGCCGCCAATGAGATTGCAGAACTCAAAGAAAGCGCCCTGACGTTCAGGAATCGTCACTGCCAGCAAGCCTTCACGTTTTTCACCCAGTTCACAACGCTCAGAAACGTAGCGTAGACCGTGGAAGTTGGTATTGGCCCCTGATAAAACCGTACCTAGATTCTGACCCTTAAGCTCGTTTTGCTCGGCAAACTTCTTCAATCCCGCCAAAGCTAACGCACCAGAAGGTTCAGCAATCGCACGAGTATCTTCAAAGATATCTTTGACTGCTGCACAGATTTCATCACTGGATACCGAAATATGACCATCGATGAATTGCTGACATAAACGGAACGTCTCTTCACCGATGCGTTTTACCGCAACACCGTCGGCAAACATGCTGACTTGGTCAAGCACCACAGGTTCGCCCGCATCGAGTGCTGCTTTTAGACAAGCAGAATCTTCAGGCTCAACCGCAATCACTTTGATTTCAGGCATCAGCTGTTTCACCAGTACCGCAACACCTGCAGCAAGACCGCCGCCACCGACAGGCACGAAGATGTAATCGAGATGGCCATTTTGCTGCAGCATCTCCATACCAATCGTCCCTTGACCTGCAATCACAAGTGGGTGATCGAATGGGGGCACAAAGGTGTAGCCATGCTCAGCAGATAAGCGCTCTGCTTCGGCTTTAGCTTCATCAAAGTTGCTACCGTGCAGCACCACGTTACCACCAAAACCGCGCACCGCCTCGACTTTGATGTCTGGGGTGGTTTTTGGCATCACAATGGTGGTCTTAATCCCCAGCTTGGTGCCAGACAGCGCCATGCCTTGAGCGTGATTACCTGCTGATGCTGCAATTACACCTGCTGCTTTTTGCTCATCCGTGAGGCTTGCTACCATGTTGTACGCACCGCGCAGCTTGAACGAGTGCACCGGTTGGCGGTCTTCACGTTTGATTTGTACATTGTTGCCAATGCGAGCGGCTAAGCGAGGCATCTCTTGAAGTGGCGTTACCGTTGCCACTTCGTAGACTGGAGCTCTTAATATCTGGCGCAGATAATCTGCGCCAGTTTGGTTTGTCAGAGTCATAAGCTAGTCCTCTAGCTTAGATTTATCTCGTACAGCGCCTTTGTCTGCACTGGTCGCCATACTTGCGTACGCTTTTAGTGCAAATGAAACTTCACGTTGACGGTCAACTGGTTTCCAGCCTAACTCGTCTTGTTTTGCACGGCGCTCTTCAAGCTCTTGTTCAGAAACTTCTAAAGAAATTGAACGGTTTGGAATATCAATCGCGATAATATCGCCTTGTTTTACCAGACCAATTGCGCCGCCATTTGCTGCTTCAGGAGAAGCGTGACCGATAGACAAACCTGATGTACCACCCGAGAAACGGCCATCCGTCAGCAGTGCACACTCTTTACCAAGACCCATCGATTTTAGATAAGTGGTTGGATAGAGCATTTCTTGCATTCCCGGACCACCTTTAGGGCCTTCATAACGAATCACTACAACATCACCGGCTTTGACTTTGCCGCCTAAGATGCCTTCAACCGCATCTTCTTGGCTTTCAAATACCACCGCAGGTCCGGTGAATTTGTGGATGCTTTCATCAACACCCGCTGTCTTAACGATACAGCCATCAAGGGCGATATTGCCTGAAAGCACTGCTAAGCCACCTTCTTGTGAGAACGCGTTATCGATGGAACGGATACAACCTTCAGCGCGGTCATCATCAAGACGGTCCCAGCGACAATCTTGTGAAAACGCTTTAGTGGTACGAATACCAGCAGGGCCTGCGCGGAAGAACTTCAATACGTCTTCGTCTTCCGTTTGGATGATGTCGTATTTCGCAAGTTGCTCTTTCATGGACAAGCCAAGTACCGTGCGAGCTTGATTATGAAGTAGGCCTGCGCGGTCCAGTTCACCAAGGATCGCCATGACACCACCAGCGCGGTGTACATCTTCCATGTGATATTTCTGGGTTGATGGCGCCACTTTACATAGGTGAGGAACTTGGCGAGATAGGCGATCGATATCTTCCATATCGAAGTCAACTTCACCTTCTTGCGCTGCCGCGAGTAGATGAAGGATAGTGTTGGTAGATCCACCCATCGCGATATCGAGTGCCATCGCATTTTCAAACGCATCAAACGTTGCGATGTTGCGTGGCAATGCAGATTCATCGTCTTGCTCGTAGTAACGTTTAGTTAGTTCAACAATGCGTTTACCCGCGTTGATGAACAGCTGCTCACGGTCTGCGTGCGTTGCTAGCATTGAGCCATTACCTGGCTGAGAAAGACCTAGCGCTTCTGTTAGACAGTTCATCGAGTTTGCTGTGAACATGCCTGAACATGAACCGCAAGTCGGACACGCACTACGCTCGATCTGCTCACTCTGCTCGTCTGAGACTTTCGGGTCTGCGCCTTGGATCATCGCATCAACAAGGTCGAGCTTGATGATTTGGTCAGAAAGCTTGGTTTTACCCGCTTCCATTGGACCGCCAGAGACAAAGATTACTGGGATGTTTAGGCGCATTGACGCCATCAGCATTCCCGGAGTGATTTTGTCACAGTTAGAGATACATACCATGGCATCGGCGCAGTGTGCGTTGACCATGTACTCTACCGAATCTGCGATAAGCTCACGTGAAGGCAGTGAGTACAGCATGCCGCCGTGACCCATTGCGATACCATCATCAACGGCGATGGTGTTAAATTCTTTGGCGATACCGCCCGCTTTTTCGATTTCACCTGCAACCAATTGGCCCATATCTTTTAGGTGAACGTGGCCTGGTACAAACTGGGTGAATGAGTTCACCACGGCGATGATCGGTTTACCGAAATCTTCGTCTTTGACACCTGTCGCACGCCATAAAGCGCGCGCACCGGCCATATTGCGTCCATGTGTTGTGGTTGCTGATCTGTATTTTGGCATTGTGTTACTTCCTATATTTGCCGGTGCTTTTTAAGCTTTTTCTGCGTCTTGTGGGTACACGTAATCGAGCCAACCCCATTTATCTTCTGTAGTGCCATTGAATAGGCCGAAGTAAGCTTCTTGGAGCTCTTTGGTGATTGGGCCGCGTTTGCCTGTGCCGACTTCAATCTTATCGATAGTGGCAACAGGAACGACCTCTGCTGCTGTACCGGTCATAAAGACTTCATCTGCTAGGTAAAGTGCTTCACGAGCAATGTTTGCTTCACGAACTTCATAACCGCGATCACGAGCGATTGTCATGATGGAATCGCGAGTGATACCCGGCAGGATTGCACTGGTTGCTGGTGGCGTGGTGATAACACCATCTTTAATCACAAAGATGTTTTCGCCCGCACCTTCAGATAGGTAACCATCAACGCTTAGCGCGATACCTTCGTCGTAACCGTGACGACGGGCTTCACCGCCGACAAGTAGTGATGATAGGTAGTTACCCCCCGCTTTTGCTGCGGTAGGAATGGTGTTTGGTGCTGCGCGGTTCCAGCTAGAGATCATCGCGTCTACGCCTTTCTCTAGTGCTTCTTCACCTAGGTAAGACCCCCAAGGGAAAGCCGCAATGATCAGATCCATTTCAGTGCCGACAGGCGGGCATACACCTAGACCTACATTACCAACAAAGCCCAGTGGACGAATGTAGGCGCTTTCAAGTTTGTTTTGACGCAGTGTTTCACGCGTTGCTTCCATGATCTCCTCAACCGTGTATGGGATTGGGAAGCGATAGATTTTTGCCGAATCTTTAAGGCGCTTTGCGTGCTCTAGATGGCGGAAGACAATTGGGCCTTTGGGTGTGTTGTAGCAACGTACACCTTCGAATACTGACGTTCCATAGTGCATCGCGTGAGTCAAAACGTGTACATTTGCCTCCGCCCAAGGAACCATTTCACCATTAAACCAAATGTAGTCTGCTGTTTTTGTAGCCATTTATTGCCTTCCTTATGCACAGATTTTTTGTTGTAGATTGTTATTTGGGAGTTCGTCACGAGCGATTTGCGTGACTTCAACAGTGCGCACATCCCAAAGCTTCTCAATTTGATTGGTTAAGAATGAGATAGGGCGATCGCTGTCGACAATGATTTCAACGCTGGCAACCTTGCTTTCGTGATTTTGAGTGCCAGCCACTTGTTTCACCACAAATCCGCGGTGACGCACGACGCGAAGAACACGCTCTAACAGTACCGGTTTATCGTCAGCTTTGATGTCGATTAAGTATCTTTCCATGTTAGGTGTTCTCCAGCATGTCATTGTTTGATGCACCTGGCGGTACAAGTGGCCATACGTTTTCTTCTTCATCGATTAAAACATGAAGTAAGTATGACGTCTTACTTTCTAGCATTTCTTTCAGTGCTGGCTCAACTTCTTCTTTCTTGGTGATGGTTTTTCCAGGAATATCAAAAGCTTTTGCTAGCATGACGAAATCTGGGTTGTCATCCAAAATCGTTTCACTGTGGCGTCCATCAAAGAACAGTGATTGCCATTGACGAACCATGCCTAGGCGTTGGTTATTGAGCAGGACGATTTTCACTGGGATTTGACGACGCTTAAGTGTCCCAAGTTCCTGCACGTTCATCATAAACGACCCATCACCTGTAATAAGGATAGATTGGTCATCAGGACGCGCCACTGCCGCACCCATGGCAGCAGGAAGGCCAAAGCCCATGGTGCCAAGGCCTGCCGACGTGATGAAGTTTTGTGGTTCGCGTGGTTGAATGTGCTGCGCTGCCCACATTTGGTGTTGACCAACGTCGGTTGAGACGATCGAGCTGTCTGGCATCATGTCAGACAGCTGATTCAGCAGACCTGGGGCGTAGATAAGTTCGCCTGGGTGATTGTAGTTCCATTTAAAGTCACTACGCAGACTTTCACTGTGCTTCACCCAAGGGGTGATGTCTTGCGTCAATTCAAGTTGAGGAAGCACGGCAGGGATCTCTCCACGAACTGGTGCATTGGCTTGGCGCAACTTGTGGATTTCTGCGGCATCGATATCGATATGGATGACTTTAGCGTTTGGCGCAAAGGTATCGAGCTTACCCGTAACTCGGTCATCGAAACGGGCACCCACAGCAATCAATAGGTCACACTCTTGCACCACTAAGTTCGCCGCTTTGGTTCCGTGCATGCCTAGCATACCGAGATAGTGCGGGTCGTGACGTTCAATAGTACCTAAGCCTTTTAGCGTACTGACCGATGGCATTGGATTTAAACGCAAGAACTCGCGCACTGCGTCAGTCGCATGACCAAGCTGAACACCGCCACCAACATACATGACAGGACGTGAACTTTGCGATAACAAGGCTTGCGCTTTGGCTATATCGTCGTTGCTTGCAACTGGCATTGCAGGTGGTGTGAAAGGAGGAAGAAGAGTGACAGGTGCTTGACCTAATTGAACATCTTTTGCGATATCGACAATGACTGGACCGGGTCGCCCCGTTTTTGCCACTTCAAACGCTTCAGCAAGGGTTGGTGCTAGCTCATGGATGTCAGTGACAAGATAACTGTGCTTGGTACAGGAGAGTGACATACCGATCACATCCATTTCTTGGAATGCATCGGTACCGATGTGGGAGCTGGCAACCTGACCTGTTATCGCCACAAGGGGGATGGAGTCCATAAAGGCATCGGCAAGACCTGTCACTAGATTGGTTGCGCCGGGTCCAGAAGTGGCCATACACACGGCAACATCTTGCGTTGCTCGTGCCATTCCTATGGCAGCCATTGCAGCGCCTTGTTCATGGCGGCAAAGAATGTGTTCGACGCCACCATCATAAAGGGCGTCATAGATTGGCATTATGGCACCACCAGGATAACCAAATACGGTTTTGATCCCTTGTTGTTTTAATGCGGCTACGACTAATTCGGCACCTGTCATCGTAAGCCTCCTTGTTTACCGCTTGAGCGATGTTGTGTTGCATTGCACTTCATGTGCGCTCCCATTCTTCCTGTCATCAGGGTCAAGAACGACGTTGACCAAGATGAACTCTATTTTAATTGTCTGGCGTAAGTTGTAAAAAAACCCCCGGACTTTTCAGTGCGGGGGTTTTTAAAATGCTGTGGTTATTTGTCGCCCACTAGCCCCCGCGTGGAATCAATAATGACCACGATAATCAGGAGAATCAGTGCGTTGAAGCGGGCGTTTAAATTCATAGTTCTTTTAAGTCTTTTGGTACTCAATACTGGTACGAAATTGTTTGCGTCACTAGTGGTAACATACAATTCCGTTAAATGACAAGCAAAAACTCATACTTTTTTCACATTCTTTCAGCAACTGGGCAGGCTATATAACAACCTTGATGACAAATTCAGCGAACTATCAGGGAGATAAATAATGGATTGGAATGTGAGTCAATTATGGGGTTAGCCATCATCCATAGCCGAGCGTCTGTGGGAGTTGAAGCGCCCAGCGTCACAGTTGAAGTACACATCAGTAATGGAATGCCAGGGTTTACCTTGGTTGGTCTACCGGAAACAACCGTCAAAGAATCCCGCGATCGGGTGCGTAGCGCGATTATTAACTCTCGTTTTGAGTTTCCAGCCAAGCGGATTACGGTCAATTTAGCCCCAGCAGATTTACCTAAAGAGGGAGGCCGCTTTGATCTGCCGATCGCGCTGGGCATCCTTGCCGCTTCAGAGCAGATCCCGTTAACCCATTTGGCCGACAAGGAGTTTATTGGTGAATTGGCGTTATCGGGAGAGTTGCGGCGCGTAAAAGGTGTGTTACCTGCGGCATTGGCGGTGAATCAAGCACAACGTTGTTTGGTGGTTCCGCAGAGCAATGGCGACCAAGCGGCGTTAGTTGGAGAAAAACAACATAAGTCAGCCAGCACTTTACTGGAGGTCTGCGCGGCGTTGTGTGGCCAAAATGAACTGCAGCTCCACCAATCTCCACACAAGATGTCGTCACCCGCGCTAGAGCGTGACTTGCAAGATATTATTGGTCAGCAACAAGGGAAGCGTGCACTAGAGATCGCTGCTGCAGGCAATCACAACCTCTTATTTCTTGGTCCGCCGGGGACAGGGAAAACCATGCTTGCCTCTCGCCTTTGTGATTTGTTGCCTGAAATGACCGATGAAGAGGCGATGGAAACGGCCTCCGTTGCCTCTCTAACGCAACAAGAAATCAACGCCTACAACTGGAAACAGCGTCCATTTCGCTCGCCGCACCACTCTAGCTCGACCGCAGCATTGGTGGGCGGTGGGTCAGTACCGAGACCCGGAGAGATCTCTTTGGCGCACAATGGTTTGCTGTTTCTTGATGAAATGCCCGAGTTTGAGCGGAAAGTGTTGGATTCTTTGCGTGAGCCTTTGGAATCAGGGGAAATTATTATTTCTCGTGCTCAAGGGAAAACGCGTTTTCCTGCTCGCTTTCAATTGGTCGGCGCACTCAACCCAAGTCCGACAGGTTACTATGAAGGCAATCAGTCTCGAGTGAACCCTCAAGTGATTTTGCGTTATTTAAGTCGCCTATCTGGGCCGTTATTAGACCGGTTTGATATGTCGCTAGAGATTCCCGCTTTGCCCAAAGGAACCTTGGCGGAAGGAGGAGATCGCGGTGAAACAACTCAAGTGGTGAAGCAGCGAGTCATTGAGGCGCGCGAGAGAATGTTGAGTCGATCAAACAAAGTGAATGCTTTGCTAGGCAGTCGTGAAATTGAGCGATATTGCCCGCTACGTAAAGAAGATGCCCAGTTTCTGGAAAGCGCGTTACACCGATTGGGATTGTCTATTCGTGCTTATCATCGAATTATCAAGGTGGCACGCACCATTGCTGATTTGGAGGGGGCAGAGCACATTGAACGTAATCATTTGGCGGAAGCGTTAGGTTATCGTTCGATGGATAGGCTGCTCAAACAGTTAACGGCTCAAGCTGTATAGAAAGGCTCGCGAAATGCGAGCCTTGATCGTCTGAGAGTAAGGGAGCTTTGCGTTAAAAGCGGTAGTTTATACCAGCGGAAACCAGTGACTCTTGGGTATCGTAAAAGTTTATATTGGCTTGGTTAGAGCCGTAACCCGCAAGACCAATCAGCGACCAGTTTTGCCATCCCATAAACTGCTTGTACTCGTAGGCGGCGAATAAGCTCCACTCGCCATCCTCGCGTGTTTTGTTATACAGCGGATTTTCTTCGTCATAAGAACGAGTGGTGTAGCCTGCCGTGAGAGCGAGCTGATGACGATTCATGATCTTGAAGTAGGAAATTTCGCCGCCGACAGAGTTAAGAGAATTCGCCTCTCCCTTGGCGTCGGTTTTGATAAACGTCATCGAGGGTTGGATAAAAGCGGTTCGGCTTAGAGGGAATCGGTAACTGCCTTTGATGTAGTAGGATTGGGCATCACGTCTGAGACGATTTGCTTCAGCGCTATTAAGCTGAGACGTGCCCGACGCTTCGTCTTCCACGTTTTTATTGGCATAAGCGGTATCGATACTCAAGCCGCTGCCAAACAGATTGCTGAGTTTGAGTCGGTAGGCATGACCAGTTTCTTCTGTTGTACTGCGTTTTTCTCCGACGAGATAAGGGTCTTCCCATGTCTTGCCTGACATAATTGTCGGTAGGTATGAAATGTCGACAACGGTACCTGAACCGAGCTTATGCTTGTAGCCCACTTCGAGTGCTAGCGTACCTACCGCCAAATCTTCACGGGACGTACCCACATAAAATTGCTGATTAAGTGGTACGCCAAAGGTATAGGCTAAATTGCCAAGGGGGGCGGCAATAAAGCCATTGTCACTTGATGGCTGATGATCAAGGCTATCGATGGTTTTATCACCAGACGTATTAAAGTTGGATGTGGAAGAGGTGTATCCTACATTAAAGCTCAGCTCTCCACTAAAACCCGCGCTATCCGAGAGTTGGGCGAAAGCTGGGCTGGCAAAGAGCGAGAGAGTAAGCACTGATAATGTTGTTTTCATAAATTTTCTTCCTAGATCTAACGTTGGTTGTATGGCCTGAGTAACCTAACTAATCTGACCATAGTCGCAGTGATTCCAATGTGCTTGAGGACCAGTATAATTACACGCTGTTTTATTGTTCATATATGAACCTCATTAAACTTTCATACGGAGCTCACAATTAATCGCTATGTTGGCCTATCTGACTCTTATCCTAAACGTTGTGTTGGTTGCTTTAAACTCCGCTGTCTGCTCTTTAATCATTTGTATCATCGCTGTGTTTAAGATTGTATTGCCCACCGCCCTGTTAAAAGCTAAAGCGACTGAAATGGCGAACAAGACAATGTGGCTTTGGGCATCCATTAATGCAGTCATCTTGGCCATGTTCAATCGAGTTGATTGGGACATAGAAGGTGGAGATGAGCTGAAAAAGCACGGTTGGTACTTGCTGATTAGCAACCATTTAAGTTGGACCGATATCGTGGTGCTTTGCTGCGTGTTTAAAGATCGTATTCCGATGCCGAAGTTTTTCCTTAAACAGCAGCTACTGTATGTGCCATTTATTGGGATGGCTTGCTGGGCGCTCGATATGCCGTTTATGCGTCGTTACTCGCGAGAATACTTGATTCGTCATCCGGAAATGCGGGGTAAAGACTTAGAAACGACGCGCCGTTCATGTGAAAAGTTCAAATACTCTCCCACAACGGTGGTGAACTATGTGGAAGGCACGCGCTTTACACCGGAAAAGCAGCGCAAGAGTAAAGCCGGTTACGATTACCTACTTCAACCCAAAACGGGTGGCATCGCCTATACGCTAGCGGCAATGGGGGATCAGTTTGAGAATATTATTGATGTGACTCTCGCCTACCCAGAAAACACCCATAAACCTTTTCGAGACATGTTGATGGGGCGAATGACGAAAGTGGTGGTTCGGATAAATGTCTTGCCTGTCGATCAGCAAGTTCGAGGTGATTACTTTAAAGATAAGCCGTTTAAGCGTCAGTTCCAGCAGTGGCTGGGTAATGTATGGCAAGAGAAAGATGAGTTACTGAAAGAGATTTATCACAAGCAATCATAGAAAAGGGAGCGAAACGCTCCCTTTTTAGTGTGTTTATTTTTGTGTCAGCAAGTAGTTAACCAGTTCAAAGTATTCATCGATCGTTTTGATGCTTTGTGCTTGAACCAAGTACTTGTTATTCACCACTACAGCGGGTACACCTGATAAGCCGCTATCTTTAAACTGTTTGTCGAAGCGACGAACCATTGAGTCCACCGCAAAACCGTTAAATGCCGCGTCAAATTTTTTCGCATCCACACCTTCATCTAGGAAAATCTGGCGTAACTCTTCGTCATTTTTAGGGGCTTTGCGCATGTTATGAATGCGGTTAAACAGCACAGGTGTCATTTTGTCTTCCACTTTTAGCACCAGCATGGTTGCGTATGCCTTGCTCATGGACTCGCCCATGTTTCCACCCATAAACGAAACGTGGTTCTTTTGGAACTTTGCGTTGTCAGGCAACTGCGCTTTCAACTGCTGAATGATAGGTTCAAAGGTATTACAGTGAGGGCAGTAGAAAGAGAAAAATTCGGTCACAGTTGGCTTTTTAGATGCTTCTAGCTCAAGAACCTTAAAATACTCGCCTTCTTTAAATTGCGCTGCGTGAGCAGTAAGGCTCAGCATCAAGGTTGCAAATAGTGCAAACAGCTTTTTCATTATTGACTCCATGTTTGTCGTTGTTTGGCTTTTTACCACTGCGGCATCAGTGATAATGGTGGCTCATTCAGTGCTGAGATTTGTTCTTTGAATGCCAACACTTGGCTTTCCCAATATTTTGGATCATCAAACCATGGGAAGGCGAGCGGGAAAGCAGGATCCTGCCATCTTTTTGCTAACCATGCCATATAGTGCACCATACGTAGACCGCGTAATGGTTCGATTAGTTTCAATTGATTCGAATCAAAGTCACTAAATTCTTGGTAGGCTTCCAAGAGAATGTCCAGTTGCATCAGCTTATCGGCATGCTCTCCGTTGAGCAACATCCATAGATCTTGAATCGCGGGTCCATTGCGAGCGTCATCCAAGTCGACAAACATAGGTCCATCACGCCATAAGATGTTACCAGGGTGGCAATCGCCGTGGAGACGAATCTGGGAACTTGGCGTTGTCCAATGCTGTTCAAGCGTTTTGATCAGTAGGTCTAGATCGTTAAAAAAAGCATTCTCTAGGTGCATTGGAATAAACTGAGAGTTTTGCAGCAAGGTGCGAGGCTGATAAAGGTATTCCTCTAAGCTGATGGAGGGGCGGTGCTCAAATGTCTGTTTTTCGCCAACCTTGTGAATGCGCCCTAGGAAACGGCCAACCCCTTCGAGTTGTTCCAAATTATCCACTTCAAACTGACGTCCGCCGACGCTCGCAAACAAAGCAAACAGATAGCCTTGGTATTGATGGAGTGACTGACCGTTGATGATCACAGGAGGCGCGACTGGAATCTCGGATTCGATCAACTCGAGGGTAAAGTCGTGCTCTTCTTGAATCTGAGCTTGGCTCCAGCGTTCTGGTCGGTAAAACTTAACCACGTAGCGTTGGCGCTCTTCATCAGTAAATTGGTAGACGCGGTTTTCGTAGCTGTTGAGGGCCAAGAAACCGGATTCTGCGCGAATGCCAATGCTTTCCAGTGCGTACCACATAAAGTCTGGCGTCAGAGCATCAAAGTTAAAAGCGTGTTGAGTCATAAATAAAAAAGGCTCATTGCTGAGCCTTTTTCCATAGAGTAATGAAGGTCTAGAGCTTCTTAATGAATCGGCTCTCGACGGCTATCGTAAAGTCTTCGCTGTCAGACAGTATAAACTGAATCTTGGAAACGGAAGAGTCTAGATTCTCAGGGTTGACGCCTAGGCTCATTGGTAAGCTCAGTACTTCACCTGGTGCAACTTGAACGGTTTGTTTGCCATACCAAGAGACATCGCCCAGCCCTTCTACATCTAGATTGTAAACCTGCTGCTGTTGAGTTTTATTGATTACTTTTAGCGTGTAGGTGTTTTCGACTTCTCCGGCACTGTTGACGCGGAAGAGCTGGTTTCGATCGCGAAGCACACTTAAGCCCGCAGGTTCGACGGCCGCAATTTGAGCGAAGAACAACCCAATCATAACAAGCAGGACGGCGCCATAGCCCAGCAGTTTAGGGCGCAGTACTTTGGTGTGTTTGCCCGACAATCTATGCTCAGTCGTGTAGCTAATGAGGCCTTTGTCATACCCCATACGCTCCATAGTCTTGTCACACGCATCGATACAGGCACCACAGTTGATACATTCATATTGCAGGCCGTCACGGATGTCGATACCGGTTGGACATACCTGAACACACAGGTCACAGTCGATACAGTCACCCAAACCCAGTGCTTTCGGATCCGCTTTGCGTGAACGCGGTCCTCGGTTCTCTCCTCGCTGGCTGTCGTAGCCAACGATAAAGGTATCTTTATCAAACATGGCCGATTGGAATCGCGCGTAAGGACACATATGAACACATACGATAGAGCGCATCCAACCCGCGTTGGCATAGGTACATCCTGCAAAGAACAGTACCCAAAACACGGGCCAGAAATCGGCATCAAAGGTAAAGAAGCCCACTACCAGCTCTTTCACGGGAACAAAATAGCCGACGAATGTCAGGCCTGTGGCGATAGCAATGGCAATCCAAGCAGCATGTTTGGCCACTTTACGCATCAGTAGATTCGAGGTGAGCTTATTGGAATCTTGTTTGCGTCGTTTGTTCGCGCTGCCTTCGAGTTTTTCTTCAAACCAGATGTACATAAAAGTCCAAACGGTTTGCGGGCAAAGATAACCACACCACACACGGCCCAAAAAGGTGGTAATAAAGAATAAGCCGAACGCGGCAATCATAAATAGCAGCGCGAGTAGGGTGAGATCTTGAGGGTAAAGGGTTGTGCCAATAAAGTTGAACTGTTGGTTACCAATGTCGAGCAAGATAGCCTGGCGATCGCCGTACGAAAACCATGGAATGGAGGCGAAAAGCACCAGTAAAAACCATCCCCCGTAGCGGCGTAGCTTTTGGAATGTGCCTTTACTTTCTCGCACGTAAATACGATTACTTGGGTTAAACCTGTCGCCCTTAGTTTTATGGGTCTTAGGGTTAAAGGTTTTAGGAGTCACATCTTTTACATCGATCTTATCCTGACTCATGAAGCTTCCTTCTTAGGCTTGAACGGTGTGATTTATTGAGCTCACACTCTGTAGACATTGCTATTTTAGTAAATACTTATGGGCGGCGATTATATACGCAATAACATTTTTATTTCTTTAAGGTTATCAACCTTTAACAACAAAGGTCAGTACAGTTTTATAAATAAATGTCCTAACAGTTCGTGGTGTTGTGATGGTTTGGGTATAAAAAAGGCGACCAAGTGGCCGCCTTAACCGAATCTGTTTGTTTTATTTGATGATGCCGCGAGCGCGAAGAATCGCGGTTTTAAAGTCATCTTCTTGGTCCTTTTTTAGACCCGGAATCATTTCATCTTTGGCGCTGTTGCGCATTTTGAGATGGTAGATGAGGACATCATCGGTCAACTCTTCCAGCTTACCTTCGTAGCCCGCTTCTTGAGCCAGTTTTACGATCATTTGCAGTAAGTTGAGCTCTTGGTCTTTTTGCCATTCTGGCTCTAGTAGCTCAAGCAGCTCCTCAATGCGATGACATTTCATCTTCTTTCTCCACAATAATTATAATGATTTGCTGATTAAGGTATCAGATTGGCGTATTTGAGTTAAGAAAAAAGCGCAGCCGAAGCCGCGCTTTTTATTAAGCTGCTTTAACGATTTTGGTGGGTGTTGAGCTCATGAAGACACTCTTTTCCACTAAAGTCATACCAGGAGCTGATTTCTTTGCCGTTGGAGCAGCCACAAAGCCACTGCGACGACGCATCGCACTACGGTTAGTGTGCGAGAACCTGACGGTTGTTGGGCGCATTTCTTGACCTAACTGTCAGGCAATTCCATTGCCAATGTAATGGCCTGGCCCGCTTTGAGTTGAGCTTCATTACTGAAGGGTGGCTCTCTGGCTTTCGCCAATCCAAACTGCGGGACAGGAATGCTGATATGCGTGCATATCATTGGTTAGATTAGCACCAAGACTTTTATTGATCGACAGCTATTCACTACGGCCTTAGTCGTAGGAGAAAGTTTCTGTGAGAGGTGTTGCATCCCTGATACATCGTGGCAGATTAGTATGTTACTTTAAGCATAGTTAAAGCGAAGATTGCCAAGGAGGAGCGCATGTCGTTTTTTAAAAAGACACTGGCGAGTTTTGGAATCGGTTCAGCGAAAGTTGATTCTGTGTTGCAGCAAGAGGTCCTTTATCCTGGCCAAAAGGCGAATGTGGTGATCCATGTTTATGGTGGCGCGACGGCGCAAGAAATCGACAACATAGAGCTCAAACTCTTTTGTCGCTATATCAAAGAAGTGCCTGCGGATCATGATAAGAACAAGCACACGGCAGGACGAATGCGCCGTGTCCCAGCCAGTTATCAACTCGCCGACTGGAAACTGCCGTACGCTTTTACTCTGCAACCTGGCGAGGAACGGACGTTTGATGTCGAATTAGAGGTGCCATGGAACACACCAGTGACGATTGGCGACTCCAAAGTATGGTTAGAGACTGGTCTCGACATTGCGATGGCCAAAGACCCTAGCGATAAAGACATCTTAACAGTACGTCCTGACCCGCTTTTAGATGGCATCTTTACCGCGTTGGAAGAGCAAGGTCTGCGTATCCGCCAGGTTGAGTGTGAGCAAGTGGATGGGTTTGCGATGCCCTTTGTTCAGGAGTTTGAATTTGTTCCAACCACGGGGCCATTTCATGGTCGCTGGCGTGAATTGGAAGTGGTCGCGTATCGCAGTGAAGAATCGCTTCAGATGTGGTTTGAAATCGATCGCCATCGCGAGGGGGCGAAAGGAATGCTCGCGAGTCTGTTGGGGGTTGGCCAGTTAAAGCGAGAGCTGAAAATCCCATTGCACACCTCCGCTGAAACAGCCGGTGAACTGGTCCTTGAGTACTTAGATAACCACTCTTAACCTAGCTTTCATATTTTAGGCTTACAAGTGTAAGCTGAATGTGCCATACTCTGGAGTAATTATTCAAATTCTGGAGTAGGCACTGCTATGTCCGTCAGCGAGTCATCTCAATATAGCGTCAAAGAAGAGATCGCCAATACGATTACGCATGCACTAGGCATGGTGCTGGGCATTGTTGGCCTGGTTCTATTGTTGGTCAAAGCGATTGATCACAATGCCGACGCACTGACCATCACCAGTATGAGCATTTACGGCAGTAGTATTATCGTGCTGTTTCTCGCTTCGACGCTGTACCATGCCATTCCTTATCAGCGCGCCAAACGAGCGTTAAAAACCTTTGATCATTGCGCGATTTACTTATTAATTGCTGGCAGTTACACGCCGTTTTTACTGGTCAGCTTAAGAACGCCACTTGCGATCGGTTTGATGATTGTGATTTGGTCGATAGCGCTGATCGGCATCATTATGAAGCTTGCCTTTGTTTATCGCTTTAAGAAACTATCTTTGGTGACCTACCTGCTGATGGGGTGGTTATCATTGATCGTGATTTATCAGTTAGCGCTGAACTTGGAAGTAGGTGGCCTGACCCTTTTGGCTGTCGGCGGTTTAATTTACTCGCTAGGGGTTATTTTCTATGTGGCGAAACGCATCCCATACAACCACGCGATTTGGCACGGGTTTGTACTAGCGGGTTGCGCTTGCCACTTCTTTGCTATTTATCTGTATGTAAAACCCATCTAACGGCGCCAAAATGCCGGGAAGAACAGCACCAGTAAGGTAAGAATTTCAAGCCTCCCCATCAGCATGCCTAAGCTCAGTATCCATTTCGCAGCGTCTGGTAGAGGAGCAAAGTTGCCCGTTGGTCCTATAATGCTGCCCATCCCAGGACCGACATTGGCCACGGCGGTAATCGCGCCAGAAATGCTGGTGATTGGGTCAAGCCCCATTGCACTCAAGCAGCCAGCAACGACAATGATGGTGATGAAAAACATCAACCCAAACGCGACGATTGAGCGGACAATATCATCATTCACTGGACGGCGATTGTAGCGCTGGACAAAGACACCTGAAGGATGAATCAACTTCATCATCTGTTTGTTTAACAGAGTCAGAGCAATCTGAAAGCGGAAGATTTTGATTCCGCCCGAGGTTGAACCCGAGCAAGCGCCAGCCATCATCAAAAAGGCAAAGAGTGTGGTTGGCAGTGCGCCCCAAGCGGTAAAGTCTTCTAAGCCGAATCCTGTTGTTGTGACGACTGATACTATGTTGAACATGGATACGCGCAGCGCATCAAGGACGGTGTAGCCATCTCGAATCACTAACCATGCGGCAATCACTAAGCTGCTGCCAAGGAACAGGTAGGTAAAACCACGAACTTGTGCATCTTCTAACAGTTCGTCGAGGCGGCGTTTACGGATCGCAGACACGAACAACAAGAACGGCAAGCCACCCAAGAACATAAACAAGGTTGCGACCCAATGAGCGCCATTCGAAAAGTGGTTCATTGACCCATCGGAGGTTGAATAGCCACCCGTTGATAACGTGGTAAACGAATGGTTGATGGCTTCAAACAAGTTCATCCCAGTCAGCATAAAGCCAATCAGGCAAAGCCCTGTCAGTACCACATACACGGACATAATGTTTTTGGCGACGGTTTTAGCTCGAGGGCTGCTTTTATCTGACCAATCCGAAGACTCGGTGTGGAATAGTTTCATCCCGCCGACGTTGAGCATCGGCAATACCGCTACCGCCATCACTATGAAGCCAATCCCACCTAACCACTGCAAGATAGAGCGCCACAGCAAAATACTGGGTGCCATGTTATCTAGGCCACTCAGCACTGTAGAGCCTGTGGTGGTGATGCCAGACATGGTCTCAAAGTACGCGTCGGTAAAGCTAATGTGGTTGATAAATACAAATGGTAAGGCGGCGAAAGCGCTGGCGATGGTCCAAACCAAGCTGGTAATTAGGAACATGTCGCGCACGCTGAGCTTAAAGTTTTTGGTTCTGCCTAAACTGAGGCAGGCAAAGGCGGCCAGATGGGTGATCAGTACCGCTTGACCAAACTCCAAGAATCCCGGAGTACCACTAAAAAATGCCACCAGTGTTGGCACGTACATGAACAGAGCTAGTTTCGAAAGCACTAGCCCTATCACGAACAATACAGGGCGGAAATTGACCATTGTGCCAATCCTAAAGGAAGAATGGGCTCGGTTGGAATAGCGCTTCCACGTCTGGTACATATTTCTTATCAACTAAGAACATCACCACGTGGTCATCTTGTTCAATCACGGTTCGGTCATGGGCGATCAGGACTTCTTCACCGCGGACAATCGCACCGATGGTGGTGCCCGGTGGTAGTTTGATATCACCAATCGCACGTCCCACCACTTTCGAAGTAGTTTCATCGCCATGGGCAACGGCTTCGATGGCTTCGGCCGCACCACGGCGTAATGAGGATACATTGACAATGTCAGCACGGCGTACGTGAGTGAGAAGCGCAGAGATGGTGGCTTGCTGAGGTGAGATGGCTACATCAATTGCGCCACCTTGGACGAGATCAACATAGGCGCCACGCTGGATAAGCACCATCACTTTTTTCGCCCCCATGCGTTTGGCAAGCATGGCTGACATGATGTTGGTTTCATCTTCGTTGGTGAGGGCGATGAACACGTCCACTTGGTCGACGTTCTCTTCGCTTAGCAGTTCTTGGTCTGCGGCGTCACCACAGAAAACGATGGTATTCTCTAACTCTTCAGAGAGTTTTTCTGCACGTTGATAGCTGCGCTCAATCAGTTTTACGCTGTAAGTCTGTTCAAGGCGTCGTGCCAAGCTTGCGCCGATGTTACCCCCACCGACAATCATGATGCGGCGGTACGGTTTTTCTAGGCGCTGCAGTTCACTCATCACTGAACGAATATGGTTACTTGCCGCCACGAAGAAGACTTCGTCATCCGCTTCGATAATGGTGGTGCCTTGTGGGCGAATTGGGCGCCCTTGACGGAAGATAGCCGCAACACGAGTATCGATGTGTGGCATGTGCTCGCGTAGAGTGGAAAGAGCATTACCAACCAGTGGACCCCCATAGTAGGCTTTAACGGCAACTAAGCTGACTTTTTGCTCGGCAAAGCTCACCACTTGCAGCGCACCTGGGTATTGGATTAAACGCTCAATGTAGCTTGTCACCAACTCTTCTGGCGCAATCAGGTGATCGACTGGAACGGCGCCTGATTGGAAGAGTGCTTCTTTTTCAGCAAGGTATTGTGGAGATCGAATGCGAGCAATTCGGTTTGGCGTGTTAAAGAGAGAAAACGCGACCTGACACGCGGCCATATTGGTTTCATCGGTATTGGTGACCGCAACCAGCATATCGGCATCTTGGGCCCCTGCTTCACGCAGAGAGTCTGGGTGGCTTGCATGACCGTGGACGACACGTAAGTCATACTTGTCTTGCAGTTCACGCAGCCGGTCATTATCTCGGTCAACGATGGTAATGTCGTTGTTTTCACCTACCAGGTTTTCAGCCAAAGTACCGCCGACCTGACCTGCGCCAAGAATGATGATTTTCATAGCTTTTCTCTTTATTCGCTTAGCTGGTTGAATACAGCTTAAGTATTTACTCGTTGCAATGAAATAGCGGCTAAGACAAAGTCATTAGCCGCTCAAATTAATTATGCTTGTTTCACTAGCACTGCGTAGTAGAAACCATCCATATCCTCTTCGCCAGGTAAGATTTGGCGTCCTGGATTGTTGATGTCAGAGCCGACTAGTGTCGCATCACTTGTGCGTTCTAAGAATGATTTCACTTGAAGGACATTCTCTTTTGGCGTAATTGAGCAGGTTGCGTAAACCATAGTGCCACCGGCTTTCAGTTGACCCCACATTGCATCCATGATTTCACTTTGCAGCTCAGCAAGCGCATCAATGTCGTTTGCTCGGCGTAGCCACTTAATATCAGGGTGACGGCGGATAACGCCAGTCGCTGAACACGGGGCATCAAGCAGAATTCGGTCAAATTTTTCGCCGCTCCACCACTCTTGAGGGTAGCGAGCATCGCCACAAATCACATCCGCACGCAGTTGTAGACGCTCTAAGTTGTCATAGACGCGATCAAGACGCTTAGCATCACAATCAATCGCAACCACTTCGGTATCTTCTGTGTGCTCAAGAATGTGGGCGGTTTTGCCACCTGGCGCCGCACAGCAATCAAGGATCAGCTCGCCATTTTGTGGCTGTAAGTAGTTTACAGACAGCTGAGCGGCAGCGTCTTGGACTGATACCCAACCGCGGTCAAAGCCTGGAAGGAGGGTTACGTCACAAGGCGAGGCCAATTTTATGGCATCTTCTGCTTCTGGGTGAATGCTGAATTCAATGTTTGCATCTTTCAGCAGTTCTAGGTATTCATCGCGCGTGTGGTGCTGGCGATTCACGCGTAGCCACATTGGTGCCTTGCTGTTGTTTGCTTCGACCAATTGCTCCCATTGCTCTGGGTAGCTTTCACGCAGCATATTCAATAGCCAATTCGGGTGACCATATTTGCCAGCATTATGACTAACGGCTTTTTCATCTAATGCTTCTTGATCACGTAAGTAGCTACGTAATACGGCATTGATTAGGCCGCGCAGGCTTGGACCTTTTAACGTCTTGGTGCCTTCCACCGTTTCTGCTACTGCCGCATGAGCGGGAATACGCATAAAGCTAAGTTGGTAAATACCAACCAGAATTAGATGGTGGAATACACGCTTTTTCCCTTTCAGCGGATTATCCATCAGCTCATTGGCGATGGATTCCAAACGTGGCAAGTAACGCAGTGCGCCATAACAGATCTCTTGTAAGAGAGCATGGTCTCTTGGTCTGATGGTTTTTTGCGCCGCAGGTAGTGCATGTGAAAGAGATTGGCCTTTGTCGACCACTTGGAATAGGACGTTGGCTGCAGCAGCGCGAACATTCATGATGAATACCTTAAATTAAGGGAGGGTGTCTCCACCCTCAAAATGTACGTTTCCCGTTAGGGATAATGTGTTTAAACCAGTTGAGTGCCGACTTCAAACCAGCTAGCACGTGAGTTCAAAATGTCTTGAACTGACATGGCTTTTTTACCTGGTACTTGCAGTTGTTCTAGTACTAGTACGCCATTGCCAGTGGCAACGTAGATACCGGTTTTATCCGCTTGCAGGATGGTGCCTGCTGGTTTGTCTGACGTTTGCTCATCAACTCGGCTTTGCCAGACTTTGATGCTGTTTTCAGCCGCTTCAAAGTAGCTCATTGGCCATGGATTGAAAGCGCGTACGCAGCGTTCAATGTGCGCAGCATCGTCAGCCCAGTTAATACGCGCTTCTTCTTTACTCAGTTTCTTCGCGTAGTTTGCCAGTTCATCATCTTGCTTTTCAGGCACTGCTTTACCTTCTGCAATATCGGCCAAGCATTCAACCAATGCATCAGGACCAAGCTCTGCCAGCTTTTCATACATAGTGGCACTGGTGTCAGTCGCTTCAATTGGCAAGGTCGCGATTTTTAGCATGTCACCAGTATCAAGGCCGATGTCCATTTGCATGATGGTTACGCCAGTCTCGTTATCACCCGCCCAAATTGAACGTTGAATCGGAGCGGCGCCACGCCAGCGAGGTAAGATTGAACCATGAACGTTGATACAACCTAGCTTTGGTGTGTCCAGTACCGCTTGAGGAAGCAGTAGGCCATAAGCCACTACAACCATGATGTCAGCGTTGAGATCTGCAAGCTCTTGTTTGGCTTCATCAGACTTAAAGTTTTCAGGTTGATAAACCGGAATGTTGTGCTCTAGGGCAATGTTCTTCACTGGGCTGGCAGTAAGCTTTTTACCGCGACCTGCTGGGCGATCTGGCTGTGTGTAAACAGCAATAACTTCATGCTCCGAAGACAACAACGCCGCCAAGTGATGGGCGGCGAAATCCGGAGTACCAGCAAAAACAATCTTCAAAGGTTTGCTCAAGGTACCTTCCTTCTATTTATGGCGGTTAAGCTTTAGCGTTTTTCTCGTTGAAGCGCTTGATCTTAGCTAGCTTGTCTTGAATACGCTTGCGTTTTAAAGGCGAAAGGTAGTCTACAAACAGTTTGCCTTCTAGGTGATCAAGTTCGTGCTGTACACAGATTGCTAATAGGTCATCAGCTTCAAAAGTGTACTCTTCGCCATCACGGTTAAGCGCTTTTACTGTTACTTCTGCCGCACGTGGTACGAGTGCTCTTGCACCAGGAACAGATAGACAGCCTTCTTCGATGCCATCTTCACCGCGTTTCTCGATGATTTCTGGGTTGATCAGAACCATTGGCTCGTCACGAGTCTCAGAAATATCGATAACAACAATGCGTTGGTGGAAATCAACTTGGGTTGCTGCCAAGCCAATACCTTCTTCGTCGTACATGGTTTCAATCATGTCATCAACGAATTTTTGAATCTCAGGAGTCACGGCTTCAACCGGCTTTGCGACGGTGCGAAGGCGATCATCTGGGAATGTTAATACTTGTAATACAGACATATACACTCGAAATGTTGAACTGTGCCGAATCAGGATAATCCTTGATGGCTCAATTCTAGACATTTTGTAGACCAAATGACAGCATCATTGCGTTTTTGACGCGTTTATAGGCAGTTCTCGCGATTCTAATCACCACCACTTTTTACTCTCAGGGATGAACGGTTATGTCAGTACGGTTCGGGTTTTCGCTTGTGGCATTGTTGTCTTTTTGTGCCTCACATTTCGTTTTTGCACAGGAAGAAGTTCTCACCGTAAAAAAGGGTGCGCCTACGACCTATACCGTGGTGAAAGGGGATACCTTATGGGATATTTCGGCGCTCTATTTAGATAGCCCATGGTTGTGGCCACGATTGTGGCAGGTCAACCCAGAGATCGATAACCCCCACCTTATTTACCCAGGCGATAAACTCAGTTTAGTTTGGCACAATGGGCAGCCAGTACTGAGCTTGAAGCCGATGGTGAAACTGAGCCCTAAAGTCCGTGTTTTGGATAAAAAGGCGCTGCCTACCATCAATGAATCCTTAGTCTTGCCTTATTTAGAGTCGGATCGCCTACTGACAGGGGAAGAGTTATCGACAAGCGCTCGCGTGCTTGGCTCGAGCGATGGCGATCAATATTTAACAAACCACAAACTCATTTACATCACGGGGGAGCACAATCACTCAGACTGGGTGATCTACCGACCGCTTGATGAATACCAGCGCGACACGCACAAAATGACGGCGCTTAAACAGATAGCTAAGGCGACGTTGAACTCGCAAGGGCAAGGCTTTAGTGGTTTGGAAATTAGTGTCCAGAACCAAGAGATTCTGGCAGATGACATCGCACTACCAGTGATTGAAGGTGTTACTGATTCGCTATCTACGACCTTTTACCCTGCGCCTTCTCCTTCGCAGAGTGTGGCGAACTTGTTAGGCTCGCTGGAGGGCAGTCATTATGTGGGGCAAAACCAAGTTGTGGTTATCGACCGAGGTGACATAGACCAACTGCGCCAAGGTTCCATGTTTGAACTCTATTCTCCGGGTGCGAAGATTGAGGATGGTAAACACCTGCCAGATACCTTCATTGGCCATTTAATGGTGATTCGCCCGTACGAACATTTTAGTTTGGCATTGGTAACGCAAAGCGCTCAGCCTATCAGTCAGCAAACGTTACTTCGGTCACCGTTAGACACTTTGGAATAATGAATCGAGAAGCTTTAGCAGCTTGGCTAGCTCTCTATTTTACCCCGCGCGTTGGCCCCAAAACATTTGCTAAGCTAACAGCAATCGAGAGCCCTGAAAGTATTGCTCAATTAAGCGTTTCAGAGCTTCAATCGGTAGGTTTTAGCACGCAGCAAATTGAGTACTTAAAGCATCGCGCTGAGAAAGACATTGTCGATTGCTTCAATTGGCTAGATGCTTGCTCGCAGCGGGCGATATTGACGTTGCGAGACTCAGCCTACCCTCCACTATTGAAACAAACAGGCACCGCTCCAGCAATACTATTTGTTGAAGGTGATGTTTCTTGTTTATCTCACCCTCAACTGGCCATGGTTGGCAGTCGCAATGCCAGTATCGATGGCTTGAACTGTGCCCGCCGTTTTGCTCAATCACTTGTTGAACATGGACTGGTAATTACCAGTGGTCTGGCTTTGGGAGTTGATGGCTATGCGCATGATGGTGCCTTGCAGGGGGGAGGGAAAACAGTAGCGGTACTGGGGAGTGGGTTGGACTCAGTATATCCTGCTCGCCATCGTCAGTTGGCTGAAAGAATATGCCAAAGTGGAGCATTGATTTCCGAATTTCACCCACTGGCAAAACCGAAGGCGGATCATTTTCCTCGCAGAAATAGAATTATTAGTGGCTTATCGGCAGGAGTGCTGGTGATTGAAGCAGCAGAAAAAAGCGGTTCTTTGATTACCGCGCGTTATGCCGCGGAGCAAGGTAGAGACGTGTTTGCGATTCCAAGCTCTATTCACCACACTCAAGGTCGTGGCTGTAACCTATTGATAAAGCAAGGTGCTTGCTTGGTTCAGAATGTCGAAGATATTGTCGCTGAAATCGAGACACTGGTTCGCTGGTCTGATCAAGGTATCGGTGCAGTTCAGCAGGAAATTTTTCCTCTAGAAGATAGCAAAGAAGAATTGCCATTTCCTCAGCTGTTAGCTAACGTAGGAAGTAGGGCTACACCAGTTGATATTCTTGCAAGCAGGACCAATATACCTGTTCAAGAAGTCATGATGCAGCTCTTAGAGCTTGAGCTCTCAGGGCATGTTGTTGCAGTTTCCGGTGGCTATATTCGAAAGGGGAGGGGCGAGCTATGATGATGGATATCCTAATGTATCTGTTCGAGACTTACATCCATAGCGATGCAGAGTTACAAGTCAATCAAGATGAGCTTGAAGAAGAGTTGCTTCGTGCAGGCTTTCATCAAAATGACATCTATAAAGCCCTTGTCTGGCTGGAAGAGTTAGCCGCTCTGCAGCAAAGCGAGGCCCACTCAGCGATTTCTGTGTGCAGTACATCGACCTCGACACGTATTTACACCACCAAAGAGTGTGAGCGTTTGAGTCTAGAGTGCCGCGGTTTCATTACTTTCCTTGAACAAGTGAACGTGTTGACAACGGAAACGCGTGAAATGGTGATTGACCGCATTATGGGCCTCGAGACGGATGAGTTTGAGCTGGATGATCTCAAGTGGATTGTATTGATGGTGCTGTTCAATGTACCAGGCAATGAAAACGCTTATACGCTTATGGAAGAGCTGTTATACACCAAAGAACAAGGTGTTCTACATTAACGAGCTTTCCAAGTGACCAAAAACAGTAAAATAGATCAGCAGCTGTTTTCAGCTCATGAACACGCATTAGAGCATCAAGCGTGCCCGAAATGCCAATCCGAGCAGCGCGATGGCGAGCTTCAGCTTCGCCATGGCAAGCATGGCCCATTTCTTGGCTGTACCCTGTATCCAACCTGCGATTACATTAAACCATTACATCAAAATGATGGGCATATCATCAAAGAGCTTGGTGTGCCTTGCCCAGAATGTGGCAACGAGTTGGTCCTTCGCCAAGGGCGTTACGGTATGTTTATTGGTTGTAGCCATTATCCGCAGTGCCACCATATTGAGTCTCAGGATCAACCTGAAGAAGAGCCAGAGTCACCGCATTTAACTTGCCCGGAATGTCACAAAGGCCATCTAGTTGAGCGCAAAACACGCTTTGGTAAGTTATTCTATGCCTGTGATAACTACCCTAAATGCAAGTTTGCGGTTAACCTGCCTCCAGTCGCTGGGCAGTGCGAGAAGTGTGGTTTTCCATTACTGATTGAGAAAAAGCTAGCCAGTGGGGACCGATTACAGTGTGCTAATCGTAAATGTCATCACACCCAAGAGAACAAATAGCAAAACGGCGCCTAGAGCGCCGTTTTTGTTTACTGGTTATTAAGATTACTCAGTGAAGTTCTCTGCGAAATTATGTACGGCTGGAAAAGCCTTCTTGTCTAGGACATCGGCGAGCGCACATAATTTGCGTTGCAGTTCGCCATTGTAATCACCACACACATTGATGTGGCCCATTTTACGGCCTTCGCGTTTCTCTTTTCCGTACCAATGCACATGGCAACCATCCATCGCGATCACAGCTTCTGGTAACGTATCTTCACCCAAAATGTTGATCATCGATGTGGATCGGATCAGCTTGGTTGACCCCAGTGGCATGCCACAAACGGCGCGCAGGTGGTTCTCAAACTGACACGTTTCCGCGCCTTGTTGAGTCCAGTGACCAGAGTTGTGAACGCGCGGTGCGATTTCATTGACGAGTAAAGTGCCATCTACATCAAAGAACTCGAGGGCTAACACGCCCACGTAGTCGAGGCTGTTGGCAACCGCAGTGAACATGTTCTTCGCTTGTTCTTGTAGATCTGTGTCTGCAATAGCGGTAGACAGTGTCAGGACACCATTGGTATGAACGTTCTCCGCTAGAGGGTAAACCGCCACGTTGCCATCTTTGCCACGGGCACCAACCAGAGAGACTTCACGATTAAACGGGACAAACTCTTCAGCGACAATCGCTTGGGTTTCTGTCGCGGCAATGCATTCTGCCATTTCAGCCCAGATTGCATCTGCTTGATCTGCATCTCTTAAGCGCCACTGGCCCTTTCCGTCGTATCCGCCCAAAGCGCTTTTAAGCACCATAGGAATGCCTACGTGATGGATTGCATGATCAAAGTCTTCACGGGAGTTGATGACGTAGTATTTTGCATTGCGTACGCCAGCATCATCGAGTAACTGCTTCTCGATGCGGCGGTCACCACCAGCTTTAATGGCCTGTGTTGATGGTAAGAACTTGCCACTTTGCTCACACACCGCAAGAATGTCATGAGGGATATGCTCAAACTCAGCAGTGATGACGTCAGCTTGCGCAATCGCATTCTCTAAACCATGGCCAGTCACCATTTGGGTTAGCGGATGAACGATATTTTTGCTCCCCACATCGTACGCAGAGATCTCGATGTTAAGAGGTGCGCCTGCCAATGACATCATACGAGCCAGTTGACCGGCACCTAGCACTAACACATGCATAGTATTAGTCCTCTGCCGGATTTGGGTTAGCTAATACAGTTTCAGTCTGTTCACTGCGGAACGCTTCAACCTTAGCCATCACTTCTTCGTCATGCGTACCAAGGATTTGTGCCGCTAGTATACCTGCGTTTGCTGCGCCAGCTTCACCGATGGCTAGCGTGCCTACCGCAATCCCTTTTGGCATTTGAACAATAGAATAGAGAGAATCTAAGCCACTCAATGCTCGTGACTGAACAGGAACACCAAGAACAGGCAAAGACGTAAACGCCGCTGCCATGCCAGGTAAGTGAGCAGCGCCGCCGGCGCCGGCGATGATCACTTTAAGGCCACGTTCTTTCGCGCTAGTCGCGTAATCAGCGAGAAGTTGAGGAGTGCGGTGTGCAGAGACGACTTTTGTTTCGTACTCAACTCCGAATCTGTCTAGCATTTCTGCTGCTAGTTTCATTGTTGGCCAATCTGATTTTGAACCCATGATGATACCGACTTTCATCTCGAACTCCTTAAAGCTGCGCGTAATAGGTGAGCATTCAATTTGTGCGCATTATACGGGGATTTTACTCTTAAGCAAACGTTTGCGCCGGCGTTGAAATCAGATTGATACAATTTATAAATAAATAGCTTTAGTCACTGGTTGTGATTGTTTGTACACTTATCAAAAACAAAGATTGAACAGGAAGTATTCGTGGATAATTTTGATCGAGCGCTCAACGCTTTAAATGATGGTGAAGTGATTGCCTACCCTACAGAGGGCGTATTTGGTGTCGGGTGTGATCCGGATAACCCAGAAGCTATTCAAAAACTACTAGAGCTCAAGCAGCGCCCTGTCGAAAAAGGGTTGATTTTGATTGCTGCAAGCTATGAGCAGCTGCTGCCCTACATTGATGAATCACAATTGACTGCGCAGCAGCTTGAGCAAGTCCATCAAACTTGGCCAGGTCCAGTCACTTGGATAATGCCTTGCAGCGATAAAGTGTCCAACTGGGTTTCTGGCCAATTCGATTCTATTGCAGTGCGTGTAACGGATCATCCTTTGGTACAAAAGATGTGTAATGCGTTTGGAAAGCCGTTAACCTCTACCAGCGCGAACCTAACCGGTGAACCGCCATGTATGACCACAGAACAAGTCTATCAGCAGCTAGGCGATAAGCTGGTGGCTGTTTTGGAAGGTGAAACGGGTGGAAGAGAAAAGCCTAGTGAGATTCGTGATGCGAAAACGTCACAAGTATTAAGACAAGGCTAACCTTGCAAAGGAAGAAAGATGTCGGCAATTGATAAACAAGCGGTAAAGCAATTCTTAATGGAACTGCAAGACTCGATCTGTCAGAAGTTAGAAGCAGCAGACGGTCAGGCAGAATTTGTTGAAGATGCATGGCATCGCGAACCTGGTGAGAAGTTAGGTGGTGGTGGTCGAACTCGCGTGATGAAAGAAGGCGCAGTGTTTGAGCAAGGCGGCGTGAACTTTTCTCATGTGCAAGGAAAAGAAATGCCGGCTTCAGCAACGGCTCACCGACCTGAGTTAGCTGGTCGACGCTTTGAAGCGATGGGGGTGTCTTTAGTTATGCACCCGAACAACCCTTATGTCCCAACTTCTCACGCTAACGTTCGTTTCTTTATTGCCGAAAAAGAGGGCGAAGAGCCAATTTGGTGGTTTGGTGGGGGCTTTGACCTAACACCGTTTTATCCTTTTGAAGAAGACGCGCAATATTGGCACAACACTGCGAAAGAAGTGTGCGCGCCATTTGGCAGTGAAGTCTACTCTGAGCATAAAGCGTGGTGTGATAAATACTTTTACCTGCCACACCGTGATGAAACCAGAGGCGTCGGTGGCTTGTTCTTTGATGATCTTAATCATTGGGAGTTTGATAAGTGCTTTGAGTACATCAAAGCGGTTGGCCAAGGTTATACAGATGCCTACCTACCGATTGTAGAGCGTCGCAAAGAAACAGAATACGGCGAGCGTGAACGTCAGTTCCAACTATATCGCCGAGGTCGTTACGTTGAATTTAACCTAGTGTTTGACCGTGGCACTCTATTTGGCCTTCAGAGCGGTGGGCGCACAGAATCTATCTTGATGTCGATGCCACCGTTAGCGCGCTGGGAATATGCTTACCAAGTTGAGCCGGGTTCTGCAGAAGCTGAACTATACGATCATTACCTCAAACCAAGAGAGTGGTAAGACTTTCTTCAATATATAGATAGTGATAGGGTCAATGTTTCGCATTGGCCCTTTTTTAGTTCTGCAGGTAAAGGAAATGACTCAGCAAATAGATCGTTACGCCGTTTTTGGTAATCCCATCTCTCAAAGTAAATCGCCTTTTATTCATACCCTATTTGCTCGTCAAACCAATCAGTCATTGATCTATACTGCAGAAAGCCCAAATAAGGACGCGTTTCAACAAGCGGCGTCTGAGTTTTTTGCTCAAGGTGGTAAAGGCTGCAATGTCACGGTTCCATTTAAGGAAGATGCTTATCGCTTTGCCAATCGACTGACAGAGCGTGCTCAGTTGGCTGGGGCGGTGAATACGCTAAAGAAGCTCGATGATGGTGAGATTATTGGTGACAACACCGATGGTGAAGGGCTAGTGCAAGACTTACTTCAATATCAAGCGCCTTTAAAAGGAGCGCGTATTTTACTTATTGGTGCAGGTGGTGCCGCGCGTGGCGTCATTAAGCCACTATTAGATCAGCAGCCCGCTGAACTTGTTGTTACCAACCGAACCTTTGCTAAAGCGCAACTGCTTGCCGAGATGTTTGCTCCGTATGGAACGATTAGCGCTTGTGAGATGAGTGACGTCAACCAAGCGTTTGACGTGATCATCAACTCCACCTCTTCTAGCTTGAGCGGTGAACTACCAGAGATATCCGCAGCTATCTTTACGGAACAGGCGGTAGTGTATGACATGATGTATGGCGCGGGTAAAACGACCTTCAATCAGTGGGCACATGAGCATGGGGTGGTGCAAGTCTTTGATGGATTAGGAATGCTGGTCGGTCAAGCGGCAGAAAGCTTTATGCTTTGGCGTGGTTTAAGACCAGGTACCAAACAAATTTTACGTGAGTTGAGAAAGAACCTAGAGGGATTGTAATGAATCAATCGATCTTATTCCCAGACATGCAAACATGGGATGAAGACAAACAAGCTGTTCTCTTTCCAGCGCAGCAATCAGGTGCTCTGATTCAATGCCTAGTGAGTATCAGTGAACTGAAACAGCTGTCGGGACAGGACATCGAGAACGAACAGCAAGCTCTGGAAGTCTTTTCACAATATCGATTCGATCTTGAAGAGCTTGCTGAAGAACTAATTGAAGAGGAAGAATTCAACTCAGAAGGTAATATAGAGGTTGTTAGTTAATCTTTTTAACCTCATGTAGGTAATCTTCTTTATTCTGCACATAGTTATCCGCAGACTTCTGTAAGAAAGCTCGTTCCTTATCGTTGAGGGGGCGAGCTTGCTTGACCGGACTTCCTACATAAAGGTAACCGCTTTCGAGTCGCTTTCCTGGGGGGACCAGACTGCCCGCACCAATCATTACCTCTTCTTCTATAATAGCGGCGTCTAATACAATCGCGCCCATACCGACCAAAACGCGATCTTTAATCACGCAGCCATGCAGCATCACCTTATGTCCGATCGTGACATCATTTCCAATAATCAGAGGGTATCCGTTAGGGTTCTCTTTATTCTTATGGGTGACATGCAAAACACTACCATCTTGAACATTAGTGCGTTCGCCGATATGGATATGGTTTACATCACCTCGTGCAGCCACCAATGGCCAGATGCTTGAGTCGCTGCCGATTTTGATATCACCAACCAAAACAGAGCTACTATCTATATAGACGCGCTCACCAATCTGAGGGGAAATACCTTTGTAACTGCGTAGTGAGCTCATGTATTTATCCTTTTACTCTTGTTATATCGTGCTTATAGGCTTAGAAAAGTACTAAAAATAGGTCGTTTTGAATAGAAAATACCCAAACAATAAAAAAATCAAAAAAAACTGCAAAAAGGGCTTGCCAATGTGATGGCGATCTCTATAATGCCCCCTCGCTGACACGGGAACGCTTCGAAAGAAACGAGAGCCCAGTTAGCAAGGTCAATTAGCCAAGCGGAAACGCTTGAAAAAAGTTTGAAAAAAGTGGTTGACACTAAACTTTATCTCGCTAAAATGACCGCCTCTTCCGAAGTGATATGAGTCACAAAGAAGAGAGCTCTTTAACAATATAAACCTATCAATCTGTGTGGGCACTCGTTGATGATAATCCAAATAGTTTCTTCGGAAACAATTTAGGTTTCAATGAAACGAAGTGACCACTGAATCGAAAGATTCAGCACAGTCAATTCAAACATTACTTTATGTAATGTTCAGTATTCATTGAGCCGACAAAATCTTAAATTGAAGAGTTTGATCATGGCTCAGATTGAACGCTGGCGGCAGGCCTAACACATGCAAGTCGAGCGGAAACGAGTTATCTGAACCTTCGGGGAACGATAACGGCGTCGAGCGGCGGACGGGTGAGTAATGCCTGGGAAATTGCCCTGATGTGGGGGATAACCATTGGAAACGATGGCTAATACCGCATAATAGCTTCGGCTCAAAGAGGGGGACCTTCGGGCCTCTCGCGTCAGGATATGCCCAGGTGGGATTAGCTAGTTGGTGAGGTAAGGGCTCACCAAGGCGACGATCCCTAGCTGGTCTGAGAGGATGATCAGCCACACTGGAACTGAGACACGGTCCAGACTCCTACGGGAGGCAGCAGTGGGGAATATTGCACAATGGGCGCAAGCCTGATGCAGCCATGCCGCGTGTATGAAGAAGGCCTTCGGGTTGTAAAGTACTTTCAGCAGTGAGGAAGGTGTTGTCGTTAATAGCGGCACCATTTGACGTTAGCTGCAGAAGAAGCACCGGCTAACTCCGTGCCAGCAGCCGCGGTAATACGGAGGGTGCGAGCGTTAATCGGAATTACTGGGCGTAAAGCGCATGCAGGTGGTTTGTTAAGTCAGATGTGAAAGCCCGGGGCTCAACCTCGGAATTGCATTTGAAACTGGCAGACTAGAGTACTGTAGAGGGGGGTAGAATTTCAGGTGTAGCGGTGAAATGCGTAGAGATCTGAAGGAATACCGGTGGCGAAGGCGGCCCCCTGGACAGATACTGACACTCAGATGCGAAAGCGTGGGGAGCAAACAGGATTAGATACCCTGGTAGTCCACGCCGTAAACGATGTCTACTTGGAGGTTGTGGCCTTGAGCCGTGGCTTTCGGAGCTAACGCGTTAAGTAGACCGCCTGGGGAGTACGGTCGCAAGATTAAAACTCAAATGAATTGACGGGGGCCCGCACAAGCGGTGGAGCATGTGGTTTAATTCGATGCAACGCGAAGAACCTTACCTACTCTTGACATCCTCAGAAGCTTGTAGAGATACGAGTGTGCCTTCGGGAACTGAGAGACAGGTGCTGCATGGCTGTCGTCAGCTCGTGTTGTGAAATGTTGGGTTAAGTCCCGCAACGAGCGCAACCCTTATCCTTGTTTGCCAGCACTTCGGGTGGGAACTCCAGGGAGACTGCCGGTGATAAACCGGAGGAAGGTGGGGACGACGTCAAGTCATCATGGCCCTTACGAGTAGGGCTACACACGTGCTACAATGGCGCATACAGAGGGCGGCCAACTTGCGAGAGTGAGCGAATCCCAAAAAGTGCGTCGTAGTCCGGATTGGAGTCTGCAACTCGACTCCATGAAGTCGGAATCGCTAGTAATCGTGGATCAGAATGCCACGGTGAATACGTTCCCGGGCCTTGTACACACCGCCCGTCACACCATGGGAGTGGGCTGCAAAAGAAGTGGGTAGTTTAACCTTCGGGGGGACGCTCACCACTTTGTGGTTCATGACTGGGGTGAAGTCGTAACAAGGTAGCGCTAGGGGAACCTGGCGCTGGATCACCTCCTTATACGATGATTATTGCGATGAGTGTTCACACAGATTGATGGTTTATAAAGTTTAAGAGATAGAAGATATCCCAATATCTTCAACTTAGTGTCCCGTTCGTCTAGAGGCCTAGGACACCGCCCTTTCACGGCGGTAACAGGGGTTCGACTCCCCTACGGGATACCATTGGGTCGTTAGCTCAGTTGGTAGAGCAGTTGACTTTTAATCAATTGGTCGCAGGTTCGAATCCTGCACGACCCACCATTCTTCTCCACGAAGAATCAAAACTTATGTGGGCGATTAGCTCAGTTGGGAGAGCACCTGCCTTACAAGCAGGGGGTCACTGGTTCGAGCCCGGTATCGCCCACCATTCTCTAAATGTTTTTGGATTAGGATTTCCAAACCACTTCAGTAAAACGTGTGTGGTTGGAGTTTTCGACCGTCTAAGAATATTTAGAAAATGTATTTCTTCGGAAAGCATAGCTCTTTAACAATTTGGAAAGCTGACAAATCAACAAATTATTGTTGATTGTAAAGTTCTCAATGTTTGTCTTTATGACAAACACCAAACAACACATTCAAGTGTTCTTGGAATTTGAGTCCGGCAAAATCGTGTCTGCACATGTATAAAAATGCAGACAACTTTGGTTACGTAACAAAGACCCTTTGGGGTTGTATGGTTAAGTGACTAAGCGTACACGGTGGATGCCTTGGCAGTCAGAGGCGATGAAGGACGTATTAACTTGCGATAAGCCCAGATTAGGTAGTAAAAACCATTTGAGTCTGGGATTTCCGAATGGGGAAACCCAACTGCATAAGCAGTTACTGTTAACTGAATACATAGGTTAACAGGGCGAACCGGGGGAACTGAAACATCTAAGTACCCCGAGGAAAAGAAATCAACCGAGATTCCGAAAGTAGCGGCGAGCGAAATTGGACTAGCCCTTAAGCTTTACACACGTTAGACGAACGGTCTGGAAAGTCCGACGATACAGGGTGATAGTCCCGTAGTTGACGATGTGTGTTCAGTGAAATCGAGTAGGGCGGGACACGTGATATCCTGTCTGAATATGGGGGGACCATCCTCCAAGGCTAAATACTACTGACTGACCGATAGTGAACCAGTACCGTGAGGGAAAGGCGAAAAGAACCCCTGTGAGGGGAGTGAAATAGAACCTGAAACCGTGTACGTACAAGCAGTAGGAGCACCTTCGTGGTGTGACTGCGTACCTTTTGTATAATGGGTCAGCGACTTATATTCAGTAGCAAGGTTAACCATCTAGGGGAGCCGTAGAGAAATCGAGTCTTAACTGGGCGTCGAGTTGCTGGATATAGACCCGAAACCAGGTGATCTAGCCATGGGCAGGTTGAAGGTTGAGTAACATCAACTGGAGGACCGAACCGACTAATGTTGAAAAATTAGCGGATGACTTGTGGCTAGGGGTGAAAGGCCAATCAAACCTGGAGATAGCTGGTTCTCCCCGAAATCTATTTAGGTAGAGCCTCGGATGAATACTACTGGGGGTAGAGCACTGTTAAGGCTAGGGGGTCATCCCGACTTACCAACCCTTTGCAAACTCCGAATACCAGTAAGTACTATCCGGGAGACACACGGCGGGTGCTAACGTCCGTCGTGGAGAGGGAAACAACCCAGACCGCCAGCTAAGGTCCCAAATTATAGCTAAGTGGGAAACGATGTGGGAAGGCTTAGACAGCTAGGATGTTGGCTTAGAAGCAGCCATCATTTAAAGAAAGCGTAATAGCTCACTAGTCGAGTCGGCCTGCGCGGAAGATGTAACGGGGCTAAGCTATAAACCGAAGCTGCGGCAATGACTTTTAGTCATTGGGTAGGGGAGCGTTCTGTAAGCCGTTGAAGGTGTGTTGTAAAGCATGCTGGAGGTATCAGAAGTGCGAATGCTGACATGAGTAACGATAAAGGGGGTGAAAAACCTCCTCGCCGGAAGACCAAGGGTTCCTGTCCAACGTTAATCGGGGCAGGGTAAGTCGACCCCTAAGGCGAGGCCGAAAGGCGTAGTCGATGGGAAACGGGTTAATATTCCCGTACTTCTTACAATTGCGATGGGGGGACGGAGAAGGCTAGGTGGGCCTGGCGACGGTTGTCCAGGTTCAAGTGCGTAGGCTTGAGAGTTAGGTAAATCCGGCTCTCTTTAAGGCTGAGACACGACGTCGAGCACCTACGGGTGTGAAGTCATTGATGCCATGCTTCCAGGAAAAGCCTCTAAGCTTCAGATTGTAAGGAATCGTACCCCAAACCGACACAGGTGGTCGGGTAGAGAATACCAAGGCGCTTGAGAGAACTCGGGTGAAGGAACTAGGCAAAATGGTACCGTAACTTCGGGAGAAGGTACGCTCTTGACGGTGAAGTCCCTTGCGGATGGAGCTATTGAGAGTCGCAGATACCAGGTGGCTGCAACTGTTTATTAAAAACACAGCACTGTGCAAAATCGTAAGATGACGTATACGGTGTGACGCCTGCCCGGTGCCGGAAGGTTAATTGATGGGGTTAGACTTCGGTCGAAGCTCTTGATCGAAGCCCCGGTAAACGGCGGCCGTAACTATAACGGTCCTAAGGTAGCGAAATTCCTTGTCGGGTAAGTTCCGACCTGCACGAATGGCGTAATGATGGCCACGCTGTCTCCACCCGAGACTCAGTGAAATTGAAATCGCTGTGAAGATGCAGTGTACCCGCGGCTAGACGGAAAGACCCCGTGAACCTTTACTACAGCTTGGCACTGAACATTGACCCTACATGTGTAGGATAGGTGGGAGGCTTTGAAGACGGTACGCCAGTATCGTTGGAGCCGTCCTTGAAATACCACCCTTGTAGTGTTGATGTTCTAACTTGGTCCCCTAATCGGGGATGAGGACAGTGCCTGGTGGGTAGTTTGACTGGGGCGGTCTCCTCCCAAAGAGTAACGGAGGAGCACGAAGGTGGGCTAATCACGGTTGGACATCGTGAGGTTAGTGCAATGGCATAAGCCCGCTTGACTGCGAGAATGACAATTCGAGCAGGTGCGAAAGCAGGTCATAGTGATCCGGTGGTTCTGAATGGAAGGGCCATCGCTCAACGGATAAAAGGTACTCCGGGGATAACAGGCTGATACCGCCCAAGAGTTCATATCGACGGCGGTGTTTGGCACCTCGATGTCGGCTCATCACATCCTGGGGCTGAAGTCGGTCCCAAGGGTATGGCTGTTCGCCATTTAAAGTGGTACGCGAGCTGGGTTTAGAACGTCGTGAGACAGTTCGGTCCCTATCTGCCGTGGGCGTTGGAAGATTGAAGGGGGCTGCTCCTAGTACGAGAGGACCGGAGTGGACGAACCTCTGGTGTTCGGGTTGTGTCGCCAGACGCATTGCCCGGTAGCTAAGTTCGGAATCGATAACCGCTGAAAGCATCTAAGCGGGAAGCGAGCCCTGAGATGAGTCTTCCCTGACTCCTTGAGAGTCCTAAAGGGTTGTTCGAGACTAGAACGTTGATAGGCAGGGTGTGTAAGTGCTGTGAGGCATTGAGCTAACCTGTACTAATTGCCCGTGAGGCTTAACCATACAACACCCAAAGGGTTTTGATGGACTCAAACTAGAACATTGAATGTGTAAGAACGCAAACAGCTTTCCAGATTAAAGAATTTGCTTGGCGACCATAGCGATTTGGACCCACCTGATTCCATGCCGAACTCAGAAGTGAAACGAATTAGCGCCGATGGTAGTGTGGGGCTTCCCCATGTGAGAGTAGGACATCGCCAGGCTTCCAATTTATTTTCACTTTTTTAAAAAGTGAAGACAAAAAGGTATCGTTACCCGTAATACGTGTAACAACATCATCAGTGTACTAATCTGACGATGACAATTTGTGGAGAGATGGCTGAGTGGTTGAAAGCACCGGTCTTGAAAACCGGCATACGTTAATAGCGTATCTAGGGTTCAAATCCCTATCTCTCCGCCACATTGAAAAGCCTCGCTAGAAATAGCGAGGCTTTTTTCATTTCATCTCTGTATAAATTGCGTTTCTGTCATCAGTGAGTGCTTAGTAGTATTGCTTGTAGATGGCGTCTGTTTCTCCACTCTCTTTCATTTCCCTTAATATCTTTTCAATCTGGAATACTTTGGAATCTGTACTGAGCGTTACGGGAAAGTTAGTGGGACTCAACTCTTGGCTAGGATCAAAATGGGGATTTGGGGCTTCCGAATAGTGCTCAGATAGTAGAGCAGTGAAGCGCGGTTATAGATATAAAAGTCGCCTCGTTTTTTCCTCAATAGATAGACTGCTTTGTCGATAGTCATTTCCGGGACAGCATAGATGCGAATGTTCTCGAGATCTCGGACAAAGTCTGGAGAGCCAAGAGATTGCAGGATTGTTGCGCCTTCTAACTCTTCCAAATGATTTATATCAGCAAAGTCAGAGCGTGATATGCCTATTTCCCCTCCGGGAAATCCGTTTTCAATGTAGTAGGTGTACAGGGCTCTGTACTCGTTGTAGTTAAAGCCTGGATAGAAGTCTATTTCACCATCTTCGAGCTGTTTCAGGATACGTTTCTTGGGTCCACGAATAATTTTCAATTCACAACCTAGATGATCCGCCATGGCTTGATAGAAGTGTTGATAAAGACCACTGTTGTCAGGGGAAGCGGAAATCAGTGGGAGCCTTTCATTCGTGCGATAACCCATTTTTAAGATGCAGGTGTCGGCAGACCATGAACTGCTAGCGTACATGAGTAATGACCACCATATCCAAGCCTTCCATTGCATGCTGTACTCCTTCAAAATTATGTTGAGGGAACACATACAGTTTAGCCAACGTTGAGGGATATGGATCGTAAGAGGTGGATTGCAACTGTAGCTCTAATTTGAAAACTGGGAGGGGGGATTGGTACCATTAACCCAAGTTAGACGGCCACTCCTGGAAAGGAACGGGGCGGCTATAAAGGAATCCTTGTGCTTGATGGCAGTTCAACTGAGCAAGCATCTTAGCCTGTTCTGTTGTCTCGACCCCTTCTGCGACAATGTCGACTTTCATTCCGCGCGTCATGTTGATGACAGCGGCAACAATTGAAGTATCGAGATCGTTGGGAGTTAACTTGTTGATGAAAGTTCTGTCTATTTTGAGGCAATCAAAGGGTAGTTTATGCAAGTAGGCAAGTGAACTGTAGCCTGTACCGAAGTCATCTATCGCGATTTGCACACCTAGCTCTCTAATTGCCTGCATGTTTTGAATCGTCACTGGATCGTTATCGACGATGCGAGACTCGGTGATTTCTAAGGTTAAGTTGCTCGGATTTAAATCTGAGATAGTCAGCACTTTTTGCAATGTCTCGATGAAGTCCGGTTGTGACAGTTGGTTCACCGAAAGGTTAACGTGTAGGTGGAACTCCGTATCCCACTTGCCTTCTCTTATGCCTTTTACGGCATCGTTACACGCCTGCATGAGAATTTGCTCACCTATTTGACCGATTAACCCGCTTTCTTCCGCGATTGGAATGAAGTCGAGTGGGGAAACGAGGCCTGAGCTCGGAGACTGCCAGCGAGCGAGTGCTTCTGCGCCTAATACTTTGCCACTGCGGATATCAACAATTGGCTGGTAGAAAGGAATAAACTCTTTGTTCTCAATAGCTTCTCTAATTTTTGATAGCATCAGAGTTCGTTTACGTGACACATCGGCCATCTCTGGGCTGTAGTAACTGATTCGAGTGAGCTCTTGTTTCGCATTGCTCAGAGCAATACTGCCGTTTCTTAGCCATAGAGTCATATTTTGGTCTGGACCTTGAGTAACGATCCCTACAGAGATGCTGACCAAAATACTCTCGTACTCCATAACAAATGGAGAAGCAAAAGCCTGCAATACTCGATTTGCCGTTAAGCTATTTTGTTCTTTGTCTTGAGGACCAGGGATGTAGATCGCGAACTCATCACCGCCAATTCGAGATAAATAGCACTCATTGGAGAATACAGACCTCAAACGCTCAGAGATGATGACGAGAAGTTGATCCCCTTTGTAGTGGCCTAAGCTGTCATTGATGTCTCTAAACTTATTTATCCCAATAAGCATGAGTGTGCCATCGAGCTTATCAAGGGTGTCACAGGTATCGATCAAACCTTCACGACTGTAGAGTTTTGTCAGTGAATCGTAGAGCAATTGCGTGCGTAGGGCCCGAAAAGAGGCTTTGAGGTTGTTGGCCATTTCATTGAAAGCAAACACCAACATACTGGTTTCGTAGATGCTTCCAGGTTTTGGCATGTGACTATCCCAGTCCCCCTTCGCTAGATGTTTGGCTGCATCAGCGGTAGAGGTAATGGGTGCGACGATGCGATTGAAGGCGATTAAGCCAATGAAGATACCAATTAAGCTGGCCACAATCCCCAAAATCCAACTGTGTCTTTGGCTCTCGGGAAGTTTACCGAGCAGGTCTGACTCAGAGATCGCCATGCCTATTTGCCAGTTCAGACCGTACTGATCAACATAAGGGGTGAGATGATTGAAGTAACGTTCACCATTAATATCGACAGTAAAGTGCTGGGTTTCTTGTTTCTCATACAGGCCCAATGACTCAGCATACTCTGCGCTTGAATTGACGACAGGGTTCGCACTCTCTACTGCTAATAAACGGTCACCTTTTTTACTATAGGGGGTACCCCAAGAGACAACACTGCCACCTGTGGAGTGAGCGACCAAGCGCTTCTTATCATCGACAATAAAAACGACGGCATTGGTGTTTTGTTGAAGTCGATTTAAGAAAGTATTGAAGGTATCAATTTTTACGTCTGTGACGACGACTCCTTGAAACTCATCGCCATGAAATACAGGAGTGAGCGCGGAGAGCGTAATTTCTTGACGCTCATCAGCGTTGGCATAAATCGACGACCACATGGGCACTTGGCGATCCGCTACAGGAGCGTACCAAGGGCGCACTCTAGGGTCATAGCCATGAATGACCGAACGTACATCTTCACTGATTACCTGACCGCGATATATCACCAGCTTTTGCTCTGTACGGTCATCTTGAATCATTAGGGTGTAGCCTTTGTTCGCCTCCTTGCGAAAGCCAGTATATTCGGCATTCTCGCCGCCGAACCCAATCACATCGAGGTGAGGGATGGATTGATACAGATCTCTAAAGCTTGAAAGAAGAAATTGTTCAATCTGGGTCGTATTTCCGGGGGTGTAGAGTTGGTTGTAGCCAATACTATGACTGAGGGCGAGGCTCGCTTCGAAAGGTTTGGTTAAGAACTTATTGAGCTCCAGTGTCACATTGTCAGTTAACGAAGAGAGCTGCTTATCACTGATGTCAACCACCATCTCTTCATAGCTCTTTTTCTGAACAGCGATAATCACCCCAATTGTAATAATAAAAATCATTACGAATGGGAGGACAACGGCAGTTCGGAGCGTAATCTGTGTGGTCGTTGACATACTATTAATTCTATTAATGCAATATACTGGATTCTATATTCTTTAAATACAACGAGCGAGCCATTTTTGGTGAAAAAGAGACCACTGTGTTTTTAGAAGCGAGAACTTACGAGCGTTTTTTACGCCTCTTTTTTGCATTACTGAGTATATCTTTCTTTAGTAAAGCTCTTTGAGTTTCCTAGTGAGTGTGTTGCGTCCCCACCCCAAAACTTTTGCGGCATCTTGCTTATGACCATTCGTATGTTCGAGTGCTACTTCCAAAAGTATACGTTCAAATTCAGGAAGTGCGTAAGAAAGTAACTCGGTATCTCCTTGGGTGAGCGACTTTTTTGCCCACGTCGCGAGCTGTTTTTGCCAAGTCGTGTCGCTATCAAAACCTAAATGAGGCTTCTCTTCAATCAATTCTGCAGGTAAGTCATTTGGTAAGACTTCACTGCCACTTGCCATAACGGTTAGCCAACGGCAGATGTTTTCTAGCTGGCGTACGTTGCCTGGCCACTCGAGGTTATTGAGGCGCTCCACCGTTGAAGGATGAAGTGTTTTTACATCGACGCCCAATTCTTCCGCGGCAAGAGCCAGAAAGTGTAAAGTGAGTTTTTCGATGTCTTGTCTGCGCTCTCGTAGGGCTGGGATTTGAATTCGAATGACGTTCAAACGGTGAAAAAGGTCTTCACGAAAATCCCCTTGATGAACCAGTTTTTCCAAGTTTTGGTGAGTCGCTGCCACAATTCTCACGTCGACTTTGATGGGAGAGTGCCCCCCCACTCGATAAAACTGACCATCAGCGAGTACACGCAGCAGTCGGGTTTGAATATCGAGTGGCATATCGCCAATTTCATCGAGAAACAGTGTTCCGCCATTGGCTTGTTCAAATCGCCCTTGTCGTACCGTGTTAGCGCCAGTAAAAGCCCCTTTTTCGTGACCAAAAAGCTCGGATTCGATGAGATCTTTGGGAATGGCTGCCATATTCAGCGCAATAAATGGTTTAGCCGCTCTTGGACTATGTCTATGTAGTGCATGGGCGACCAGCTCCTTACCTGTGCCTGATTCACCATTGATTAAAACAGAAATTGAAGAGCGAGAGAGGCGTCCAATCGCGCGAAATACCTCCTGCATGGCCGGTGCTTCACCTATGATTTCTGGCGCACTGTAATCGCCAGTGTCGGCATTGGCTTGTTCTCGGCGTTGTTCGTGGCTGTGTGTAATCGCTCGTTCAACCAGGGTCAGTGTTTCATCAACATCGAATGGCTTTGGTAGATATTCAAATGCCCCTTTTTGGTAGGCATTCACAGCTGCATCCAAATCAGAGTGAGCTGTCATAATGATGACCGGTAAATCGGGTGATCGCTCATGCACTTGGCGTAATAACTCTATACCATCGATGCCAGGCATACGGATATCCGATACCAAAACATCGGGGCTTTCACGCTCTAATGCGAGCAGAACGCTTTCGGCATCGGAAAAAGTGTCGCATTTAATGCCTGCTGAAGAGAGGGTTTTCTCCATTACCCAACGGATGGAACTGTCATCGTCGACCACCCAAACGTATCCTTTACTCATATTCTGGTATCCTCACAGCAATGCAAATGGTGTTTAATATTAAATTGGCAGGTAAATTGTAAAAATGGTTCTGCCTGGCCAGCTTTCGACATCAATCTTGCCTTGATGCTGATCGATCAGGTTTTGAGAAATCGATAGCCCTAAGCCTGTCCCGCCTTCTCTACCGCTGACCATCGGGTAGAAAAGGGTGTCTTGTAAATCGGCTGGAATGCCGGGGCCGTTATCCATGATCTCGATTCGAGCGGCGAGCTTGCAGCGCTGACCATGGATGTTGGCTTGATGCACTGTTCTGGTGCGTATGACGATCTTACCGTTTTCTTGGCCTTGTAGGATTTGCCCCGCGTTGCTAACGATATTGAGTAGTGCTTGCTCTATTTGATCGGCATCCATTAAGAACTCCGGTAGGCTCGGGTCGTAGTCGCGTTCGATGACGATCGATTGACCAATCTCAAGCTCGACCAGTTGGCGAACTTTCTCCAAGATTAAATGCAGATTTTCGTGCTGCTTTTTCCCTGGCTTTTGTGGCCCCAGTAGTCGGTCGACCAAATTTCTAAGGCGATCGGCTTGCTCAATGATGATTTGAGTGTATTCGGTTAATGATTGATCGGGTAGCATACGCTCCAGCAGCTGAGCCGCCCCTCTCAGACCACCAAGCGGATTTTTGATTTCATGGGCTAAGCCTCTGACCAGTAGTTTGGCCGCTTGTTGCTGCGCATGTTGGTTGAGCTCTTGAGATAGACGTCGTTGTTGACCGATTTTGCGCATTTCCACTAGCAACATCAGTTCTCTATGCCAGGAAATTGGGCTCACCGTGACCTCAAGCATTAAGGGTTTGCCATCGACCACAAAAGTGACGTCGCTATCGGTGATACTTTGTCCGCTTTGCAGTGGCTGAGAAAGCAACGCGAGGTCCATCGAGGCGTGTTGGATGAGCTTAGACAAAGGTTGTTCAACAATGCGTTTTGCACTTTGTGAAAACAATTGCTCCGCTGAAGGATTGGCATATTTGACTTGCAGTGTTTCATTCATCACTAAAATCGCGGTGACTTGGTGATTTAAAACAATCGTATCGAGCTCGCTACTCACAAAAAACCTCTCATCCATGAACTTAAAATGTGCATTGCACCATTATGGTGCGACGATTCTTTCAAGTATGGCGCATGATTAGGCGTAGCAGAAGAAAAAAGTCACCAATTTACTGAGCTTTGACTGGAGAGACTGCTTTTTGCTGGCTACTGCGTAGTAGATGCACCGTTATAGGACTTGATGATGCAATAAGCTTGCCGTCTCTATAGGCTTGAATGGCAAAGGTATGAGTTCCACGATCGATGTTTCTTAGTTCCCATAGAGGGCGAGTCGTAGGAGCGTGATAATGGGCACCATCCATCTGGAGTTGGAGGGTCTCATCAACAGAGAGTTTACGATTAAGTTCGGCTCGTATGGTTATCATACCGGCATTGCTACGTAAGGCCTGATCGTGCTCAGGGGAGGTTATCGTGATTTCAAGAGGGGACAAGGCTGTTGGTTGGTTATCTTTTTTGTCTGACTTAGGGTCAACTTTTGTTTCAGCTTCAAAAGCAGGGGGTGGGGACGGCTGATGATAGTCTGGCATTTGGATTGCTTTGACGTTCTTACCACTCGGAGTGTCACTGAAATGAATCACGCCATTGTTGTCTGTCCACGTATAGACAGTTTGAGCGAAAGCTAAGCTGGATATGGTGAGCAGTATGCTTAGAAGAGTGATCACTTTGTGCATCTTGTTCTCCGGATGGATTATCGTGGACAGCATGATACTAAAGGGTCTCGGTCAGGTGACAAATATGAAAAAGGCCCGCCTGCGAGGCGAGCCTTGAATTTGTGCAACAAAGCGTTTTGTTGCTTACGTAATCTGATTAAACAGAGTAGTAAAGTTCGAACTCTAGTGGGTGAGTTGTCATGTTCACTTTCTCTACATCTTGAGACTTAAGGTCGATGTAAGAGTCGATGAAGTCGTCAGAGAATACACCACCAGCGGTTAGGAACTCACGGTCAGCGTCTAGACACTCTAGCGCTTCTTTTAGTGAGTAAGCCACTGTTGGGATTTCTGCTGCTTCTTCTGCAGGTAGGTCGTAAAGGTCTTTATCCATCGCTTCGCCTGGGTGGATCTTGTTCTTAATACCGTCAAGACCAGCCATTAACATTGCTGCGAAACATAGGTATGGGTTCGCTGATGGGTCACCGAAACGTAGCTCGATACGACGTGCTTTAGGGCTTGGTACCACAGGGATACGGATAGAAGCAGAGCGGTTACGTGCAGAGTATGCAAGCATAACAGGCGCTTCGAAACCAGGTACAAGACGCTTGTACGAGTTCGTTGATGCGTTAGCAAATGCGTTGATTGCTTTAGCGTGCTTGATAACACCACCGATGTAGTAAAGTGCCATTTCAGATAGGCCGCCGTACTTGTCACCCGCGAATAGGTTAACACCGTCTTTCGCTAGAGATTGGTGAACGTGCATGCCGCTACCGTTGTCGCCAACGAGTGGCTTAGGCATAAATGTCGCTGTTTTGCCGAACGCGTGAGCAACGTTATGAACAACGTACTTGTAAACCTGAATTTCATCAGCTTTAGCTGTTAGCGTGTTGAAGCGAGTAGCGATTTCGTTCTGACCCGCAGTTGCAACTTCGTGGTGGTGCGCTTCTACAACTTGGCCCATCTCTTCAAGGATTAGACACATTGCAGAGCGGATGTCTTGAGAAGAATCCACTGGAGCTACTGGGAAGTAACCACCTTTAACGCCTGGGCGGTGACCTTTGTTACCACCTTCGTAGTCAGAACCTGTGTTCCAAGCTGCTTCTACGTCGTCAATTTTGAAGAAAGAACCTGACATGTCAGTTGCGAACTTAACATCGTCAAATAGGAAGAACTCTGGCTCTGGACCAACAAGAACAGTATCAGCGATGCCAGTTGCACGTAGGTAGTCTTCAGCACGTTTAGCAATAGAACGTGGGTCACGATCGTAGCCTTGCATTGTTGCAGGCTCAAGAATGTCACAACGGATGTTTAGTGTTGCGTCTTCTGTGAATGGGTCAAGAACAGCAGATGCTGCGTCTGGCATCATTACCATGTCAGATTCGTTGATACCCTTCCAGCCAGCAACTGAAGAACCATCGAACATCTTACCTTCTTCAAAGAAGTCTGCGTCCACTTGGTGAGCAGGGATAGATACGTGCTGCTCTTTACCTTTTGTATCTGTAAAACGTAGGTCAACAAACTTAACTTCGTTTTCTTGGATCAGCGATAGAACGTTTTCTACTGACATCTTGGATAACCTCCAGTGTTATTAAAGCGGTTTAGCTCGATTGGTTTCATAATCCAGCATTGATTAACTTCGTTTCAATCGTATTAATCGATGCTGAATTTAATAAAGCCAAAACCGTGCCAAAAAAATTAATCCATTAATTTCAATAAATTAGCGGGCTTGATTAACCTTGGTGCAGAAAAGTTGCACCAAAATGATCTTGTTTTGCACTAAATTGGTGCATTTGTATCTGTGTTGCACCAAGAGTAAACAAAATCGTACTCCATTCAGCCTAGTTTTACCCCTTATGTCAATGAGGTTTTCGCTTATCGGACAAGGAACTTGGGTGTGGTCATCAAATATCTGCTGAAAAGAAGCGGAACAGATCACATATTTCTGGGTTTTTCGCTAAAATCTGGTACATTATGGCCGTTTTTTTAATCAAATAAGTTCGCGGAGATTCTCGGCGAGCTTCTTATATCGAGTGAATCAAATCCATGGCTACTCCACAGATTGATAAATTAAGAAATATCGCGATCATCGCGCACGTTGACCACGGTAAAACTACACTGGTTGATAAACTACTACAGCAATCAGGTACTTTAGAGTCTCGCGGCGAAGCAGAAGAGCGCGTCATGGACTCGAATGACATCGAAAAAGAGCGTGGCATTACCATTCTTGCTAAAAACACAGCAATCAACTGGAATGACTACCGTATCAACATCGTAGATACTCCGGGACACGCGGACTTCGGTGGTGAAGTAGAACGTATCATGTCGATGGTAGATTCAGTACTACTTATCGTTGACGCAGTAGATGGCCCAATGCCACAAACGCGTTTCGTAACACAGAAAGCTTTTGCTCACGGTCTTAAGCCTATCGTTGTTATCAACAAGATTGACCGCCCAGGCGCGCGTCCTGATTGGGTTATGGATCAAGTCTTCGACCTATTCGATAACCTAGGTGCAACTGACGACCAGCTAGACTTTAAAGTGGTTTATGCTTCTGCACTAAACGGTTGGGCTTCTCTAGAAGAAGGCGAAACTGGCGAGAACATGGAACCTCTATTCCAAACTATCGTTGACGTTGTTGATGCGCCAAATGTTGACCTTGAAGGTCCACTGCAGATGCAAGTTTCTCAGCTAGACTACAGCTCTTACGTTGGTGTTATCGGTGTTGCGCGTGTAACTCGTGGCTCTGTTAAGCCAAACCAACAGGTAACAGTTATCGGTGCAGACGGTAAGACTCGCAACGGTAAAGTAGGCACAGTAATGGGCTACCTTGGCCTAGAGCGTCATGAAGTAGAGCAAGCAAACGCGGGTGATATCATCGCAATCACTGGCCTTGGTGAGCTGAAAATCTCTGACACTATCTGTGCACAAAACGCAGTAGAAGCGCTTCCTGCACTGTCTGTAGATGAACCAACAGTAACCATGACGTTCCAAGTAAACACGTCTCCATTCGCGGGTAAAGAAGGTAAGTTCGTGACTTCACGTAACATCCTTGAGCGCCTTGAGAAAGAATTGGTACACAACGTTGCACTACGTGTAGAGCAAACTGACGATCCAGACAAATTCCGCGTATCAGGCCGTGGTGAACTTCACCTATCTATCCTGATCGAAAACATGCGTCGTGAAGGCTTCGAGCTAGCAGTATCTCGTCCAGAAGTTATCATCAAAGAAGAAGATGGCCAGCTAATGGAACCGTTTGAAACGGTAACTATCGACGTGATGGAAGAGCACCAAGGTGGCATCATGGAGAACATCGGCCTACGTAAAGGTGAGCTGACTGACATGTCTCCAGATGGTAAAGGCCGTGTGCGTATGGACTTCATCATGCCATCTCGTGGTCTGATTGGTTTCCAAACTGAATTCATGACGCTAACGTCAGGTTCTGGTCTTCTTTACCATACATTTGATCACTACGGTCCACACAAAGGCGGCGAGATCGGCCAGCGTATCAACGGTGTACTTATCTCCAACGGTATGGGTAAGGCGCTTACAAACGCACTATTCAACCTACAAGAGCGTGGCCGTATGTTCATTGGTCACGGTGTTGAAGTATACGAAGGCATGGTTGTTGGTATCCACAGCCGTGACAACGACCTAACCGTAAACGTACTGAAAGGTAAGCAGCTAACCAACGTTCGTGCATCAGGTACGGATGACGCACAGGTTCTTACTCCGCCAATCGTGATGACGCTTGAGCAAGCTCTAGAGTTCATCGATGACGACGAACTAGTAGAAGTGACGCCGGAAAGCATTCGTATCCGTAAGAAGTTCCTAACAGAGTCGGATCGTAAGCGTGCGTCTCGCGCTGCAAAATAATCTGCGCTAACAGATTAGAATCATTAAAGCCCCGAGCATTGCTTGGGGCTTTTTGTATTTGAAGGAATAACATTGTGAAGCCAATTGTCATCACTGGTGGGCCAGGAGCAGGCAAAACCACCTTGCTCAATGCGCTTGGAGAGTTAGGCTACGCCACGTTTGCTGAAGGTTCACGTACCTTGATTGAACAGCAAAGCCAACTCGATGAGGGGATTCTGCCTTGGACGAACTTGCCTGAGTTCGCCAACTTGTGCCTTGAGCTAATGGGAAATCAGAAGCGAGAAGCAGAGAACCACAAGGTTGCGTTTGTTGACCGAGCAATCCCAGATATTGTGGCGTATCTTCAGGTGGGTGGCTGTAACGTTGAGCCAAGGTTTATCACTGAGAGTAGGGAATATCATTCCCAGGTACTTGCTTGTCGAACAGAAGCCTCTATCTATGTTCAAGATGAAGTGCGCCCACACAGTTTCGAAGAAGCGCTGCAAATTCATCAAACCCTAGTCGAGACTTATGCAGAGCTTGGCTATCACGTGGTGGAAGTACCTTGGGGAAGTGTGGCGGAGCGGGTGGACTTTGTTCGAATAACGTTGGGGCTTGAGAGGGAAAGCTAAAACCTCCCCACAAGGAGGAGGTGAGTCTGTTTACTTTTGGTTGAGTTTTTGCAAGAACTTATCCGATTCCGCTATCGCGGCATTCATTTGTTTGATTGCGAACTGAATGTCTTGCTCGAGATTCGAAAACTCGCCTTGTAGGGAGCCAATCGCACTCGCATTGAGGTTATGTTTCAAATAGAGCGTATTGTCGCGCAGAGTATTGAGGACTGGCGTCATTTTCTGCTCAGCACGCTTCATCGCTTTAAGCATGGTGGCGTATGACGATTTGGTATCACGTAGCTTCTGTTCGCTCGCACGACGCAGTTTTGAGCTGGTATACAGTTCTAACTCATCTTGCCACTCGGCAAAGAGAGCGTCGGACACATCTTCAATCGCCGCAATACGTGAACGTACATCTTCTGCTGCTTTTTCGCTGTCTTGGTATTTGTCGTTAATCTGGTTATAGACGCTTTCTAGCTCGCCACCATCAAAGTTGGTGAGTGCTGAGAGCGCGTCCAGTGCACTCGTGAACTCTTGCTGTGCTTCTTGTTGTGATTTTTTGGCTTCTTCAACGCGATCCACCATAATGTCACGTTTGTGGTAGCCTACTTGTTCCATGGCTGAGTAGTAGGCGGACTGGCAGCCTGTTAGAGTAAAAATGGATAATACCAAAGCCAGTATGTACGGCATGATTGTGTCCTTTCTTTTAGAATTACGATGTTAGGATGGCTGAGACGGTCAGGAGATACAAGTTGAAATTAGAGCAAACTCTTAAGCAAAGTCTGATTTTTGGGCAATATTTGATCGCCCGAATGGCGCATGATCGCGTCAACGTCAATGCGGGCTACCTTGCGTATATTACTTTATTGTCGATCGTACCCATGTTGACGGTGTTGTTGTCTGTTCTGTCATCATTCTCCATTTTCGAAAACGCGGGTGACGCGATTCAAGACTTTGTGATTACCCATTTCGTCCCTGCTGCGGGTGATGCAGTGAAAGGAGCGTTGCTCGAGTTTGTCTCAAATACCGGCAAGATGAGTGCGGTCGGTGGTGGCTTTCTGTTTGTGGCTGCGTTGATGTTGATCTCTAACATTGATAAGAATTTGAATTACATCTGGCGAGTCAGACGCAAGCGCAGAGCGGTGTTCTCTTTCTCGATGTATTGGATGGTACTGACTTTAGGGCCAATTCTGGTTGGAGCCAGTATTGCCGCGACCTCTTACGTGACTTCGCTGAAAATTATAGAAAGTGAAGCGGTATCGGGTGTGTATAACTTATTGTTGCGCTGGTTACCGTTTTTGCTCTCCCTGTTTGCCTTTGTTGGCCTCTATCTTTTGGTCCCCAACAAAAAAGTACACATTTCTCATGCTTTAATTGGTGCTGTTGTTGCGGCCATTTTGTTTGAAGCGAGTAAGAAAGGATTTGCGGCTTACATTACCCAGTTCCCTTCTTATCAATTGATTTATGGCGCGTTAGCCGCTATCCCAATCTTGTTTGTTTGGGTCTATTTGTGTTGGCTGATTGTGCTTGTTGGCGCTGAAGTGACCGCGGCGCTCGGGGAGAAAGAGCACTGGAGCAAGCCGCAAGAAATGGTACACTCGCCTGAAAACTTAACGCAATCAACATCTAAGAAAGGAAACCACAGTGATAGCCCTGATCCAGAGAGTGAGTGAAGCCGCCGTTCGTGTCGACGGTGAAGTCGTTGGCGAAATTGAGCACGGCCTTTTGGTGCTATTGGGCGTTGAAAAAGGTGACGACGAAGCAAAAGCGAAGCGTCTTATGGAGCGAGTCACCACCTACCGTGTGTTTGGTGACGACGAAGGCAAAATGAACCTCAATGTCAAACAAGTTGAGGGCAAGGTCTTAGTAGTGTCGCAGTTTACGTTGCCCGCTGATACCAAGAAGGGAACACGCGCAGGGTTTTCTCGTGGTGCTCACCCTGCAGACGCTGAGCGCTTGTACGAATATTTTGCCGATCGCTGTGCAGAGGTATTACCCACGGAGCGAGGCCAGTTTGCCGCAGATATGAAAGTGTCGCTGGTGAATGACGGCCCCGTGACATTCTGGCTACAAGTTTAGCCACACTATAATGAAAGACAAAGGCTAGAAGGGAAGAGCGGTGCTCTTTCATAAAAAAGGACTTTTATGTTTAAGCTGATTACGCCAAAAACGGAAAACCAACTGAACAAGTACTATCACTTTCGTTGGCAAATGCTGCGTGAGCCTTGGCGCATGCCGCTTGGTTCAGAGCGAGATGAGTACGATCCAATGAGTCACCACCGCATGATTGTCGATGGCCGTGGACGACCTATGGCGATTGGGCGCTTATACATCACCCCTGATAGCGAAGGTCAGATTCGTTACATGGCGGTAAAAGGTGCTCGCCGAAGCAAAGGGATGGGGTCGCTTGTGCTTGTTGCTCTTGAATCCTTGGCTCGCCAAGAAGGGGCAAAGCGCTTGGTGTGTAATGCTCGTGAAGATGCGATCGCCTTCTATGAGAAAAACGGCTTTGAGAGGCGAGGTGAGTTGACGGATGAGCGTGGCCCTGTTCGCCACCTACAGATGGTTAAACCCCTTGACCCAATGGCCAATGTCCTTCGCAAGCCGGAGTGGTGCACGGAGCTGCAAGAGCGTTGGGAGAATCAAATTCCCATCAGTGACAAAATGGGCATCAAGATTAACCAATACACGGGTTATCAGTTTGAGTGTAGTGCCCAGTTAAACCCCAACCTAAACCCACACAATACGATGTTTGCTGGCTCGGCCTTTACGCTGGCGACCTTAACCGGATGGGGCATGACATGGTTATTGATGAAAGAGCGTAATCTTACCGGAGATATCGTGCTGGCAGACAGCCAGATCCGCTATCGTCATCCAGTGACCCAGAATCCAGTTGCGTCGACATCTCTTGACGGCATCAGCGGAGATTTAGACCGACTTGCGTCTGGCCGCAAAGCGCGGATTGTCATTCATGTGACTATCTACAGCGGTGATGACGCCGCCGTTGAGTTCATTGGCACCTACATGCTGCTACCCAACTACAAGGCGATTTTGCCGGAAGAGTCAGACGCCTCTTCTTGATGTTGCACGCCATCAGCATGGGCTGGTGGCGCGGCCTCTGCCTCTTGGCAGGTTTGTTCAATTACATTGGTTAAACTGAAAATATCCGACCACAACCGCTGACATGGGGTTTGAGTGCGAAAGAGCAGCGTCGCAAATTCCGACTTTAGCATATCAATATGCCCTGTCAGTTCGGCTTCTTCTCCTTTGGAAGAAAGGCTCAGCCGCCCTCGGTCGGCCTGAATCGAAATCGTCTCTAATGGCCATTCCTGTTCAAAACTGGTTTCACCGTCGGCGCTCTTTGCTTTGAGCGTGGTTTGATGCAGTTGCAGTTTGGCATCTCCGGACAGGCTATGTGCAAACATGGCGTAATCACCAGATAAACCGGATAGCTCAAGCTCCACTTCCGCCATCCCTTGCAGGTGAAATGGCAGCTGTGCATCAAACAGTGGTAAGTCGGTAGGTACGCCATCGGCATGCAGGGTCAGCCTCCACGGAGCGCTGATGCTGCTACGATCCCACTGGCCATTGGCTTCGATGTAGCCAGCCTGAAGCGGGAAGAAAGCGCGCTCCAGATTCAGTTTCCCTTGCTCAGCTTGCATCTCCACAACCAACTGAGTGCTCAATAGGTTATCTAGGCTGGCGTTACTGGCGCTTAGCTCAATTTTGCCGTTCAGTAATCCTGTTTGCTGGGGATTGATGAACTCAAGGTCACGCCCTTCGATGCTCAGTCCTGATACCTGCCAATAGGGGCGTTTTTCCACTTGAATAAATTGACTGTTACGCACGTCGAGCTCTTTGATGGTCAGAGAGCTAAGTGATGAAACCAACGCCTTTAACTCGCTGCTCATCTGAGGAAGGTCTTCAAGCCACTTCACGCCAGAGACTCTAAGCTCATCAAGTGCAATACGTTCTTGGGATAGTTTGCCTTTAAATTGCAGCCAGCCTTGTTTGAAGTCGGCGTTAAACAGCTCAACGTTAATGTCATTGTTCCCAAATCCAAGCTCGGCCGTTGGGTTAATAAACCTTAACTCTTGGTAGGTGAGCAGTTCGGCATCAAACGAGAAGTAGCCATTTTCCTGTTGCCAAAGCGACTGATTGAGATAAAGATTCTCGATTGAGGCATCCAACTGTTCAAAATGCCAACCTTGGTAGTTAACGTTGCTTCGCAGTATATCAAGGCTGTTGATGTGGTAGACCGGAAACTCTAGAGAGTTCAATGTGTTGACCAGTTTTGTTGCCGGGGCAACGCTGTCGAGATTGAGATCAAAAACCGTCACATTGATGAGTGACCAGCCTTGTTGAAATTGCTCTGCTTGACCAGAGAACTCAGCGCCATGCCATTTGAATGATGCGCCATAGAGAGTGCTGTTCTGAGGTTTGTATTGAGCATCAACTAAGACGTCGTTCAGGGCTTCGCCACGAACATAAAGCTGTTTTGCTGAAAATTGAATATCGCCAAAGGGCAGGGCCTGATTGTTTTGCTTCCATTCAGGATTCTCGACCTGCAAATTGACCTCTCTTGCTGACCATTGCTCCGAAGTAAGATCGACATGCTGCAGCGCCACTTGGCGAAGGGTAATGCCGTCCAGCATCGAAGCGTAATTGTGGCTAAGGTCGAGTATTGCGCTTTCAACGAGTAATGAATCGAAAGCGAGCTTGCCATTTTGCCAGAACGACTGGCTGAGCCATACGGTCAGCTTTGGAATGCGTGCTTGTTGTTGTTCTCGTTCGACAACCACATCCTGTAGAGAAAGCTGGAGTGGTGGTGTGTAGGTAACTTGCTGGGCATTTACTCGGTAGGGGGTGAGTTGCTCGAACAAATAGCTAACCACTTGCGGCGCGTGGCGTGTCTGCAGTATGGCAAACAACGATAGCAACGAAAGGCAAATTAGGCTTATCAGGATGATGGTGGTCAGTATCAGCGGTTTCTTCACAGCACGTATTCCCTCGCTTTAGTGCTGTTAGCTTGAAACATTTTTGACCATCAGGCAACAAAAAGCCCCTCAAAAGAGGGGCTTAGATTACGATTTGATGTCGATATCACTAATCAAGCTGAGGACCAGCTGCGACTAATGATTTACCTTCATCGTTGTCGGTGTACTTATCAAAGTTATTGATAAAGCGGCTCGCAAGATCTTTTGCCTTACTTTCCCATTGAAGTGGGTCAGTGTAAGTATCGCGAGGGTCGAGAATGGTCGGATCCACATCGTGTAGCGCGGTTGGCACTTCTAGGTTGAAGATCGGAATGTGCTTCGTTTCCGCTTCTTCGATAGAGCCATCTAGGATTGCGTCAATGATGCCGCGCGTATCTTGGATAGAGATACGTTTACCGCTGCCGTTCCAGCCCGTGTTGACAAGGTACGCCTCTGCGCCTGCCGCTTCCATACGCTTAACCAATACTTCAGCGTATTTGGTTGGGTGCAGTGTCAGGAATGCCGCGCCAAAACACGCTGAGAACGTTGGTGTTGGCTCTGTAATGCCACGCTCAGTGCCCGCCAGTTTTGCGGTAAAGCCTGATAGGAAGTGGTACTTAGTTTGTTCCGGAGTCAGTTTTGATACTGGTGGAAGTACACCAAACGCATCTGCTGATAGGAAGATAACCTTGTTGGCATGGCCTGCTTTAGACACCGGCTTCACGATGTTCTCAATGTGCTCGATTGGGTAAGAGACACGCGTGTTCTCTGTTTTAGAACCGTCATCAAAGTCAATAGAACCATCATTACGTACGGTGACGTTTTCTAGCAGCGCATCACGGCGAATCGCGTTGTAGATGTCCGGCTCAGCTTCTTTAGAGAGCTTGATTGTCTTCGCGTAACAACCGCCTTCGAAGTTGAAGATACCGTCGTCGTCCCAGCCGTGCTCATCGTCGCCGATTAACTCACGTTTAGGGTCTGTCGATAGGGTTGTTTTACCCGTACCAGAAAGGCCAAAGAAGATCGCCACATCGCCGTTTTCTTTGCACTTGTTCGCACTACAGTGCATTGACGCGATACCTTTAAGTGGCAGGAAGTAGTTCATCATGGCGAACATACCTTTCTTCATCTCGCCGCCATACCAAGTACCGCCGATTAACTGCATGCGCTCAGTTAAGTTAAACACGGTGAAGTTTTCAGAGTTCAGACCATGCTCTTTCCACTTCTGGTTGGTGCATTTTGCGCCATTCATGACCACGAAGTCAGGTTCAAACGTTGCAAGCTCTTCTTCTGAAGGGCGGATGAACATGTTTTTCACGAAGTGCGCTTGCCATGCCACCTCGGTGATAACACGAATACTCAAACGAGTATCAGGGTTTGCACCACAGTAACCGTCAATGACAAACACGCGTTTACCAGAAAGCTGGTTGGTCACGAGTTTTTTAAGATCATTCCATACCGCTTGATCGATTGGCTTATTGTCATTTTTAACGGCGTCAGAGGTCCACCACATATGCTCTTCTGTGGTTGCGTCTTTGACGATGTACTTATCTTTCGGTGAGCGGCCAGTAAAAATACCGGTATCAACTGCAACAGCGCCTAATTCGGTGACTACACCTTTTTCGTAGCCTTCCAGATCAGCACGAGTCTCTTCTTCGAACAACATTTCGTAGCTTGGGTTACGAACAACCTCTTTTACGTTTTGCAGCCCATGTTTAGTAAGATCAATTGTTGCAGCCTTTGTATGTTCCATAACGGTCATAGGTGCTCCTTATCGGAATATTTGTAGGGATTTTGTAAGAATTTTTGTAATTTTTATCTGCTCACCATGCTAGCAATGGGCTTGCGAGAAAACAGGGATATAGCTCAAAAAATATCCATGATTTTCGTGGGGTTTTAAGCGACTCATCACATATTGGCTGGGATAGTTTATCGTGTGCGCAAAGCTTTGCGCTAGGGCAAAAGAATTAATAATTGATTAAAATTAACCAGTTGTTTTATTACAGTTCAGGCTAGGTGTAGCGGGCTTTTGATCACAAAAAGGCCTGCGTGGTGCAGGCCTTTTGATAGGAAAATTACGTGCTTGATAAGCTATGAAAATTAATGCAGGGTTTTATTGCCCGAATTTGCTTCAATAAATAGCTCAGAGACCTCTGCTTCGTCATACGTATATGTCGTGCCGCAGTAATCACAATGTAAAGAAATTGAACCAAGCTCGGCTAAAATGTCGTTCACTTCTGCTCGATCGATCGTCACGATCGCGGCACCGCTGCGTTCACGTGAACAGCCACAGTGGAATTCAACAGGTTGCGGTTCAAATAGACGAACTTTCTCCTGATTGTATAAACGATATAGCAGCTCATTGGCTTCAAGCGTGAACAACTCTTCGTTTTTGACGGTGTCCGTCAACTGCTCGAGGTGCTCAAAGTCCTCTGGTGAGCCTGTACCGTCTGGCATTACCTGAATAAGCATACCTGCAGCGTGCTTCTTGCCGTCGATCTCGCCATTGCGGATCCAAATGCGCGTTTTAAGCTGCTCGGAGTTGGCGAAGTAACCTTCTAGGATTTCTGCCAGATTGTCGCCTTCTAGCGCAACAATACCTTGGTATCGCTCACCTTTTTTCGGCTCAATCGTAATGACAAGATAACCTTTACCCATCATGTCATGGATTGACGCGTCTTCAGCGATGTCACCTTCCCAGCGTGCAACGCCACGGATCTTTTGGTCGTGATCACCGTTGATAACCGCCAGTGATACCGGTCCATCACCTTGAAGTTGCATGGTAATGGAACCTTCGAACTTTAGTGTTGCCGTAAGAAGGGTTGTTGAAACGAGTAGCTCACCAAGCAGCTTTTGCAGTGCAGCTGGGTATTCCTTGCTAGAAATAATACGTTGGTATGCTTCATCCAATTGTACCAACTCACCACGTACAGAGAGATCTTCGAAAAGGTAGCGGTTTAATACGTTGTTTGACATGGAGTGGTTTCCTCGTACGTATGGTACTTACTGATGTTTAAACTTGATGATGTCGCGACGCTGTTTCTTATCGGGGCGACGATCAGGGCTAGGGTTGTGAGCATGAAGTTTGCGCTGCATGGCGTTTTCTTCACGCTTATTTACGCTTTCGGCGGTTTCACTGTATAGGGTTTGAGCTTCTGGGGCGCCACGGCGTTGATCAGAAATCTTTTCTATTACAACGGTTTTCTCTTCGTGACCTTGACGAAGGGTAATGATGGCACCGAGTTCAACAGCCTTACTCGGCTTGCTTCGTTGGCCATTATAGTGAACTTTGCCGCCATCGACCATATTTCGAGCAATGGAGCGAGTCTTATAAAAGCGCGCGGCCCAAAGCCATTTATCGAGTCTGACTGCTTCTGTTTGGGAACCCATTGGGAATAGTGACCTCTAAGGATGGTGGATGTGGATGCCAATATGTTGAAGTAACAATGGTGACATGCCGCCCATTTTTCAAGCGAGAGTTGCAAAAATGTCTTTTGCAAGGCTGTACAAATAGAGTAAACGGTTTAGCTTGTTTCATATTTTGGTACAATGATTGGCTGCCCTTTTGATTATCGGGCGCCATTTTTACTCAGCGCAAACGAGAAGGATATTCAGTGAAGCAACAAGGCGTAAGCGCACTTTATAAGTTGGGCGAGTCAGTAAAAGAAGTTCAAGTGCAGCAGCGTATTAGCTTTACCTTAATGACGTTGTTGCTCGCGTTGAGTGCGTGGATTTTAGGACAACTGATTTGGCAACCTTTAGTGTCTGATAGCGTGACGAAATGGCAACCTGTCCTCGCCTCGTCTGGGAAGCCTACCACCTCACAAACCGTCAACTTGTCAGAGCTGCAGAATAGTCACTTATTCGGTGAATATCAGGAGCAACGTCAAGTTGTTACACAACCAAAAGTCGAAGATGCTCCGAAAAGCCGTTTGAATGTGGTATTGGTGGGCGTGGTTCAGAGTACAAACTCTAATAAGAGCCTCGCGGTGATCGCCAATCGAGGCAAGCAAGCCACCTACGGGATTGGCGAAGTTATAGAAGGCACGCGAGCGAAATTATACCAAGTACAGGTTGACCGTGTGATTATCGACAATGCCGGTCGTAACGAGACGGTCATGTTGGAAGGCTTGAAGTACACCAAACCTCAGCCGACACCAGACACTTCACCTGTTCGCCAACCTGCTCAAGTCTCAGAGCAAAAACTCGAGCAGATTCGCCAAGAGATCCAACAGGACGCGAAGCAAATCTTCCAATATGTCCGAATGTCACAGGTGAAGCGAGATGGCGACGTCTTGGGTTATCGACTGACACCAGGTAAAGATAAAGCGCTGTTTGACTCTGTAGGTTTAAAACCGGGCGATGTCGCGACACAAATAAATGGATTGGATTTAAAAGACTCAGCGGCGATGGGAGAGATTTTCCAAACCATCTCTGACATGACTGAGTTGACTCTCACGGTTGAGCGAGATGGCCAACCCTACGAGATATACATTGAATTATAAAACAGCGTTGGCTTTGTTCATCGCATGAGGAGTAACGAGTGAACCATTGGCTCAAGAAAAGCGCATGGCTTTTAGCAGGAAGCTTACTGACCGCACCTAGCTTAGTCACGGCGAACGAAAACACGTTCAGTGCCAGCTTCAAAGGCACAGACATTCAAGAATTCATCAATATTGTTGGCCGTAACCTAGATAAAACCATTATTGTTGACCCTTCCGTTCGCGGCAAAGTGGACGTGCGTAGTTACGATATGTTGACGGAAGAGCAATACTACAGCTTCTTCCTCAATGTATTGGAAGTGTATGGTTATGCCGTGGTTGAAATGGACAACGGCGTTGTTAAGGTCGTTAAGTCGAAAGACGCCAAGACTTCTGCGATTCCAGTGGTGGGCGACGGCTCGGTAAAAGGCGATGAAGTCGTGACGCGAGTGGTCGCGGTGCGCAACGTTTCTGTCCGTGAGCTTTCTCCTCTATTACGCCAGTTAAACGACAATGCCGGTGCGGGTAACGTCGTGCACTACGATCCGGCAAACATCATCTTGATTACAGGCCGTGCTGCGGTTGTGAACCGTTTGGCTGACATCATTAAGCGTGTCGACCAAGCGGGTGACAAAGAGATCGAAGTGGTTGATCTTGATAACGCATCAGCCGCTGAAATGGTGCGAATCGTTGAAGCTCTTAATAAAACCAATGACAGCAAAAATACCCCTGCTTTTCTACAGCCTAAACTTGTGGCTGACGACCGAACAAACTCAATCCTCATTTCTGGTGACCCTCAAGTGCGTCAGCGTTTACGTAAGTTGATCAAGCAGCTTGATGTAGAAATGGCGTCGAAAGGCAACAATCGCGTTGTGTATCTTAAATATGCCAAAGCAGAAGAGTTGGTTGATGTGCTTAAAGGCGTGTCAGACAACCTTCAAGCTGAAAAGTCTGCGGGAAGCAAGAGCAGTTCAAGTGCCAAGCGTGGTGAAGTGATGATCGCAGCGCATCCAGATACCAATGCGCTAGTACTGACTGCGCCGCCAGATATCATGAATGCACTTCAAGATGTGATTTCTCAGCTAGATATTCGCCGAGCTCAGGTATTGATTGAGGCACTTATTGTTGAGATGGCTGAAGGTGACGGTATTAATCTTGGCGTGCAATGGGGCTCGTTAGAGACGGGTGCCATGATTCAGTATGGCAACGCAGGTGCACCAATTGGTCAGGTGATGGTAGGCCTAGAAGAGGCGAAAGACACTACCGAAAAGAAACCAATTCGCGATAGTAATACCGGTGCCATTAAGTATTACGAAGAAACGACTAAACAAGGCGATTACTCGACATTAGCAGCTGCTTTGGCTGGCGTAAACGGCGCGGCGGTGAGCCTAGTGATGGGAGACTGGACTGCGTTGATCAGTGCCGTGTCGACCGATTCAAACTCAAACATCCTGTCCTCTCCAAGTATTACCGTTATGGATAATGGTGAAGCGTCGTTCATTGTTGGTGAAGAAGTGCCAGTTATCACAGGTTCTACCGCAGGCTCAAATAACGACAATCCATTCCAAACCGTTGATCGTAAAGAAGTGGGCATCAAGCTTAAAGTGGTTCCACAAATCAATGAAGGTAACTCTGTTCAACTTAACATTGAGCAAGAAGTTTCTAACGTCTTGGGTGCAAATGGCGCTGTGGACGTACGTTTTGCTAAGCGTCAATTGAACACGTCGGTGATGGTGAATGACGGCCAGATGATTGTGCTAGGTGGATTGATTGACGAGCGAGCGTTAGAAAGTGAATCAAAAGTGCCGTTGCTTGGCGATATCCCTGTTCTCGGGCATTTGTTCAAGTCGACCAGCACTCAGGTTGAAAAGAAAAACCTCATGGTATTTATCAAGCCAACCATCATTCGCGATGGCATGACGGCCGATGGTATTACCCAGCGTAAGTACAACTTCATCCGAGCGGAACAGCTCTATAAAGCCGACCAAGGTTTGAAATTGATGGATGATGGTCATATTCCAGTACTGCCGAAATATGGGGATGACATTCGCCACCCTGCCGAAATCCAAGCATTCGTTGATCAAATGGAAACCAACTAATGACTATGGAAGCGGTAACCACGGTGCGTCGTTTGCCTTTCAGCTTCGCTAATCGTTTTAAATTGGTTCTAGAACCAAGCGAGCGTGGGGCAGTACTCTATTACATTGCGCCTCTCGCAGTGCCGGCGCTGCTTGAAGTGCAGCGCGTGGCTGGGCAAAACATCACCCTAGAAGAGCTCACGAAAGAGGCGTTTGAACACAAGCTCACGCAGGCGTATCAGCGTGACTCGTCGGAAGCTCGCCAGTTAATGGAAGACATTGGCGCTGATAATGACGATTTCTTCTCGCTTGCAGAAGACCTTCCTCAAGATGAAGATTTGCTCGAATCAGAAGACGATGCGCCAATCATCAAGTTGATCAACGCGATGTTGGGTGAAGCCATCAAAGAAGGCGCCTCTGATATTCATATTGAGACGTTTGAAAAGAGCCTAGCGATTCGATTCCGCGTGGATGGTGTGCTTCGTGACGTCTTGTCTCCAAGCCGCAAGCTGTCACCGCTGTTGGTTTCTCGTGTCAAGGTAATGGCCAAACTGGATATTGCAGAAAAGCGCGTGCCACAAGATGGCCGTATTTCCCTGCGTATCGGTGGCCGAGCGGTGGATGTGCGTGTTTCAACCATGCCTTCATCCCATGGTGAACGCGTGGTAATGCGTCTGCTTGATAAAAATGCGACCCGCTTAGATTTACACAGCTTGGGCATGACAGAGCGTAACCATGATCACTTCCGAACCATGATTGCGCGACCGCACGGCATCATTTTGGTGACCGGTCCAACTGGCTCGGGTAAGTCGACAACCTTGTACGCAGGTTTACAAGAGCTCAACAGCAACGAGCGAAATATCCTGACCGTCGAAGACCCGATTGAATTTGATATTGATGGAATTGGCCAAACGCAGGTCAACCCGAAGGTCGATATGACCTTTGCTCGCGGTTTGCGTGCTATTTTGCGTCAAGACCCTGATGTGGTGATGGTCGGTGAGATCCGTGACTTGGAAACGGCGCAAATCGCAGTCCAAGCCTCGTTGACAGGTCACTTAGTGATGTCGACGCTGCACACCAATACCGCAGTAGGTGCCATTACACGTCTTCGTGATATGGGCATTGAACCTTTCCTGATTTCTTCTTCACTACTTGGCGTGCTGGCTCAGAGACTAGTCAGAACGTTGTGCTCGGACTGTAAAGAGCCTTATGAAGCAGACAAAGAGACCAAAAAGCTGTTTGGTCTGAAGAAGAAAGAAGATCTTACGCTATATCGCGCTTGTGGCTGTGAGGCGTGTAACTTTAAAGGTTATCGCGGACGTACCGGTATCCATGAACTCTTGGTGGTGAACGAGCAAGTCCAAGAATTGATTCATGGTGAAGCGGGTGAACAAGCGATTGAAAAAGCGATTCGTGAGGACGTACCGAGTATTCGTGAAGACGGTTTATCCAAAGTGCGCAATGGGATCACCTCTCTTGAAGAAGTGATGCGAGTGACTAAGGAAGGGTAATGGCAGCATTTGAGTATAAGGCTCTCAATGCCAAAGGTAAGACTCAGAAAGGCGTGATCGAAGGTGATAACGCCCGTCAGGTGCGTGCTCGTCTTAAAGAGCAAGGGCTGGTGCCGGTTGAGGTGAACGAAACTCGCCAAAAAGCCAAGAAGCAGAGTAGCCAATCGACCCTAAGTTTCAAGCGTGGTATCAGTACGCCGGATTTAGCGCTGATCACTCGTCAACTTGCGACCCTAGTTCAATCCGGTATGCCGCTGGAAGAGTGCTTGAAGGCGGTCTCTGAGCAATCCGAGAAGCCACGTATTCGCACCATGTTGCTCGCGGTGCGCTCAAAAGTGGTTGAAGGTTATACCTTAGCCGACAGCTTAGCGGACTACCCACACATCTTTGACGAACTGTTTCGTTCGATGGTTCAAGCGGGCGAAAAATCAGGTCACCTTGATGGCGTACTCGAGCGTCTAGCTGACTATGCGGAAAATCGCCAGAAGCTGCGCTCAAAGTTGCAGCAAGCGATGATTTATCCGGTAGTGCTGGTGGTGTTTGCTGTTGGTATCGTGGCGTTCTTGCTTGCGGCAGTGGTGCCAAAAATCGTCGGTCAGTTTGTGCAAATGGGCCAAGAATTGCCTCAATCAACGCAGTTTTTGTTGGCGTCCAGTGATTTTATTCAGCACTGGGGCTTGCAACTGCTGCTTGCGATTATCGTCTTGGTTTACGCGATCAAGATGATGCTGCGCTCGCCAAACGTGCGATTGAATTGGGATCGCCGTGTCGTCCGTTTGCCTCTAATTGGTAAAATATCGCGCGGGCTCAACACCTCTCGATTTGCGCGAACGCTCTCTATTTGTACCTCGAGCGCAATCCCGATTCTGGATGGGATGAAAGTGGCGGTGGATGTTATGTCCAACCATTTTGTTAAACAGCAAGTGATGTTGGCGCGAGATAATGTCCGTGAAGGGGCAAGTTTGCGCAAAGCTCTCGATCAGACCAAGTTGTTCCCACCGATGATGCTGCATATGATTGCCAGTGGTGAGCAAAGTGGTGAACTGGAAGGGATGCTGACCCGTGCAGCGGACAACCAAGACGCTAACTTCGAGTCGACCATCAATATTGCTTTAGGAATTTTCACCCCTGCGTTGATTGCTTTGATGGCGGGGTTAGTACTGTTCATTGTGATGGCGACCTTGATGCCAATTCTAGAAATGAACAACTTAATGAGTGGATAACGTAGAGGACACTCGTGTACCTCAGATTTTGGTTTGGAGAAAATAATGAAAAATAAAACTAAGAAACAGTCTGGCTTTACCTTACTGGAAGTCATGGTTGTTGTTGTTATCTTAGGCATTCTGGCGAGCTTTGTTGTGCCTAACTTGCTGGGCAACAAAGAGAAAGCCGATCAACAAAAAGCGATCACTGATATCGTGGCATTGGAAAATGCGCTAGACATGTACAAGCTTGATAACAGCGTGTACCCGAATACAGACCAAGGGTTGGATGCACTAGTTACCAAACCATCTAGCCCAGAGCCACGCAACTATCGCGATGGTGGTTATATCAAGCGTCTACCGACAGACCCTTGGGGTAACGACTACCAATACCTAAGCCCGGGCGACAAAGGGTCAGTGGACATCTTCACGCTAGGTGCTGATGGTCAAGAAGGTGGTGAAGGTGCCAATGCCGATATTGGTAACTGGAACATTCAAGACTTCCAGTAACCGCTAATCTTTGCAAAGGGGGCAGGCAGCTGCTCCCGATTCTTATGCTCAGCCGTAAAGGGTTTACCCTCATTGAGATCTTATTAGTACTTGTGCTGCTTTCAGTTGCATCGGTCGCTGTCATCTCAACATTACCGCAGAAAAGCTCAGACGAAGCGAAAAGTCAGGCGCTCTCCCTTTATCATCGCTTACAACTTCTCAATGAGGAGGCGATTTTGAGTGGCCGAGATTACGGTGTGCGCTTTGACGAAAAACGCTCGAGTTACCTTTTAATGGCACTTGAGAGCGAAGGTTGGAAAAAACTCGACGATGAACAGATTCCGGAACAAGCACAACTACCTGATTCACTGGCGATGCTCCTGGAGTTAGGTGGAAACAGTTGGAAAGACGAAGATCGACTTTTCAAACCAGGTAGCCTGTTTGATGAGGAGATGTTTGCCGATGTCGAAGATGAGAAAAAGCTCAAGCCGCCGCAAGTGTTTATTATGTCGAGCGGAGAAGTGACCCCATTTTCTATTGCCATTTATCCTCAAGAGCGAAGTGTCGAAAAGGATGCATGGCGCGTAGTGGCAAAAGAAAATGGCCAAATCATTGTTCTAGCCCCGGGAGAGAGCGATGAAGAAGAACAATAAAGGTTTCACCTTGTTAGAGGTGTTGGTTGCATTGGCGATTTTTGCCACCGCTGCCATCGCTACGATTCGTTCAGTGAGTCAGCACATTAATACGCTCAGCTACCTAGAGGAAAAAACCTTCGCTTCAATGGTGGTGGATAATCAAATGGCGAAAGTGATCTTGTCGGGTCGCAAACCCACCAAGAAACAAGGAAGCGAAGAGTTGGCTGGTCGAGAGTGGTTCTGGACAATCGAGCCTGTTTCGACAACTGGCGATTTATTGCAGGCTTTTGATGTCAGTGTGTCAGACCAAAAAGGTGGCGCCTCCATCGTGACGGTAAGAAGCTATGTCGCCAAATAAGCGTTCCCAGCGCCGCCAGCAAGGCTTTACTCTTATTGAGGTTTTGGTTGCGATAGCTATTTTTGCCAGCTTGAGTGTTGGAGCCTATCAAGTGCTAAACCAAGTTCAGCGCAGTAATGAGCTCTCTTTGGAGCGCAGCGAGCGGCTTAAAACCTTGCAGCGCGCCTTGGTCTTTATGAACAATGACTTTCGCCAAATGGCTCTCAGACAAACACGTACTCAAGGTGAGGTGCCGTCGTCACAGCTTGTTCATTGGCAAGATTATCTGCTCGACTCAGACTCCAAAGGGGTGATGTTTGCTCGTAGTGGCTGGCATAACCCACAGCAGCAGTTTCCTCGTGGAGAGGTAACCAAAGTGGGGTATCGAATCAAAGATGAACAACTTGAGCGTGTGTGGTGGCGATACCCAGACACACCAGCAGGGCAAGCGCCTGTGGTGATGCCACTGATTGATAAGGTCGAGAGTTTTGATTTGCGCTTTTTTGATGGTCAAAACTGGCAACAAACGTGGGAAAAGAAAAACGCTCTGCCTCAAGCCATCACGGTCATTTTGGAGCTTAAGGATTACGGGCGCATTGAGCGAATTTATCTCACCAATGGTGGTGAGTTGACGCCGACCGGAGGTACCGATGAGTCGAGTTAAGCCTCAGCGCGGTGTTGCTTTGATCGTCGTATTACTCCTTCTGGCGGTTATGGTCAGTATTGCTGCGAGTATGGCCGATCGCCTATTTGGTCAGTTTAAGCGAGCCACTAATCAAATTAATTACCAGCAAGCCTACTGGTACAGCATTGGCGTCGAAGCCTTGGCTAAGGTTGGTATTGAACAGAGCTACAAAGATGCGGACACCATCAACCTGTCACAGCCTTGGGCGCTCGAAGAGCAGACTTACCCACTTGATTACGGCACCCTAAAAGGCCGATTGGTGGATCAGCAGGCTTGTTTTAACCTCAATGCCTTAGTGGATGCGAAGCAAGATGCTGGCTCAGATAAAGTACCGTATCTTGTCGAGAGCCTACAGAACCTGATGGAACAGTTAGAAGTTGAGAATTACCAAGCAGAAGCGGTTGCCCAGTCCGTATGGGAATTTGTTGACCGAAATACCACGGTTAACTCCGTTTCTGGCGTGGAAGACAGCTACTACGAGTCAATGACGCCTGCCTACTTAGCGGCTAACGGCTTGCTGGCAGACAGTTCTGAATTGCGCGCAATCCACCAAGTCTCTGGCGAGGTGATGAATACCTTAGCGCCTTACGTTTGCGCCATACCCACGACGGAGTTTCGATTGAACGTCAATACCGTTCGCCCAGAGCAAGCAGAACTCCTGAGTGCGTTGTTTCAGCCCCATATCAGTGTCGACCAAGCCAAGCAGGTATTGGAAGATCGACCGTTTGACGGCTGGGCAAGCGTCGAAGACTTTTTGAATGAAGGTGCGTTTGCAAGTATCAAACAAGAAACATTGAAACCCATCAAAGGTTACCTATCGGTTGATAGTAAATATTTTGAAATGGATGCAGAAATACTAGTAGGGGATTCGCGAGTGCGGATTCGTAGCCTGCTATTTAGTGATAATCGAGAAACTGCCACGGTAATTAGCCGTCGCTTTGGAGGTATCGGTGAGCGAGTTTCTGATCGTTCGACTGAGCAATAATACCAACGCCGTCATTCAATGGTTGGTTTGGTCTGAGCAGCAAAAGGAAGTGATCGCGAGCGGAGAGCTGGCGAGTTGGGAGCATCTCTCTGATCTGACCGATTATGCTGACAACCGTCGCACCATTGTGCTGCTATCGACGGCGAGCATTGTTTTGACTGAGGTTGAAATTCCCGCGGGTGGCAGCCGCCAATTTGAAGCCATGCTGCCATTTATTGTTGAAGATGAATTGGCTCAAGATGTAGAGCAGCTTCACTTTACTATTTTGGGTAAACAGGCTGGCCACGCTCAAGTGTGTGCGGTTGAAAAAAGTTGGTTGAAGCAGATTCTTCATGGGTTGGCGGAGGCAGGCTGCCAAGTCCAAAAGGTGATGCCTGACGTGCTGGCGCTACCAACGCAAGAGGGCATCAGCGCGGTTGAGTTAGATGACATGTGGCTACTGAAAAAAGGGCCGCATCAAGGCCTTGCTATTCACTCAGAGTGGCTAGGCATGGTGGCGCAATCGGACTGGGTTAAACAGCAAGATGACTACTTGCCTTTAACCGCGTACTCAGCGTTGCCTGAGCTTACCTTAGCTGACGGGCAAGAGTGGCACAATGGTGAGCCAACGCTCGTGATGCAGATGCTAGCGCAAGAAGCGGTTGGCAGCAAAATTACGTTGCTGACAGGTGAGTTTAAGGCAAAATCGTCGCTAGTTCGTTATTGGAAGGTGTGGCAAAAGGTGGCGGTCGCGGCTGTGGTTCTTATGGCAGTGGTGATGGTCGACAACCTGCTGCAGATTCAACGCTATGAAGCGCAAGCTGCCGCTTATCGCGCCGAGAGTGAACGCATTTTTCGCCAGTCTTTACCGGGAAAAAACAAGATTCCAACGGTGAGTTATCTCAAACGAGAAATGGATCGCGAAGCCAAGCGATTGTCTGGCGGGAGCGTCGATGAATCCATCTTAACTTGGATGACAGGTTTCCCGGCACTACTAAAACAAGTCCCTGGTTTGACGTTAACGAGCTTTAAGTTTGACGCTGCTCGTATAGAAGTTCGAATTCAAGCACAAAGCAAAGACTTCCAAACGTTTGAAAAAGCGCGCGAGTTGTTTGCTGGTAAATATCAGGTGGAGCAAGGTCAGTTGAATCGTTCAGGTACATTGGTGAACGGTTCTTACGTACTGAAGCCATTATAAGGAGCGCATATGAACGCATTATTAGCCCCGCTCCAAACTTGGTGGAGCAAAATAACCCCACGCGAGCAGCGTTTAGTGATGATCTGCTCGGCGTTTATTGCACTGGGTAGCCTTTACTGGGGCGTGATTCAGCCCGTGTCTGAACGTGCAGAGGCTGCGCAAATGCGTATCCAAAGTGAAAAGCAGTTGCTGTCTTGGGTAAAAGAGAAAGCAGATGAGATCAGCCAGTTGCGCAGCCAAACGGGTAAAGTCGTTTCTGGTCAGCCTCTCAACCAAGCCGTTTCTTCGTCCGCTCGTCGCTACAAGGTGGAACTGGTTCGAGTCCAGCCTCGTGGTGAACAGTTGCAAGTGTGGATTGCGCCGATGCCTTTTAACCAGTTTGTTGAATGGATTACGGCCTTGCAGGAAGATCACGGTATTTTGGTTAGCTTCCTTGATATCGACAAAGGCGATCGCGAAGGGATGGTTGAAGTGAAGCGTTTACAGTTGACCAAGGGGTAATGTGTGAAAAAAGTAATCTTACTCACTTTGTTGCTGGTTGTGATTTTTGTCACCAGTGCGGTTGTACACCTTCCAGCGCAGTTGGTTGTGAAGTACGCGCCACTCCCGGGCGCTTTGCAGTTAAGTGGCGTTGAAGGAACGCTATGGAATGGCCGCGCGCAGAGCGTGAGCTGGCAACGAGATAACTTTGGTCAAGTTCAGTGGGAGTTCCAACCAAGCAAGTTATTCTCAGGGCAAGCGGAAGCACAAATCCGTTTTGGTCGTGGCAGCGATATGCAGCTGACGGGTAGAGGTGTTGTTGGTTACCGTTTGTCGGGCGCCTATACAGAGAACCTCATTGCCTCTTTGCCTGTTGAGCAGGTGCTGACATTCGCACCTCGTTTGCCGATTCCGCTCGAGTTAACTGGGCAAGTTGAGCTTAGTGTGAAACACCTGACTTACGCAGCGCCGTATTGCCAAACAGCAGAAGGTAGTGTGGTGTGGAACACGGACACAATTGGCACGCCAGTTGAAGATCTGCAAGTCGGCCCGATTGTGGCGAATTTCACCTGCAGTGATAGCACCATTACCATCAAAGGGGACCAACGCAGTTCTCAGGTTGAGAGCGCCGCAGAAGTGGTTATTCAGCCAAATCAAGATTACCAAAGCACCGCTTGGTTTAAGCCGGGAGAAGAGTTCCCAGCGGCGTTTCGTGAGCAGTTAAGCTGGTTACCTACGCCCGACGGGCAGGGGCGATATCGCTTCAACTATAATGGACGCTTAAGATTCTAAATCTCATCAACAACAAAGGCCGCTTGAACAGCGGCCTTTTCTTATGCTCTCGAAAAGCGTATCAGGTCAGAACGTGGCATAAGCACCTGAAAAACTATTTCATAACAGGAAAGCTGATTTGTACTTTTAACCCACCGCCGCTGCGGTTGTTAACAATAACGGAGCCGTTGTGCTGGCTAACGATGCGTTTCACTATCGCTAAACCTAAGCCCGTACCTTCACTTCCGCGTGCCGTGTCGCCTCGGGTAAAGGGTTCAAAGAGCTTGCCGATTTGGCTCTGTTCAATACCGGGGCCGTTATCTTCTACGCAGACCCAAACCAGTTTGTTGTCGGCGGTAATACCTGTGCTCACCTTGACCCATCCGTTGCCATAACGCAGAGCGTTCACCACCAAGTTGCTCACCGCGCGCTTAATAGCAATCGGGCTCCCTAGGGTTTCTTTCATCGGATGGTAGAGCTGCGTTTCTATTTGCACTTCATAACCGCCTTCCGATGAGGCGACATCATCTGCAATGTCGTTCAAATCGACCTCAATAAACGACTGTTTGTTTACAGGTTTAAGGTAGTCCATAAATTGACTGATGATTTCATTACATTCTTCGGTATCGCCAATGATGCCCTCGGCCAGATAACTGTCTTCGGGCGACATCATTTCTGTTGCTAGGCGAATGCGAGTTAGCGGCGTTCGAAGGTCATGGCTGATCCCCGCCATCAGCAGTGCGCGATCTTCTTCGAGCGCTTGAATGCCTTTCGACATTTGGTTAAAGGCTCGAGTCACCGAACGAATTTCTGACGCGCCTTTTTCAGGAATCGGAGGGGGTATTTCTCCTCGGCCGACGCCTTTCGCTGCCCGTTCAAGCGCGATAAGAGGGCGATTTTGCAATCGGATAAACAGCCAGCCTCCGGCAATGATCAGCAATGCCATAATTAAGCTATTGCGAAACAGCGGCGTAAAGTCTTCCTCTTGCAGCTCTGACAAAGGAATGCGCAACAAGGAGCCGGGAAGGGAGTCTATTTTCATCCACAAAACGTAGCTTTCCGAGCCCAACATCATGCGTACATCGGTAGGAGAGCCAAGTTCGTTGCTCATCTCTTCGCTCATCAGGTCGATGCTCACCGCATGATAGAACTCATCGGCAATCGGGCTATCCTCGGCGTGGATGGTTACGCCTAGTAGTTCTAGCACTCGGCGACGCAGTGGAGCATCCAGCGCCAGTTCATCCTCAAGATTGGCAGAGTCATCAAGCATTAAGTTGATTTCGTGGCTGAGGATTTTATTGAACTGCTGCAAGCTCGGCATGAGGGCGTAGTTAAACACCGCATAGTAGGAATAAATTTGGCTAGCGATCAGCAGTGTAAGGAAAATGACGATAGATTGAGTAAATGAGCTGCGAATACGCATATCAACAACCTTGCTAGTAGGAAAACAAAAAGTGCGAGACAATGTCTCGCACTTTAGCAGAATTCAAATTAGGCTTCTTTGCCATCGGGGACAAAAACGTAACCTAGCCCCCAAACGGTTTGAATATAACGCGGTTTGCTTGGGTCGACCTCAAGCATACGACGTAGGCGCGAGATTTGGACGTCAATAGAGCGCTCCATCGCGGAGTATTCTCGGCCGCGCGCCATGTTCATCAGTTTATCTCGAGACATTGGCTCACGCGCATTGGTGACCAGCGCTTTGAGTACTGCAAACTCACCGGAAGTCAGTGGCATCGCTTCTTCACCGCGGAACATTTCACGTGTCCCTAGGTTTAAGCGGAAATCGCCAAACTCGACCACCGACTCTTCACTACTAGGTGCGCCTGGCAGTTCTGTCGTTTGGCGACGCAAAACTGCTTTGATGCGCGCCAGCAACTCGCGTGGGTTAAACGGTTTTGGTAGGTAATCATCGGCGCCCACTTCAAGACCGACGATACGATCCACTTCGTCCCCTTTGGCTGTCAGCATCAGGATTGGCAGCATGTTATTTGCATTGCGCAGGCGGCGACAAATCGATAAGCCATCTTCACCCGGAAGCATCAAATCGAGCACCATAAGGTGAAAGTTTTCACGGGTCAGTAGTCGGTCCATCTGCTCGCTATTGGCAACGCTGCGTACCTGGAATCCCTGCTCAGACAAGTAACGCTCTAGCAGTGCACGCAGGCGTGCATCGTCATCAACGACTAAAATCTTGTAATTTTCTTGCATGTAGTGATTCCACCTATCAAATACGCTTAGCGCTCAGGACCGGGCTCAGTTGCCCTTTTTTAACCGTCAAAATGTAACACTGTTCTGACTAAAGTGGCGCAAAGAATTGTTAACGTTTATTTCCTTTTTAGCTAATGTATACGTCATATTCAATTCAATATCGTCAGAAACATGAAAACAAACCTAATTACGCGTGAAGGCTTTGATCGACTTAAGAAAGAACTCGATTTTCTGTGGAAAGAAGAACGCCCAGAGGTGACGAAGAAAGTGACGTGGGCCGCCAGCCTAGGCGATCGCAGTGAGAACGCAGATTACCAGTACAACAAGAAGCGTCTGCGCGAAATCGACCGTCGTGTTCGATATTTACGTAAGCGTCTGGAACAAGTCAAAGTGGTGGATTATTCGCCGCAGCAAGAAGGTAAAGTCTTCTTTGGCGCGTGGGTGGAGATTGAAAACGAAGATGGCGATGTAAAGTCGTTTCGAATCGTTGGCCCTGATGAAATCTATGGCGATGCGAAAGGCTATATTTCTATCGACTCGCCAATGGCGCGTGCGTTGCTTAAAAAAGAAGTAGACGACGAGTTTAGCGTTAAAACGCCAGACGGCTTCAAAGATTGGTTTGTCAATCGTATCGACTACAAGGCGTCACTTTAGATTTTGCCTGCCTGCCCCCATATAGACCCGAAACATAAAGAAAGAGATTCAACGGATGAGCCAAGCTATCTGTCATATGATTGCTCAAGAACTGAATGTTCGTACTGAGCAAGTTACTGCTGCTGTTAACTTGATTGATGATGGCAACACAGTCCCATTTATTGCTCGTTACCGTAAAGAGGTGACGGGTGGGTTGGATGATACCCAACTGCGTAATCTAGATAGCCGTTTATCTTACCTGCGTGAACTGGATGACCGTCGTCAGACGATTCTCAAGTCGATTCAAGAACAGGGTAAATTGAGTGCGGAACTTGAAGCGGAAATCAATCAAGCGGACAGCAAAACTCGCCTTGAAGATTTATACCTGCCTTACAAGCCTAAACGCCGTACGAAAGGGCAAATCGCGATTGAAGCGGGTCTAGAGCCTTTGGCGGATAAGCTATGGAATGAGCCGCAAACTGACCCAGATAGTGAAGCCGAACGCTATATCTGCGCCGACAAAGGCGTGGCAGATGCCAAAGCGGCGCTTGATGGTGCCCGCGCGATCATCATGGAGCGCATTGCGGAAGACGCCAACCTGCTAGAAAAGATTCGTCATCACCTTAACCGCAATGCTGAGCTGGTGGCTCGTGTGGTTGAAGGCAAGGAGCGTGAAGGCGAGAAGTTTAAAGACTATTTTGAGCACAACGAAGCTTTGAGCAAAGTCCCTTCGCACCGCGCTTTAGCCATGCTACGCGGCCGTAACGAAGGCTTCCTTACTTTGTCGATGAATGCAGATCCTGAGCAAGAAGAGGGCGTTCGCCAATCGTACTGCGAAACCATCATCGCGGATCATTACGGCATTTCATTAAGCAGTGCGCCGGCGGATGGCTGGCGTAAACAGGTCATTAGTTGGGCATGGCGCATCAAGGTTTCAATGCATATGGAAACCGAGTTGATGGGCGCTATGAAAGAACGCGCTGAAATTGAAGCGATAGAAGTGTTTGCTACCAACTTAAAAGACTTGTTGATGGCAGCGCCTGCTGGCCCGCGTGCTACTCTGGGTCTTGATCCTGGTTTGCGTACTGGGTCGAAGATTGCGGTGGTGGACTCGACAGGTAAAGTTCTTGCCACTGAAACCATCTACCCACATCCACCGCAAAATCAGTATGACAAATCTGCCCAAGTGGTCGCCGCTATGGTTAAGCAATTTAATGTTGATCTGATTGCGATTGGTAATGGTACCGCTTCGCGTGAAACAGACAGTTTTGTGGCTGATCTCATTAAGCGCAATAATCTCAAAGTGCAGAAGATCATGGTCAGCGAAGCGGGGGCATCGGTTTACTCAGCGTCTGAGCTTGCTGCGAAAGAGTTCCCGAATCTAGACGTATCATTGCGCGGCGCAGTATCGATTGCTCGTCGTCTCCAAGACCCTCTAGCAGAGCTGGTTAAAATTGACCCGAAATCAATCGGTGTCGGCCAATACCAACATGATGTCAGCCAATCAATGTTGGCAAAACGTCTTGATGCTGTGGTTGAAGATTGTGTAAACGCGGTGGGTGTGGATGTGAATACCGCCTCTCCGGCACTACTGACTCGCGTTGCGGGGCTCTCCAGCACTATCGCGCAAAACATCGTGGATTACCGCGATGAGCATGGCCGTTTTGAAGCGCGCACCACATTGAAGAAGGTCGCTCGTCTTGGGCCGAAAGCGTTTGAGCAGTGTGCGGGCTTTTTAAGAATTATGGATGGTAAGAATCCGCTTGATGCCTCTTCGGTTCACCCAGAAGCGTACCCTGTGGTGAAAGCGATCGCAGAGAAAAACAGTAAAGATGTGAAATCTCTGATTGGCGATACCCAATTCTTACGCGGTTTGCATGCGGTTGATTACACAGACGACAGCTTCGGTTTGCCAACGGTAACGGACATCATCAAAGAGCTCGACAAGCCAGGTCGAGATCCGCGTCCTGAGTTTAAAACTGCGACCTTTGCTGAAGGGGTGAACTCTGTATCCGATTTGGAACCGGGCATGGTGCTGGAAGGGGTGGTGTCCAATGTGGCGAATTTCGGTGCATTCGTGGATATTGGCGTCCATCAAGATGGCTTAGTGCATATTTCGGCACTGACCGACAAGTACGTTGCTGACCCTCGTGAAGTGGTCAAAGCGGGCGACATTGTTAAAGTGAAAGTGATGGAAGTGGACGTGCAGCGTAAGCGCATTGGTCTTTCGATGCGTTTAACGGATGAGCCGGGGCAAGATAATCGAGCGCAACGTTCATCGGCGCCTCGTGGTCAGCAGCGCCAAGCGCACAACAAGTCTGGCGGTCAACGTCGCCGTGATGAGTCAAGTGGCAACAGCGCAATGGGGGGCGCATTTGCAGCGGCCTTTGCTAAGGCGAAGCGCTAACCGATAAGCTCAGATTGAAAAACAAATCCCCGTCCTTTTCAGGTGCGGGGATTTTTTTCGGTATTTCCTAACTGATGTAGGTACTACAACACCGCTATGACATCAGAAGGCGTATTGGGAGCAACGGCGTGACCATAGTGAAACTTAATCACGGTTCGTCGTTTTTCCATTTTGCCCTCTGTTATCGCCGCATCGATGATGCGTTTGGGTAACCGAAAGCGCATTGCGTAGCCTTTGCCTTGAGTTTCACTGTAGCTATTCAGGGCAAGCAGTTGAAAGATTCGCTCGAGTGTATCTTGCGGGGCTTCCTGAATCGCAACACCTACCTCATCTTGCTCTCCCGCATCGTAGCCTGGATGCTCTGCAGGATCCCAAGAAGATTGTTTGCGCCGCTTATCGTCTGCTTTGACTTGTCGCTCTGCATTACTTTTAGCCAATGCAATCGTCGCTGGGACAGGTTCGCGCACTTTATTGTCGCGTGCTGTCTGCTCCGTTTGAACATTCACCGATGGGGCGATTAGCGGCACACTTACGTTAGTAGGTGATACGAGCATCGCTTTACCTCCTCACGCCCAGCCCGTACTGATAACGCGTTGTGGCGCTATTTTCTTGGCTTGCTTATTTATCGACCAATGGAGTCAAAAATTTAGCGTATCGAGTGTAATAAATTGTTATTTCTCACTGATGAAGCGACTAACTTGCTGACAAAACTCATGAAGTTCTGTCATGAAGGGGGCGTGAGATGACGCGCCAAACATATAACTCTCACTCAGAGGCATGATTTTATCGACATCACTCGCCACTTTAGCCGGTACCAGACCATCCAATCGTCCGTACAGACGTAAGGTCGGGATTTCGATACTAGAGAGCAGATCGCGATAATCGATGTCTGCCAGTAAGTTTAAGCCCGCGAGCAATGACTTAGGGTTGGGCGTTGGCCGTGATAATACCGCTTTTTTTAGGGCTTTCACGTCTTGACGTGCCGAGGGGCTCCCCATCGCTTGAAGTGCCATAAACCGTTCAATCGTCAGTTGAAAATCTTCGACCAATTGCTCGGTGAATGCTGACAATACGTTGGGTTGAATACCTCGCCACGGACGTTCTGCGGCAAATTTTGGAGAGCTAGCAACGGTAATCAGCTTGGTAACTCGCTCTGGGTGATGCGCGGTGATGTGTGTTGCGAGCAAGCCACCCAGTGACCAGCCCAACCAAACGGCTTGCTGTGGGGCGTCGGCAAGGACCAGTTCAGCCATCTGCTCAATGGAATCAAAATGGTGCTGGTGGCTGTGACCAAAACCAGGCAGGTCGACGACATGGACGCGATAGCACTGGCTGAGCTCTTCCACGGCCTGATGCCAAACTGCGCCGTTCATCCCCCAACCGTGGAGTAACACCAAATCTTGGCCTTCGCCAGAACTTTGCCAATGCAGAGGCGTTGTTGTGCTCTCAGTCTGTACCACTTTTCTCATCCTTTTGCTGTGCTCAATCGGGCCACAATAGCACGACGTATTGCCGACAAATCGTGCAGAAAGGCTATGTTATCGCATTGGAGAAAGAAGTACATAACAGACCTGTTGCCTGTGCAATGTGAGGTGTGTGGACTCAGGGTTGTCGGTGACCAAAATCTCTCTTGGTTGTGCGAGCATTGTTTGGCGTACTTTGCGCCTCAATCTCGGTGTCAGCGGTGCGGTTTGCCAACGGTGTCTGACGTTCTTGAGTGTGGTCGCTGTTTAACATCACCGCCACTTTGGTCAAAACTGTACTGCGTGGGTGACTATCAAGCGCCCTTGTCTCGCTATGTTCATCAACTAAAATACGAACGTCAGTTTTGGGTGGCGGAAAAACTAGCAGAGCTGTTCGTTCCAACAGTGAGTGACCCTGCACCTCTTATTACGTCGGTGCCCTTGCATTGGCGGCGTCACGCTTATCGTGGTTTCAATCAAAGTGAGTTATTGGCGATGGCCATTGCTCGTCAACTGAAGGTGATGTATTCCCCTCTCTTTAAGCGAGTCCGCGCGACATCCCCTCAGCAGGGGAAAAATCGTCAGCAGCGTATGGCGAACTTGCATCAAGTTTTTACACTCAAAGGTGGGGTTGCAGCAAAACGTATTGCGATTGTTGATGATGTTCTCACCACAGGCAGTACGGTGCATCATTTATGCAAATTACTGCTTGATGCGGGCGTCGAAAGCGTTGATATTTACACGATATGCCGTACTCCTGAACCTGCAGATAAGAGCGACTAGATGAGTTTTCGTCGTCAAGGGCTAGATCTTGGCAAAATCAGGAGTAGAATGGTGACCAAATATCCTACAAATTTACTCAGGTATTCGTCGTGTCAAATCCTATTACAATTACAGAAAATGCACAGTCGCATTTTGCTAATCTTCTGAGCCAACAGCCAGAAGGTACTAACATTCGTGTATTCGTTGTGAACCCAGGAACTCAAAACGCAGAGTGTGGCGTTTCTTACTGCCCACCGGAAGCGGTTGAGTCAACGGATACTGAGCTGGCATACGAGCACTTTTCTGCGTTCGTTGATGAACTTAGCCTGCCGTTTCTTGAAGACGCTGAAATCGACTTTGTGACAGACAAAATGGGCTCTCAGCTGACGTTGAAAGCACCGAATGCCAAGATGCGTAAAGTGTCTGACGACGCACCTTTGGTAGAGCGCGTTGAGTATGTGATTCAAACTCAAGTGAACCCTCAGCTTGCAGGTCACGGTGGCCACGTTAACTTGGTGGAAATCACTGAAGAAGGCATTGCTATCGTCGCGTTTGGTGGTGGTTGTAACGGCTGTTCAATGGTTGATGTGACACTAAAAGAAGGCATCGAAAAAGAGCTACTTCAACAGTTTGAAGGTGAGCTAACGGCTGTCCGTGATGCAACAGAGCACGATCGTGGTGAGCACTCTTACTACTAATATCGTGTGGTGCATGAGCGTTCATGTTTAACCATATGCAATACAAAGGGTTGACGGAAAAGTCAGCCCTTTTTTTGATTTCAAACGAGAGCAATTTCTCATATATTAATAGCTTCATCTTATGCTAAGGAGCGCGTTCATGGCGAAACGGAACCCACCAGAAATTCTGGCTAAACAAGCCGTTGCACAATCACGATTGTTTACCATTGAGGCGATGGATTTGCGTTTTAGTAACGGTGAAGAACGCACTTATGAGCGTATGAAGCCCAGTGGTCGCAATGCCGTCATGATGGTGCCTGTGACAGAGCAGGGTGATTTACTCTTGGTGCGAGAGTATGCTGCGGGAACCGAGCGTTACGAGCTGGGGTTCCCTAAAGGTCTGATTGACCCGGGAGAAACGCCGTTTGACGCGGCCGATCGAGAACTTAAAGAAGAGATCGGTTTTGGCGCACGTAAGCTGACGCCACTGAAAGATGTGGTCTTAGCACCGTCTTATTTCTCCAGCAAAATGACCCTGTTTATTGCAGAGGATCTATACTCAGAACAGTTAGAGGGTGATGAGCCAGAGCCGCTAGAGATCATTCGTTGGCCTCTTGCGCAAGCCGAAGAGCTCCTCACTCATCTCGATTTTTGCGAAGCGCGCAGTATTACCGCGTTGCTACTCGCTCTGCGTACCTTAAAACCATAAATAAAGCAGAGTGATAAGGATGGATTATGCCAATGACAGAAGACCTTTCCCATCATTTGCCTGCAGTGATTGAAGTCGCCCGTTCAGCCGGGCAGCTTATTCTCGATATCTATGAGAAAAAAGAGTATCAAGAGTACACCAAAAGTGATGAGACCCCCGTTACCAGTGCTGACATCGCGGCACACAAACTGATTGTTGAGAAACTGTCAGAACTGACGCCAGATATTCCTGTGTTATCGGAAGAGGCGGCGGATATTAGTTTGGAGCAGCGCTCACAATGGAATCGCTATTGGTTGGTGGACCCGCTGGATGGCACTCAAGAATTCATTGCACGCAGTGGGGATTTTGCGACCATTATTGCCTTAGTGGAAGATAACAAGCCTGTGATGGGTGTGGTATACGGCCCCGTTTCTGGGGTCACGTATTATGCCTATCAAGGAAAAGGGGCTTGGAAAATCCCTGACATGAGTGAGAGCGTGAGCATCAATACGCATCAGCATGACGGACAGGCGCACCCTATTGCCATTGCGATTAGCCGTCGTCAGGACATTAATCGCATTACAAACCGCATGAGCAGTGCGTGGAATTACGATCTGGTACCTTTGGGCTCGGCGGCGCTAAAAGCGTGTTTGGTTGCGGAAGGAGCGGTGGATTGCTACCTTCGTTTGGGCCCCACTGGGGAGTGGGACACCGCGGCGACGCAGTGCATTGTGGAAGAAGCCGGAGGTCGAATCCTCAGTACACAACTTGCGCCACTTTCATACAACGAGCGTGAGTCACTGGAAAACCCAAACTTTATCGTCTTGGGTGATGAAACCTTACCTTGGGACGAGATTCTTAAGGTCAAAGATTAGCCGCTAGCGCAAAAACAAAAGGAGACACTTGTTAAGAGTGGCTCCTTTTTTGTTTCTTCGTATCTGGCATCGCTTTCTTGCTACGCTTTGGAGTACACGTCCCTATCACCTAACCAGCGGTCAATAATCGCTGCAGCGTTGTCAGGGTAATGGTCGTGTATATGGCGAGCGATACGTTGCACTTCAGGAATTAAGCGCTGATCGCGCACTAAGTCTGCAATCTTGAAATCCGCTATGCCCGTTTGTTTGGTACCTAATAACTCACCTGGGCCTCGAATCTCTAAATCACGCTGTGCAATCACAAAGCCATCGTTACTTTCACGCAGCACGGCTAGGCGCTTTTGCGCGGTTTTCGATAGGGGTGAATGGTAGAGCAGCACACAATGGCTGGCAACGCTGCCTCGACCTACACGACCACGCAGCTGGTGCAACTGCGCCAAACCCAAGCGCTCGGGGTTTTCGATGATCATCAAGCTAGAGTTAGGCACATCAACGCCAACTTCAATCACCGTTGTGGCAACCAGCAGGTGTAGTTTGTTGTCTTTGAAATCCTGCATCACAGCTTGTTTCTCTGCCGGCTTCATGCGGCCGTGGACCAAGCCAATCTTCACGTCTGGCAATTTACGTTGTAGCTCCTCGGCGGTATCAGCAGCAGCTTGAGCCTCTAACACCTCAGATTCATCAATTAATGTGCACACCCAATACGCTTGCTTACCCTCGTTGAGGCAGGCATTTCTGACTCGCTCAACAATATCGTCTCGTTTTGTATCGGGAATGGCGACGGTTTGAATTGGCGTCCTGCCTGGTGGGAGTTCATCAATGACTGATGTCTCGAGATCCGCATAAGCGGTCATCGCCAAGGTGCGCGGGATCGGTGTCGCTGTCATGATCAACTGGTGCGGGTAGGTCCCTTGTTTTTCGCCTTTTTCACGCAGTTCAAGACGTTGATGAACGCCAAATCGGTGTTGTTCATCAATGATGACTAACGCGAGATGATCAAAAGCAACATGTTCTTGAAAGAGCGCGTGAGTGCCGACCACCATTTGCGCTTCGCCGCTGGCAATGCGAGCTAACTCGGCCTCTTTGGCTTTGCCTTTTAGTTTGCCCGCCAGCCAGCCAACCTTGATGCCCATGGGTTCAAACCAGTTAGCAAAGTTGATTGCGTGCTGCTCTGCGAGAAGCTCAGTTGGCGCCATAAGAGCGACTTGATAGCCGTGCTCAAGAGCGCGCACTGCAGCTAAAGCAGCGACTAAGGTTTTACCTGAGCCAACGTCGCCTTGCACCAAGCGCATCATCGGGTGGGGCTTAGCCAAATCTTGTTCTATCTCGCCCACGACTCGTGCTTGAGCATTGGTTGGCGTGAACGGCAATTGGTTGAGCAGTTGCTGTTTGAGTTGATGTGACTCACCCAGAGGTAGCGCTGCGTCTTGCAGACCCTTACTGCGAACCGACAGCATCGAGAGATTTTGTGCCAGTAACTCTTCCATGATCAGGCGAATTTGCGCTGGATTTTTCCCTTCATCAAATTGGTCTAAATCCATGTTGGGCGGTGGGCGATGAATGGTATGCAGCGCCTGCCCGAGTGTGATTTGGTGATCGTATAACCCTGCCGGAAGTAGCTCTTGCACGGTTGATTTATCCAGTAGTGCCAAAGCTTGCTCTGTCAGATTACGCAGAGTGATCTGGCGTAATCCTTCTGTGGTTGGGTAGACCGGCGTCAGTGTTTCCTCAACGTCGGTTTTCTGGTTTGGGGCGTAAAATTTGTAGTCTGGATGAACAATCTCTAAACCAAAGCCACCGCGTTTGACTTCTCCATAAGCATGAACAGTTTTGCCTTCTGCAAAATTGTTCTTCATTGCGGCGGTAAAGTTGAAAAAGCGCAGCGTAATCGTACCGTTGCCATCGCTCAGTTTCACTGTCAGCATTTTTCGCTTACCAAACAGCGTATCGACGGCCATTACTTTGCCTTGGACCGCCGCCCATAGGCCCGCATGCAGTTTGGCGATTGGGTAGATTCGAGTCCGGTCTTCGTAGCGCAGTGGAAGATGGAAAAGCAAGTCTTGGACGGAGTGAAGCCCAACTTTTGCCAGTTTCTCAGCCACTTTTGCTCCCACACCGGTGAGAGAAGTTAATGGAATCGCAGATAGCAGTTGGGACATAGCAAGGCTCGGTAAGTCATTCAATCTAATCTAGATAGTTAACCACCGAGCTGTGTTTTTGTACAGGGATTTTTGGCTGGTTACTTCTTCTGCATCTCAGCCCACCAAGACTCATCGGCGACGATTTGGCCTTGGTCATCGAGCGGTGGGTAGGCAAGGCCTTTGCGTTTGGCAACTTTCGCCAGAACAGGGTGACCGCGTTCAAATAGGGTTCGATGGATGACTTCTTCAGGAATGGCGCTGACTTCGTTGTCGTACATACCTGCGGCTTCACGTTGGCGCTGCGCTTCATACAGGATGACCGCGCTCGCCACAGAGACGTTGAGTGACTGAACCATGCCAATCATAGGGATGATGATATCTTGGTCGGCCAGTTGTTTCGCTTGCTCGGATGCGCCCGTCTTTTCGCTGCCCAAAATGATGGCGGTTGGTTTGGTGTAGTCAATCTCGCGAAAATCGACGGCGGTTTCAGACAAGTTGGTCACAAGGACTTGCATGCCTTGTGATTTCAGCTCATTGATGGCGTCTTCGATAGAGTCATGGGTTTCAACGTCGACCCAATTGCGCGCGCCTGCTGAAGTATGGCTTAGTGTGCGCATTTCATTTGGCCAAACCGCATGGACTTTATGAACTCCCGTCGCGTCGGCGGTGCGAATAACGGCAGAAACATTGTTTGGCTTATGCACTTCTTCCAAGCAGAGTGTGAGGTCTGCTTGGCGAGCTTTGAGGACTTCTTGGATTCGGTTGTAGCGTTCTAAATTCATAACAATAACTTACTTACAAAAATGTCCCTGAAACCAGTGGCTTCAAGGACATTTAGATTCAACGAGTGAGTTGATTAATTCTTACGACGGCGAACCTTGAGCGTCTGCGGCATAGCTTTAATTTTGCGCATGATACCAGCAAGGTGAACACGATCTTTGGTAGTCAGCAGTACCGTCACGGTATAGAGTCGGCCGTCTCGCTCTTCGGTCGACAAACCATGAATGTTGGACCCTGTTTTGGAGATAACATTGGTTAGCTCTGCCAGTGCACCTTGACGATTTTGCACATCGACTCTTAATTCAGTAATGAACTCTTGGTCGTATTCGGCAGACCATTCTACCGCCATGTACTTGTCAGGCTCTTTTTGGTAGCCGCGCACGTTAGGACAGGTTTCACGGTGAACCACTAAGCCGCGACCTGGAGAGACATGGGCAATGATGTGGTCATCTGGAATTGGGTGACAACAGTTAGCGAAAGTGAGGAGTAAACCTTCTGCTCCGCGGATCGGCAGTTTTTTCTTCGAGTTGTCATCGGGTCCTGCGACCTCGGTGAGTTCATCTGCATCACCGAGTAGGCGGCGTGCAATCACAATACTCATCAGTTCGCCTAGGCCAATATCGGCCAGCAAATCATCAATCGATGCGACTTTCAGATCACTGAGGACGTGAGCGATGTTCTCTTCGCTAATGTCAGAAAGCGACAATTCACCCAGTGCGTGGTTGAGCAGACGACGACCCAGTGTGATGGATTCTTCGCGGCGCATGGTTTTCAGCACTTGACGAATTTTGGTACGAGCACGAGATGTCACGACATAGTTGAGCCATGCTGCATTCGGACGAGCGCCCGGCGCGCTAATGATCTCGATGGTCTGACCGTTTTTCAGTGCTTTGCTCAAAGGGTAAGGGTTACGGTCAACGCGCGCGCCCACACAAGTGTTACCCACATCGGTATGCACGGCGTAAGCAAAATCAACCGCAGTTGCACCGACAGGCAGTTCTACAATTCGACCTTTTGGCGTGAAGACGTAAATCTCATCAGGGAAGAGATCAGATTTTACGTTTTCGATGAACTCAAAGGAGTTGCCTGCACTTTGTTGAAGCTCGAGTAGGCTCTGCATCCAACGCTGCGCTTTAACCTGAGCCGTTGTACCAGAGCGATCGCCGTTGCCTTTGTATGACCAGTGCGCAGCGACACCTTTGTCCGCCATTTGGTCCATGTCTTCGGTACGGATTTGTACTTCAACCGGCACGCCATGCGGACCAACCATTGAGGTGTGCAGAGATTGGTAGCCATTAGCCTTAGGCACGGCAATGTAATCTTTCATGCGGCCTGGACGTGGCTTGTACAAGCTGTGTACTTGACCTAACACTCGGTAACAGGTGTCTGCGCTTTCTACGACGACCCGGAATGCGTAAATATCCATAATGGTATGGAAGCGTTGCTCTTTGGTCTTCATCTTGTTGTAGATGGAGAACAAATTCTTTTCGCGGCCAAACACGCGAGCCTTGAGACCAACTTCTTCTAGTCGACCTTCAATCTCAGTGTGAATGCGCTGAATCATCTCTTTTCGGTTACCACGAGCCGCCTTAACCACCTCTTTGAGGACGCGATAGCGATTAGGGTAGAGGGCTTCAAAGCCAAGCTCTTCTAGCTCAGTTTTGATGTTGTGGATACCGAGGCGGTGAGCCAAAGGAGAGTAAATTTCGAGAGTTTCGCGGGCGATTCGACGCTTTTTGTCTGGACGAAGTGCACCTAACGTACGCATGTTGTGTGTACGGTCTGCAAGCTTAATGAGGATAACGCGGATGTCTTGCACCATGGCAAGGACCATCTTACGAAAGTTCTCGGCTTGAGCCTCTTTGCGATCACGAAATTTAAGCTTATCCAGCTTAGATACACCATCCACTAGTTCAGCAACGGTATTGCCAAATTGTTCTTCCAGTTCTTCTTTGGTGACTTCGGTGTCTTCAATCACATCGTGGAGAAGTGCCGCTTGGAGAGTCTCAATATCAAGGCGCATTTCAGCCAAAATACGAGCAACAGCAACGGGGTGGATAATGTACGGTTCACCGCTAGAGCGGGTTTGCCCTTCATGGGCGTCTTTCGCTACCACATAAGATTGACGCAGAGCCTCAATTTGAGGCTCTGTTAGGTATTCTTGGGCAACGTCTTTGAGGCTATCGAATAGATACAAACTTTAGGCCCGAAAAGATAGTTGTAGTGAAGAGAGTCAGATTAGCGGTTGTGAGCGATGCTGCTTACTGCTGCTAATTCTGCTGCTTCTTGCTCTTGCTGTTCCTGACGCTCACGAGCATCTAGGATCTCTTTAGTGATAAGGCTTTCTTCGATTTCGCGTAGAGCGATAACCGTTGGCTTATCGTTCTCTTCTGGCACTAGTGAATCTTTACCGCCAGTTTGCATTTGACGAGCGCGGCGAGCCGCAATGAGAACTAGGTCGAAACGGTTGCCAACTTTTTCAACAGCGTCTTGAACAGTTACGCGTGCCATGAGGACTCCAAATAGTTAACTAAAATTTTGTATGACGAGAAATTATACAGGCTGACGGTTCCTAGTGTCTAGACTTATGTATCTAGCCAAGCTAGGAAAGATCATCAAAAGATCCTCAGATCGTTTGTCGATTCAGCCTGCAAAAATAGAAATTACTCTGCTAACAGAGCGTCAAGCATGCCTTTATATTTAGCAGCTTGCTTGTCTTGCTTCAATCTTTCTGCACGGATGATGGCTTTGAAGTCCATAAGGGCATTGTCAAAATCATCATTAACGATCACGTAGTCGTACTCGTTGTAGTGTGAAATTTCTGATTTGGCTTCAGCCATGCGTTTGGCAATGACGGCTTCGCTATCTTGGCCTCGAGCATTCAAACGACGCTCAAGTTCACCATTTGATGGTGGCAAAATAAATAGGCTTTTCGCTTGTGGCATTTGCTCACGGATTTGGCGTGCGCCTTGCCAGTCGATGTCTAGGAATACGTCGATGCCTTTATCTAGGTTCTCTTCAATCCAAATACGTGATGTACCGTAGTAGTTACCGAATACTTCGGCATACTCAAGGAAGGCGCCTTGCTCAATCAGCTCTTCAAAGTGTTCTTTCTGCACGAAATGGTAATGAACACCATCTTGCTCCCCAGGGCGCATGCCGCGAGTCGTATGCGATACAGACACCTTCATTGCGTAAGTAGGGTTGGTTTCTAGCATTGCTGAAATCAAGCTCGATTTTCCCGCGCCGCTTGGTGCAGATACGATATAAAGAGTGCCTTTGCCCATAGGTACAATTCCACGTTTGGTTTGATGTTATCGATGAGAAAGTATCGACGTATTTTAAAGATAGCACTGACCGTACTTGATCGCCGAGATGGTGAAAATTAGGTCAGAAAAATGGAGGCGAAGAGTAGCACAAATCGTCAATTTAGAACAACTACAACCCATTTTAGTGTGAACATCAGAATGGGGCTTGTGCTTCGGTGAGTGATTTACGGGAATTGTTGATCGATAGCAAACGTTTGCTTGGTTTTGTGATTTCTATCAGAAAGGCGTTGAGTTTTTACTCGGGATTCGTACAATTCGCGCAAACGATTAAATGCTGTATATGTCTAGTGAATTGGATTAGACGTTTCTACCACCGAGCCTATCTTGGTGACTACAGTTTTTGTCTTGATGGTGGCAAGTCTATCCGCTTATTCAGCATTTGATTCCGATAACGTCTATTCAATCATTTAAGGTTTCCTTGTGAGTGTCGATACTGCCATCAAAGCCCAAAACAATCCGGGTATTCTTGAGTCCATCTTTAAGATTTCAGCACGTAAAACCACGGTCAGCACAGAGCTGTATGCGGGTTTTATTACTTTCCTCGCCATGAGCTACATTCTGGCTGTGAACCCAGCGATTCTAGGTGGGATTCCAGGCATGGATAAAGGCGCAGTCTTTACGGCGACAGCATTAGCTGCTGCCGCTGCGACACTCATAATGGGAATTTGGGGTAACTACCCAGTGATGCTTGCGCCAGGCATGAGCATGAATGGCTTTTTCAAAGGCATGCTGCTGAGTGGCTCTGTGGCTTTGGTGTGGAATGAAGCCCTGTTTGGTATCTTTTTGTCAGGCGTGCTGTATTTGCTGCTTTCTCTGACCAATATTCGTAAGTCGTTGATTGAATCCATTCCTGAAGATTTGAAGAATGCGATTACGGTGTCGTTGGGGCTCTTTATTGCTTTCTTGGGCTTAAAAAACGCTGGCATCATCGTTGACAACAAATTTGTTCTGGTGGGGATGGGCGATATTGCTAACCCTCAAGTGATCATTGCTTATATCAGTATATTTATCGCCCTTGGCTGCATGATCCGCGATATTAAGTTAGCGACCTTTATCTCTTTCGTGTCTGCCATTGTGCTGACGGTGATCGCCGATATGGTGATGGGCACGAATAATGCGCCACTGCCTGAGCAAATCATTACCGCGCCACCAAGTATGTCTGGCAGCTTTGGTGCGATTTTCGACCTGTCTGGGTTAACAGCAGAGAAGATGTTTGATTTACTGTTTATTGTGGTGATCTTCCTGATTGTCGACTTCTTTGATGGTATGAGTACCATCGTTGGTGTTGGCCGAGATGCGGGCATCATCGACAAAGATGGCAAGGTGCCAAATGCACGTTCGGCACTGGTCGCCGATGCAGGCGGTACAGTGATTGGTTCAGTATTGGGTACGACATCCATTACCGCTTTTTCTGAGTCTGGCATCGCCTCTTCCCAAGGCGCCAAAACGGGGCTGGCTGCGGTCGTGGTTGCAGGCTTGTTCCTCGTATCGCTATTCCTATATCCGCTGTTCTCTATCTTCTCAGCTGCGATGGTTGCGCCAGCGATGGTTGTGGTCGGTATATACATGATTGGCCGTCTTGGTCAAATTCAATGGGAGAAGAAAGAGTCACGCATTGTGGCCTTCTTTACCATTATGTTTACCGTATTGAGCTTTTCACCAGCGAACGGCATGGCGATGGGCTTTATTAGCTACGCGTTCTCAATGGTAGTGGCGGGTAAAGGCAAAGAAGTACACCCTGTCATCTATGTTTTAGGTGCCGTGTTCTTAAGTTATCTGATTCTCCTCTAATCGCAGTTCGACTTATTGCTAATGGCTCTACATCGGTAGGGCCATTTTTTATTTCTTACGCCGTGTTACACTGAGGCCACTATCATATGGCAATGGAATCAAGGATATGCCATCTCATTTACCTAAGGGCTTTAGCCGCCCATTCCTTAAGATTTTTCACGCGTTAGAAGCGTTGCTCTTGGTCGCCATCACGTTAGCCACCCTGTTTGCTATGGTTGAAGAGTTCATCCATGTCTTTGAACAGAAGAGGGTGCTGCTGACGGATATTCTGCTGATGTTTATCTACTTGGAAGTACTTGCCATGGTGCAGCAGTTTGTGATGAACGGAAAAATCCCCGTGCGTTACCCCATCTACATTGCGATGATGGCCATTGCTCGTTACATCACCCTAGGTATGAAAGAGATGGATGCGATGTTGGTGGTTTGGCTGTCAATAGCGGCATTTATTCTTGCCGCAGCCACCTTACTGATTCGTGTTGGTCACCATTACTGGCCGTATGTTGATAGAAATACGCTGGAAAAAGACGAATAGCGGGTTGAAAGGCAGGCCAAGAAAAAGGGAGAGTAAATTCCCACTCCTTCTTCGCGTTACTGTGACCCGTCCTATTCGCGTTGCGCACTTTCAAACCGCTTATAATAATCACGGGCACTCACGCAGAACCTGGGTTCCGCCTAATGTGAGTTAAAGAAAAAATGAAACGAAGAGTATTGTGTTTTGGGGCCACTCTCTGTGTGGCGATAGGCTTTCCTGCCGTGAGCCAGGATTTTCTGCCTGTTAAGCAAGCTTGTGATGAACGCTACACCAATGATTTAGACGACCTGAAAACGACCGAGCCATCGAACTATGATTATTATCATTATATAGCGAGTGGTGGTTGTCCCGGCGTTGAGCTAAGAGAGGGGCGTTTTGAGCGTATTAATCAGCATTTTGCTAGGCTTGGTAATTTTAAAGCTCAGTGGGAGCTGACACCGGATTATACGATACTGGTTGAAAAAGCAGCCGCTGGCTCTATTCCCGCCAGAGCAAAAATTGTTTCTGCTAATACCGTTCCGCAAACAGCGCATTATAGCCGTGATAAAGGCCTTGATGATTTGCAGCTGTCTGATGAGATAAAGCAGCGTTATATCTCACAGATATTAGAGCTTGCGGAAAAAGGGGATATCAGAGTGCTTCAAACGGCGCTGGCGTATTACCTATGGACACCAATCTCTTTATCTGGTGACGATGATGACGCTTTGGTGGCAGCAGAGAGGCTTAAGAAAGCACACCGGCTGATAGAGTTGTACGGTGATGACTACTTATGGTTGGAGGTGTTATATAATAACTGGTTGCTTGAGGCCAAAAATATCAGTTGGTGCGCCGAGAATATCAAAGGTAGGCAGTACTCTTCAGAGTTTGAAAAAGGGCTTTATAGTTTCAGTAGGCCACTTTTTTGTAGCAGTGTTTTTAATAAAAAATTATTTAATAAAATAGAGCAGATGAGTGATGTCAGCCGCCTGCATTTCTTTAAAGAGCAGATAGCCTCACTGGAGTTCGATTTTTCCGGCAACCCCCAGGCCAGATTAGATCAACTGAAAAAGTGGGACCGTACGCTTAACAAGTTGGCACTGTTAGCTCATTTTGATGTGCCATTAGTCAATGAAACTCTAGCTTTCTCTCTGATGTTACTGCCTTACGAGCCTAACCGTGATCTTGCCGGTTTTTACTGGCTGGATACGGAACATCACCCCTCTCCGTTGATGCGTTTGATAAGCAGCATATTTGGCAAAAACGGTTATGACGTTGAGAAGAGTGTAGATGAACAGATTATCCCCGAGATTTTGGCGAGCGAAAAATACTTTGGACTGGCATACACTTACCTGGGCAGAGATGATGAATACTATCAGTTTACTTTAAACAAGGTATTGCCAAAGGGCGATTGGAGTTCACTCTACACTTTTTATCTTATGTATAAGTATGAGGATAACACTCGAGCCTGGGCGATGATAAAAGCATTAGAGCAATATGACGAATATATTGCAAAGCAGGTGGAAGAGGACTTTTTTTTGGGTGGGCTTAGCGAACCCGACAAGAAAGCGGTTGAAAAAGTGATGGAAGAAATACGGCCATATCTCCCAGAGCAGAGTAAGGAGCACTTTTCAAAGGTATCCTGGCAGGAAAATATACAACCCTACCTGTTAAGGCAACTATCGTTACTTATTGAGCAAGAGGAAAATAAGTCCAGCCTGAAGGACTGAGTATATATTTGGGGCTATCCTGGCAAGATTGGCTCCAATTGAGTTCTTATAACAAAGTAAGGGCTCATATAGCAGAACAGATAGCTGGGGGCTCATCATTAGCTGATGAGGCAGGTCGCTGTCTAATCCGCGGGGCAAAGTGAGTAAATAGCGTGAAAAAGCCCCTATTTACAGGGGCTTGGTAAGACTAAGTAAGCTCAAAGAGACTCAAAAAACCTTATTCGATATTTTGGATCTGCTCACGCATTTGCTCAATCAGAACTTTCAGTTCAACACCAGATGCGGTGATGTCTGTGCTGATTGACTTAGAAGCCAGTGTGTTTGACTCGCGGTTAAACTCTTGCATCATAAAGTCTAAACGGCGACCGACCGCGCCACCTTTCTTCAAGATATTAGTGGTTTCTTTGACATGAGAGTCTAGGCGATCAAGCTCTTCAGCAACGTCTGATTTTTGTGCTAGTAGAATCAGTTCTTGTTCAACGCGTGAAGAGTCTAATTCAACTTTTGCGTCTTCAAACTTAGTGAACAGACGCTCACGTTGCCATTCTAGAATCTCAGGCATGCGCGCTCGTACTTTTACGACTTCGTCTGTGATCGCATCTAGACGCTGTTCAATGAGAACCTTCATATTGTCGCCTTCACGGCCACGCGCTTCGATAAACTCGCCAAGCGCAGCATCAAAAGCGGCCAGCAAATCTTTATTGACGGCGTCCATATCTTGCTCTGGTGTTTCCATCACACCTGGCCAGTTCATGATTTGGAATGGGTTAAGACGGCTCTCATCACCAGACAGTGCCATTACCTGATTTGCCGCGCTGATGACTTGTTTCGCCAAGTCTTCGTTGATGGTCAATTCGCCTTTTGCTGCTGGGTTGGCTTCAAAACGGAGCGCACATTCAACCTTACCGCGAGCAAGGCGCTTGCGAAAACGCTCACGCAATATTGGCTCTAGGCCGCGGAATTGCTCTGGCAAGCGGAAGTAGGTTTCCAGGTAGCGTTGGTTAACACTACGAATTTCCCATACGGCGCTGCCCCAATCGCCTTTTGCTTCTTTACGAGCATAAGCCGTCATACTGTAGATCATCGAATTTTCCTGTTTAATCATCTTTGAAAATAACGCGAGGCAATAGTAGCACAGATCTGAGACGGATAGCTTTGAAGAGCAAACTTCGCTATAATCCTGCTCCAACCAAAAACGTCTCCCCCTTCATATAAGGTAGATGCCAATGCGTCCAAACGATCGCAAGGCGGATCAAGTTCGCCCAATCAAAATTACTCGTAACTACACAGCTTATGCAGAAGGTTCTGTATTGGTTGAATTCGGCAATACAAAAGTACTTTGTAATGCGACCGTTGAAGAGAACGTTCCGCGCTGGCTAAAAGGTCAGGGTAAAGGCTGGGTAACCGCTGAATACGGCATGCTTCCACGCTCTACACATTCGCGTATGCGTCGTGAAGCGGCAAGCGGCAAGCAAGGTGGTCGTACGATGGAAATCCAACGTCTGATTGCTCGTAGCTTACGCGCGGTAGTTGACCTAGAAGCGATGGGCGAAATCATGGTGACGGTAGACTGTGATGTAATCCAAGCGGATGGTGGTACGCGTACTGCGTCTATCTCTGGTGCGAGCGTTGCGATGGCTGATGCATTCCAACACTTAGTAGAGAAAGGCAAGCTAAAAGCGAACCCAATGAAAGGCCATGTAGCTGCCGTTTCTGTGGGCATTCTAGGTGAAGACATTCTGTGTGACCTTGAGTACACAGAAGATTCAGCAGCTGATACCGACATGAACGTAGTGATGACTGAAGATGGTCGCATGATTGAAGTTCAAGGTACGGCAGAGGGCGAACCGTTCACCCACGCTGAGCTGATGAAGTTGCTGGAGTCGGCGACCAAAGGTATTACCGAGATCGTCGCGGCGCAGAAGGCGGCGTTAGAAAATTAATTTTTAGATAGCTCCCAATTGGGGGCTATTTTTTTATTTTCGTCATAGATAGCATTGCAGCGTTGTTAACTGCACGCTTTCCCCCTAATCACATAGGTTCCCTATGCTCATAGGGCTGAAAGCGCTTGTTGCCTAGCTGCCAAGCCATCTATTTAGAAAATGTTTCTTTATGTTATGAACCGTCTAGAAAACTAGACCTTTTATTTAGAGAGAAAGTAATGAAAGCATACCAGCGTGAATTTATTGAGTTTGCACTAGAGAAAGAAGTCCTAAAATTTGGCGAGTTTACTTTAAAGTCTGGCCGTAAGAGTCCGTACTTCTTTAACGCTGGTCTTTTCAATACGGGTCGTGACTTAGCGCGCCTAGGTCGCTTCTACGCAGCAGCGCTAGCGGATTCTGGCATTGAGTTTGATGTGCTATTTGGGCCTGCATACAAAGGCATCCCAATTGCGACGACGACAGCAGTTGCTCTTGCTGATCACCACGATGTAGATACGCCATACTGCTTTAACCGTAAAGAAGCGAAAGATCACGGTGAAGGTGGCAACCTAGTGGGTAGCGCACTGGAAGGTCGTATCATGCTGGTGGATGACGTGATTACTGCGGGTACGGCAATCCGTGAGTCAATGGAAATCATCCAAGCAAATGGTGCAGACCTAGCGGGTGTTTTGGTTGCGATTGACCGCCAAGAGAAAGGCAAAGGTGAGTTGTCTGCAATCCAAGAAGTTGAGCGTGACTTTGGCTGTGCAATTATCTCGATTGTTAGCCTGACTGACTTAGTGACCTTCCTAGAAGAGAAAGGGACTGACGCAGAGCACCTAGAGGCAGTCAAAGCCTACCGCGCTGAGTACGGCATCTAAGTTGTTGAACCACTGGTAAGACTAAAAAGGCATCCCGTTGGATGCCTTTTTTGATGTTATTTATAGCGTGAACCTTTGCCCATGGCTCTGTCGACCATTGTTTTGTAGCGCTTATGCACCCACATCCACTGATCGAGTCCGCGCAGGATCACCTTTTCGATCGCTCGGTTCATCACCCTTGCTGCGCCTTCTGCATCTTTACGAGGGAAGTCTGCGCTAAATTCGTCATCCACTTGCAAGGTGTAGGTCGAGCCTTTTCGGAAGCTTGATGCGGTAACCACCGCACATTTACTCGCATCAATCAGAACGCCAGTTCCGGCTGTAGTACATGCGTCCTCAACAGCAAAAAATGGCACGAAAACAGCATTTTTGCGCCCATAGTCATGATCTGGTAGGTACCATAGTCGGCCGCCGCGGCGCAGAATCTTGAGCATACCTTTAACGTCTTTGCGATCGACCATTTGGTTGCCAAAACGAGTACGTCCCCAAGTTTGGATGAAGTCGTACACCGGATTGTCATGCGGGCGATATACGCCATAACCCGGAGCGAAGGTGGCAAATGCACGAGCGGTAATCTCTAAGTTGAGCGCATGGGTGCAGACAACTAGCACGCCCTTCTTTTGTTTGTCGAGTTCAACAATCTGTTCAATATTCTTAAATTGGATTAAGCGTTTAAAGCGCCACTCTGGCCAAAACCAAGCTATGCCTGTTTCAATTAGAGCTAAGCCAGTATTTTTGAGATTCTCTTTAACAATTTTTTCTCGCTCAGCGGTACCCATATCAGGGAAGGCGAGTTCTAAATTGCGACGGACAATGTGAGCGCGGCTTTTAAGTGCGACTGCGGTCAATGACCCGATGCCTCGCCCAAGCTTAAGTAGCACTGCATAAGGCAGGACGGTCACAACTAAGCCCAGTAGTCCAAAGCCAAGCCAGATTCCCCAATTCTTTGGGTGTACTTTCTGAGTAAAGGTCAGTTCGTTATTTAGTGTGTTCATGGTTTAGCATCATTGAAATGAGTTTTTGCCAAAGCGCTTTCGTCTTACGGCGCGCAAAGAAGTGGACATGAGTGAGTAGGTACAGTTTCCAATCATTATATCGGCTGCCTACACCATCGATGACTTGAGGTATGAGCTCTGTCCCTTGCTTTTTCATGAGGATATGGCCGGGGCTGACATCACAAATGCTGATCGAGTGCTCAAGTAGGTAGTGCTCTATGCGGGTGAGTATTTGCAGAGCTTCTTGTTGAGAAACTGATTCATCCGCGAGCATCTCTTTTAATGGTCTTCCTGATGTTCCGTCATCGTTAACAACACGATCGAAGACCAAACCAGGGCCTAAGTTTGTTTCTACCCAGCCATAACATTTAGGTATGAAATGAAAAGGGACACCACGCTTTTCGAGTTGACCAAAGTAGTACGACTCCATTTCATTTTGTTGTCGTACAACTTTCGTATGCTTCATGATCTCTTCCATCGGGTGATAAACCTTGATGCACAAACTTGGATTATCCGGGTGCTCAAAGCATATCCTTTCATTCCCAGTGCCAATCCTTTTGGTCTGAGATAAGTCTAGAACAGAAGACATGAAGTTCCTCTTATTGAATCTGCGCGCTTAGGAGTGCCCAGTACTCATCAAAATTTGCAGTAGGCTGATATTTAAAGTCTGAGCGAACAAAGCGATTTAGGCTACCTTCTACTTGACCTAAAAGCTGGGCGGCTAAGATTTTCTCATCGACAGGGAAGGATTTTCCTTCACGCAACTTACGTTCACGTAAAATTTGGCGCAATGACGTCTCGATGCGTTCATACAGTTGGTTGATGCGCTCACGAAGACGTTCATTTTCAAACATCAACGCATGACCAGAGAGAATTCGGCTCAGGCCTGGATTACGCTCAGAGAAAGCCAGAATTAACTGCAGAACAAGGCGAATGCGCGTTAGTGTGTCTTTTTCTTCATCGAGAATGCGGTTAATGCGTGACATTAAAGACTCTTCGATAAACTCAATCAGGCCTTCAAACATGCGCGCTTTACTAGGAAAGTGGCGATAAAGAGCGGCTTCTGACACGCCTACTTGCTTGGCAAGCTTTGCGGTCGTGATACGCGACGCGCCTTCATTGGATTCCAGCATCTCAGCGAGCGCCTGTAAAATTTCTTCTCGGCGGTTGGTTTTTCTTGTGCCTGCCATGAATACTTTCCTTTTTTACCCATTCTGAATAACGACTCAAGGCCCGCCTAAACGAGCCTGAAGTCCAACAACCATTGTTTATTGCTTTGTATTATTGCTTTATAGCTTGCCAGCGATGGTCGCCATGATTTGACGTGCAATCAACTGTTTACTGGCAAGGGTAAGTGATTGCTCACCATCTTTCCAGTATACGGTGATCGCGTTGTCGTTGCTATTAAAGCCTTGGCCTTCAACCGAGACATCGTTAGCACAAATCATATCCAGCTTCTTCTTTTCAAGTTTGGTGCGCGCGTAGTGGGCGACATCTTGAGTTTCAGCGGCGAAGCCAACGGTGAAGGGACGAGATTTCTCGAGGGCCGCGACAGACGCAATAATGTCGGGGTTTTTCACCATAGTGACAGTCATCGTGTCACTGTCGTCGGTTTTTTTGATTTTTTGATCAGCAACCGCCTCTGGTCGATAGTCTGCCACTGCCGCGCAACCGATGAACACGTCGTGTTGGGTTGCTTGTTCTAAGGCTGCTGAGTGCATGCTTAGCGCGCTGTCGACATTGATACGCTGTACGCCTGAAGGTGTCGGTAGAGAGACGGGCCCCGCGATAAGGGTCACCTGAGCCCCCAGATGCTGAGCGGCCTCTGCAAGAGCAAAGCCCATTTTGCCTGAGCTGTGGTTAGAGATGTAACGAACAGGGTCAATCGCTTCGCGGGTTGGACCTGCGGTTATCACCACGGACTTTCCCTCTAAAGGTTTGTCAGAGAAAAACTGTTCGCAATGCTCCACCAACTGCATTGGCTCTAGCATGCGTCCAGGGCCAACGTCGCCACACGCTTGCTCACCGGCGGCTGGACCCCAAATCGCCATCCCACGACGCTGTAAGGTGGCGATGTTTTCTTGAGTTGCCGCATTTAAGTACATTTGTTGATTCATCGCAGGCGATACCGCGACAGGTGCGTCGGTCGCAAGTACTAAGGTTGTCAGCAAGTCGTTGCCCATGCCAGCAGACATACGAGCGATGAGATCCGCCGTTGCAGGTGCCAGCAAGACTAAGTCAGCCCATTTGGCGAGCTCAATGTGACCCATCGATGCTTCAGCCGCAGGGTCGAGTAAGCTGTCTGAGACGGGGCGCCCAGAGACCGCCTGCATGGTCAGCGGAGTAATAAACTCTTTGGCTGCCTTGGTCATAACGACTTGTACTTCGGCTCCGCGCTCGATAAGACGACGAGTGAGCTCTGCACATTTATACGCCGCGATTCCGCCGCTGATGCCCAGTAGGATCTTTTTTCCCGCTAATGTTTGCATGAGGATCTCCGTAAATTTTGCTGCGCGATAAGATAACACGCCTCATGTTTATGTGCCTAGTGAGTGATTGGCGCACAATGTGGTACTGGTCACCAATACTACGACTTAGTGAGTAGTGACCGAAGGTGGGGAGTTTATATTGCCTCGCATTGACGATTATTGATCAGGATCTGTGGATGGTTTTACGAAACTCTGTAGCTCTGTTTTGTTATTGCCGAGCCAGTTATGCGATCCCTACCTTCTGAATCTATGCCGCGAGAGAAGTTGATTTCTCATGGCCCCCACGCTTTGACCGATGCGGAGTTACTCGCCATTTTTCTGCGAACAGGCACCAAAGGAATGAATGTTATTGAGCTATCGGACTTTTTGCTCAAAGATTTTGGCTCGCTACGTAAGTTGTTTGGCGCAAGCAAAGAGGAGTTTTGCCAACACAAGGGATTGGGTACGGCGAAGTACGTTCAGTTACAGGCGGTGCTAGAGTTAACGCAGCGCTATCTATCTGAAACTTTGCAGAGAGGCGATGCATTAACCAGCCCAGAGCAAACCAAACTTTACTTATCAGGGCTGCTTAGAGATAAGCAAAGGGAAGAGTTTTATGTTCTCTATTTAGACAATCAGCATCGCGTTATTGTTGGAGAGTCGCTATTTCAAGGGACAATCGACGCGGCCTCAGTTTATCCAAGAGAGGTGGTCAAACGCGCATTGGAGCATAATGCCGCAGCTTTGATTCTTGCCCATAATCACCCGTCAGGCGTTGCGGAGCCTAGCCTGAGCGACCGACGTATTACCCGCCGAGTCAGTGACGCTTTGGCGCTGGTGGACGTTCGAATCTTGGACCATTTTGTCGTTGGTGATGGGGAGATTGTTTCCTTCGCAGAACGTGGTTGGATTTAAATCACATTTTTAGTTGTGAGTTCGCTGAATTCTGCTACAATCGCCCGACATTTTTTAGCACATAAATCAGCTCTGCCTAAAAAAGATCACGAAAACCTGTAAAAAGGATCTGTTCGGGTCTTGAGCAATGCTACTCAAGTTAGTATAATGCGCGACCTTTGATAGCCTTGTATGGGTTTCCATAGCGGTATAAGACCTCGACATTCTTCTTAGAGAACTAGAGAGGTTCGGCCACCAAGGTTGATATCGAGCTGAAACGATTTTGGAGAAGACATTCATGTCACGAGTATGCCAAGTAACTGGTAAGCGTCCAGTAACGGGTAACAACCGTTCACACGCACGCAATGCTACTAAGCGTCGTTTTCTGCCGAACCTACAAACTCATCGTTTCTGGGTAGAGAGCGAAAAACGTTTTGTTAAACTACGTCTATCTGCTAAAGGTATGCGTATCATCGACAAGAAAGGCATCGATGCTGTTCTTGTTGATATCCGAGCAAACGGCGTAAACGTTTAAGAGGAAATAGACAATGGCAAAGAAAGGCGTACGTGAGAAAATCCGTCTAGTATCTTCTGCAGGTACTGGTCACTTCTACACGACTGATAAGAACAAGCGTAACATGCCAGGCAAATTTGAGATCAAAAAGTTTGATCCAGTAGTTCGCCAGCACGTTATGTACAAAGAAGCGAAAATCAAGTAATTGATGCTTTTTTGAACTTCCCTCGGGAAGCGTGAATAGAAACCCAACCATAGCAATGTGGTTGGGTTTTTTATTATCTGCTGTTTGCTGATGGTAAGGAAAGCCGGCACCTCGCCTGATCCCCTCTTTTCTGCTATTTTTGAGTCAATTAACAGCAGAGAGCAAAAATAAAATGCGAGTTTCCCCTTCACGGCGCAGACGCTGGAACAATATTCTTATTCTGGGCATCATTGCATTTATTGGTTTGCTCAACTTACCTACGTTGATTAAAACCTACCTTATCGATGAGCCAGTGGCCGTAAGTTCACACCCTTATTTACTTAACCCTTCAGCAGACTTGCAAGCTTTACACTTTTCCAATTGGTCACTAGAGAAAAGCCAAGGTGAATGGAGAAGCTCTGTAGTTAGTGCTATCCCCCCGCAGGAGCTAGCGCAGCGTTGGCAAGGGTTGATTGGCACAGAAATTAGCCAAGATAACTTCGACAGTTTGAAGCCTCAGTTGAGTCAACCTCAATCCATTGAAGTGTGGTATGTCGATCAGGAAGAACCACAAAGGATCACGTATTATCAGACACCACAGTTTTGGCTGCTCAAAAGCTGGCAAGATAAGTGGATAGCCATTTCCGTTGATACTCGTTACCTTATGCCTGAGTAAAAGAGAACCCACTAGGAACTACAATGCCTGAATTACCAGAAGTCGAAGTGAGCCGAATGGGGATATCCCCACATCTTGTTGGAGAGACAATAGCAAAGCTGACTTTTCGCACACCTAAGCTTCGTTGGGACATCCCTCAAGAGTTGAAACAGCTGGAAGGTCAGCAGATCCGCAGCATTACCCGTCGAGCGAAATACCTTCTTATTGAAACGAACGTAGGATCAGCGATCGTTCACTTGGGCATGTCTGGCTCACTGCGAGTGTTGGATGCAGAGATCACGCCGGGTAAACATGATCATGTGGATCTGAAACTCACCAATGGAAAGGTACTGCGTTATAACGATCCAAGACGTTTTGGTGCATGGCTTTGGACGGAAGATGGTCATCACACTGTTCTTGAAAATGCAGGGCCTGAGCCGTTAACCGATGAGTTTAACGCAGACTACATTGCGTCAAAGGCGGTCAATAAGAAAGTGTCGGTAAAACAGTTCATTATGGACAATAAAGTGGTGGTTGGCGTGGGTAACATCTATGCCAATGAATCACTATTTAGTGCCAGAGTCCACCCCACTAAGCCTGCTGGAAAGTTAACGAATACGCAGTGGGCTTTGCTTGTGGTGGAGATAAAACAGGTTCTAGATACTGCCATTAAGCAGGGTGGGACCACACTTAAGGATTTTGCTCAAGCGGATGGTAAGCCCGGTTACTTCGCCCAAGAACTGCAAGTATACGGTAAGAAAGGGGAACCTTGCCCGGTTTGTGGTGGTCCAATCGAAGAACTTAAAATTGGTCAACGAAACACCTTCTTTTGCAATACGTGCCAAAAAAAATAGCATTGAATACGTTGCTTTTCGTAACGTTTTTCACGCCATTCAGACAAGGTTCATTTACTTTCGCCTATCCTAGGCTTGGGCGAATAGTGTAGAATATAGCCCCTTTTTGTGGTGAGTTGTGTGCAGTCCCTGACACAACTCATCTATAGTGAAATTCGTACATAAGGTACCCTCCATGACAGAGCTTTCATCTGCGGTAACTTGCCCACATTGTGGACCATCAACAGAGAGTCAATCTGATGTCTTACTCTCTGTCCTTGTTCCTTATTTTAATGAAGAGGAAGTATTACCGGCTTTTCATGAAAGGCTAATGCCCGTATTGGATAGCATCGATGGATTGTGTGAGGTCATCTACATTGATGATGGCAGTAGTGACAAGAGTCAGAGCATTGTGGCTGGTTTTGAAAGCGAGAACAGCAACATAATCAGCCTGAATCTGAGTCGCAACTTTGGTAAAGAAGCCGCCATGAGTGCGGGTCTAGAGTATAGCCGTGGTCAAGTTGTCACTATCTTGGACGCGGATTTGCAAGATCCACCAGAATTGTTGCCAGAAATGCTTGAGAAATGGCGCGAAGGCTATGACGTTGTGAACATGCAGCGTAAAGAGCGTCATGGCGAGACTTGGTTTAAGCAAAAATCGGCGGCATGGTTCTATCGCGTCATGAATTCAGTATCGCAGATGGATGTCCCTGAGAACGTCGGTGATTTCCGTTTGCTAAGCCGCCGTGTTGTTGAACACATTAACCAGCTGCCAGAGCGTAATCGCTATATGAAAGGGCTGTTTTCATGGCCTGGTTTCAATACGATAACCTTGCAATTTGAGCGAGACCCTCGCCTGGTGGGGGAAACCAAGTGGAATTACCTTAAGCTGATTGGTTTGGCGATTGACGGGATTTCATCTTTCTCTATTCGCCCATTGCGCCTTGCAACGCTGCTTGGCGCATTGATGGCGGTCGTGGCCTTCTTATACGGCTTTATCATTATTTGTAAAACCATTTTCTTGGGCGAACCCGTTGTCGGTTACCCATCAATGATGGTTGTTCAGCTTGGTTTAGGCGGTATTCAATTACTTTGTATTGGTCTAATGGGTGAGTACATTGGGCGAATTTTCATTGAAACCAAACGCCGACCACTTTACATCGTTCAATCGAACATTGAGAAAAAAGCGCAAGCATCACTGCAGAAAGATCAACCTGAGGAAAAATAACAGTGAATATTAAGATCACCGCCAAGCACCTATGGGGCTTATTGGCTGTCGCGTTACTTTTACGTCTGATTTCTTTGGGGCTTTATCCATTAATGGATACAACCGAAGCGCGTTATGGCGAAATGGCGCGACTTATGGTGGAAACAGGTAACTGGCTGACGCCTCAGTTTGATTATGGTGTCCCTTTCTGGGGCAAACCGCCACTGTTCACTTGGATGAGTGCGACTGGCGTTGAGCTATTCGGTTTAAGTGAATTCTCTTTGCGCGCGCCACACTGGCTTGCCGCTGTTTTTGTTATCGCTTTAATCGGTTACATGGCTAAGCGTGAAGGCTTTAACTGGCTAGTTGCGTCTATTGTACTTGCGACGTGTGGTATTTTCTCAATTGCTGCTGGCGCGGTCATGACTGACATGGCATTAACGCTTGGTATGACGATGGCAATGGTCGGTTTTTACTATTGCTGGTTAGAAAAAGAGAAAGGTGGCATTAAAGATCGTTGGGCATATTTTGCCTTTGCTGGTCTTGCGGTTGGCTTGTTGGCTAAAGGCCCTGTCGTGATTGTGATCATGGGCTTAGCAGTATTCCCTTGGTTGGTTCTACAACATGGGCTAATCGGCGCATTTGTTCAGCTTTGGCAGCGTTTCCCTATCGTCAAGGGCGTGTTATTGATGCTCGCGATTGCGATGCCTTGGTACATTTTGGCTGAACGTGCAACACCAGGCTTCATTGATTATTTCATTGTGGGTGAGCACTTTAAGCGCTTTGTTGTCAGTGGTTGGGAGGGTGACCTGTACGGTAGCGCCCATGATGAGCCACGAGGCATGATCTGGTTATTCTGGCTGCAAAGTGCGGCGCCTTGGTCAATCGCGCTGCCGATTCTGGCGTGGTTCCGTCGTGCTCGCATTAAAGAGACCAATCAATCGAACAAAGGGCTGTTTTCGTTCGCGATTTTTTGGCTAATCTCGCCACTGCTGATGTTTACAATGTCAGGTAACATTCTTCCTGCATACGTGCTTCCTGGTATCCCTGCATTGGGGCTTCTTGCTGCGATCATGGTGATGGAAAAAGATTGGAAGTGGTTCAGTGTGGTGTCTCTGATTCTGCCTATCGTGCTGTTTATTGCACTTATCCTGTTAAACACAGGGATGGAAAACAACAAGAGCGATCGTGTGTTCTTTGAGTCTCAAACTGAGCAGTTAGAGACTTACTACGCTCGTAGCCGTCCGTTCTCTGGTCAGTATTACAGCTTAGGTCAGGCGATTAAGGTGACGACTCCTGCTGAGATTAAAGCGGATGAGTTCTACCTTATTGGTCGTGAGCGACACATGGAAGGCTTCTTAAACAGTGACAAACTGGAATGTAAGCTGCTGCTTGAGCCAGAAAACTCTAGACGCTCTATGTACCGCTGCTCAACAGTGACTCATGAAGCTTCTTAAGTTTGCATTTGTTGGAGGTATCGGCTTTGTAGTCGATACCTCCATTTTCACCCTTTGCCTCCACGTTTTTGACTGGCCGTTAATGACGTCGCGTGTTATCGCTTTTTTCTGCGCCGCGACCTCGACTTGGCTCGGCAACCGTTACCTCACTTTCTCAGCAACTTCGCAGCATGGTTCCAAACGTAAACAGTGGCTGAAGTTTATGACCTCGGCGTGTATATCTGCGATTCCAAACTTCGTGACCTTTAAACTGTCGTTAGAGTTTCTCGGTAGCGAAGGGATATGGGCTTACGTTGCTTTAGTGCTGGGTATTTTGGTGGGAATGGTCAGCAACTATTTGCTCAGCGATAAGTGGGTATTTAAAGCCAAATCTTAATTGAGCCAGCTTACTGCTGGCTCCAACACTCATTGGGACATTATGGTTTCTTTTCAGCATAACTACCGAGCTCTCACCCGAATTGTACTTTGGGTCAACTTTTCCGCGATTATCTTTCTCTCTCTGTCCCGAGGAGTGTTCTTTTCTTTAGCTGTTGAGCCTGAAAAGTTAAGTGGTCTCAGTGCGGATATTGTGCGAGCGTTTTGGGTTGGCGCCCGCTTTGACGCAAAAATTGTCTTTATCGGTTTTGCCCCCGTTTTACTGGCGGGTTTGATTCTGGCAAAAACACGCTTCTTTGCTTGGTGGAACAAAGCGACACCTTGGTACGCAGGGGTTATTTTCTTTCTGCTGTGCGGCTTTTCGATCGGTAACTATTATTACTACGTCACCTACGGTAGCTATATCGATGTTTTTGTCTTTGGTCTGTTTGATGACGACACCAAGGCGGTGCTCGACAATGCATGGCAAGATTACCCCATTCTACGCTCTTTCTTGGTCTCTGTGTTGGTTGCGGCATTAGGCTTTATTTTTACCAATAAACTGATTGAGCGTTCATATTCTTGGCATTGGCCAAAGCGTCATTGGGTGTTGACGACAGTCTCGGTGTTACTCACGATTGTGGTGTATGTCATAGTGGCTCGCGGCTCTATCGGCAGTCTGCCTCTCAAGCGTTATCACGCTAATGTATCTCAGTACAAACCGCTGAATATCATTACTCCTAACCCATTTATGGCACTGAGCTGGGCTAACGGAGACTACAAAAAGCAGGCGAAGTTTGACCCAGTGTCTGAGCAAGTGCTGACCGAGCAGATGATGAAAATGCTCGGCCAACCGACACCAGAATACCGAACCAACAAGAATGACTACTTGGCCGACAATCCTCCTCATGTAGTGATGGCATTGATGGAAGGGTTAGGAACGAATGTTCTGATTGAAGATGACCCGACGCGAAACGATTTGCTGGGCAGCCTTCGCAAAGCCTTTGATGAAGACTTTGTCTTTGAGCGCTTTATGGCAGGTACGACAGCGACCATCGACAGTATTGTTATGATGTTGTTCCACAGTGATGTACCGACCATCAGCCACTCTGGCGCGCAGAAAGTGTCTCTGCCTAGCTCGGCAGTATTGCCTTATAAACGAGCCGGTTATGAGGTCGTTTTTATCTACGGTGGCAACAGCATGTGGCGTAACTTAGCGAACTATCTGCCGCTGCAGGGCTTTGATACCGTTTATGATGAGAACAGTATTAAAGCGTCGTTTCCAGAGGCTAAGGAACATGCAGATACTTGGGGCGTCGCGGATGAGTTCACGTTCAAGTTTGCTCGTAAGCTATTGGACGAGGCGAAGAAGCCGACCCTGATTTACATCATGACGGTGACCAATCACTCGCCATATCGCCCACCAAGCGACTATCAGCCGAAGGTAACCCATGCAAGTGAGCGTCTCAAAGATGTGATTGGCAGTATCGCAGGGCAAGAGACGGAGATGCTTGAAGCCTACCAATATGCAAATGATGCGTTGGGGAACTTTATACAGGAAGTGAAAGACTCTGATTTGGGACAGAAAACCTTGATTGCTGCTTCGGGCGATCACCGTGTTCGTTCAATATCGACCAAAAATTTGGATGAATTTGCGGTGAGCTATGCCGTGCCATTCTATTTGTATGTTCCCGATCCTATTTTGTCGCATAGTCAGTACCGCTATCAGCCAGAAAGGATTGGCTCGCATCGAGACATTTTCCCTACCTTGTACCAATTTAGCTTGTCCGATCAGAGCTACATTAGCTTGGGTGGTGAGAATATGCTGTCTGTCGATGGGGTGAGTAATCGTGGCTACAACAAAGTGCGCAGTATCAATCAGTGGGGAGCGTATGAAAATGGCAACCCGACAAAACTTTATGCTTGGGATGAAGGGGTCATGACGCAAACGACGCCTACTGACAATCCAGAATCTGATTGGGCACAAGAATACCATAAGCTACAAAACTATTACTTGCGTTCGCAGGTTGCTGGAGCGAACTAGGTGACGAGTTTGATTGATTTAACGGACGCGATAGTGATTGGCAAAGGTTCTGAGAGAATCTGCTACCAACATCCGAATGACCCCAACTTGTGTATTAAGGTGCGCTATCGAGTGAAGCGCTCTCGTGATGAAAGCGAGCGTGAGTTTGACTATGCCCAAAGCCTAAAGCGCCCTGACTTAGCGCCTTATGCGTTGCCAATTGAGTGGGTGGAGACCTCAGAAGGCAAGGGGCTTATTTTTCCTTTAATCCGAGATGGTGACGGTAGCTTGTCGATGGCACTCGGAAAGTTGAATGATAAGTCAAAGCTTGCTGAGCTGTTTGATGATTTTGCGGAGTCTATTTTAGCTAATCATCTTTCGGTGACGGATCTGCGTTTGCAAAATCTCGTGCTACAGAAAAACGATGATGGTGAGCGCATTGTTATGATCGATGGTTATGGTTTCACCAATGACTTTTTGAAGAATCTCTATAGAGTCACAAGCGTCATCACCTATATTCAAACCAAGCGTCGGCTTGAGAAATTTAAAAGGAGCTTTATTGATGCTCGATAACAACCAGATTCAGCAGTACATCGCTAAATTTCCTGACTCTTTTCAGCATGGTATGAGTCAGTTTGCTTTGCTGATTAAAATGGTCAGCGGTTTGTTTCGCAACCAAGTGTTGTTCGTTAAAGGAGCGAAAGGGAACCAAGTTTCAATTGGTAAAACCAAGCATCGCTCCCGTATCGTGATCAAGTTTGACAAGCGAGCGAAAGGAAATCGTGTCGTCATTGGCAATAACTTTAATGGCAATGTAAATATTCTCATTAAGGGAAGCAATAGTACGCTTTACATTGGCGACGATGCGGTGATCAAGAAAAGTAAGTTTTCGTTACTTCGTGACAATGCGCTATTTGCGGTTGGGGAACATGTCGGCATTCGAGCGGGAGCGAACATTAAGTCTTATGGCCAACTGGTTTTAGGGGATGACGCGATGTTATCAGCCAATATCTTGATTCAAGAGTACGATGGTCACCCAATTTTTGACGAACAAGGTAATGTGTTGAATCACCGTATTTCCGGGGTTTACGTGGGCCCGCATGTTTGGTTGTGCAGAGATGTAAAAATTATCAAAGGTGTGACAATCGGCAAAGGCTCGATCATTGGCGCCTTTAGTACTCTCACTAAGAGTGTCCCGAGCGATGCGATCGCCGTTGGCATTCCCGCGAAAGTGGTGAAAGAAGGGGGGATCTATTGGGCGCGAAATCACTCAGAAAAAGAGCTCTCCAAAGCAAAAGCATTTTACGCAATGGACTAAACAACAAAGGCTGTCATCAGACAGCCTTTGTTGTATTTATTACTTGTTTTGTAGTTGCTTGGCGACATACGGATGCACGAAATCCGCTACATCTCCACCGTGAAGGGCAACCTCACGAACAATGGTCGAAGACAAAAATGCGTACTTTTCGTTCGGCGGCAAAAAGAGGCTCTCTATCTCTGGCATTAGCTTTTGGTACATTGTTGATAGCCCAAGCTCATACTCAAAGTCGATTGTGGTACGTAAACCACGGATAAGAATGTTGGCATTCTCCGCTTTGGCGAAATCAACCAGCAAGCCAGAGAATCCTTTGACGACGATGTTTGAATGGCCTTTGAACACTTCTTGCACCATGTCGATACGTTCACTGAGTGTGAAAAGAGTATTCTTGCGTGGGCTTTCTGCAACAGCAACGGTAACCGTGTGAAACATTTTCGAAGCGCGCTTAATGATGTCGACGTGCCCGTTAGTTATAGGGTCAAAGGTCCCTGGATAGATAACGTTCGTGTTCATTTTATTGTATAGTTCGGCGTAATAGAGAGATTCAGCTGGTTATTATATGACAGATAAAACCCTTATACACATAAACTTAGCGTCCGGTTTTGGCGGAGGGGAAGTCCAAACTCTCAACCTGATAGCAAACTTGTCTGGATACCGTCAGCTGATCTTGGGTAAACAAGATAAACCATTTGTAGCCAAGGCAAGAGAGCGCTTTGCTGACTCAAATGACGTTAGTATCGTTGGCTTTTGGCGTGCTGTGTATTGCGCTTTGATGTCTAAAAATGTGGTGATTCATGCTCATGATGGGCGTGGTGCGCATCTAGCAAGGCTTATAGGTTGGTTGGTCAGCAAGCCCTATGTCATTTCTCGTAGAGTAGATAAGGCGCTGAAAGGTAATGCCTCTCAAAAAACATATCGAAAAGCAGCACACCTTATCGCGGTCAGCCAGAAAGTCGCGAACAACATCGAGCAATACAATTCAAATCTTACTGTTATCCACGACTGCTACTCTCATCTCCCTAGTAACGCTGACGTTGAAGTGAAGCTTAGAGCACTGAAAGATCGATTTGTCGTTACGCAACTGGGAAGCTTGCTCGACATTAAAAACATCCCTTTTACCATCGAATTGGCCAAGCAGCTTGCAGAGACTCATCCGGGCATTCACTTTTTGATTGTGGGTCAAGGAAAAGAAGAGGCGGCGTTAAGAGAGCAAGCGAAAGCGTTGTCAAATGTCACCTTCTTTGGCTTTACGCCTTATGTCGGTTCGGTGCTAACGCGCACGGATGTATTGATCATGCCGTCAAAAAGTGAGGGACTTGGCTCTGCTGTGTTGGAAGCTTATCAACATGATACGCCGGTTATTACTTCCAAAGCTGGAGGGCTGCCGGAGATCGTCGAGCATGGAGTGACGGGTTATTTAGTCGATACTGATAGTGTTGACCAAGCAAAACATCACTTATTGGATTTGGTTGCGAGTAAAGACTTGTATCAGCAGATTCAGCAAAACATCCAAAAGAAAAAACAGCAATATAGCCCCGAGACTATGGCTGAGCGCTATATTGCTTGTTATGACAAAGTGTGGTGAATTACCACACTTTGTTGAAGTCTTCTTTCTCTAAGACTTTAGGGTCACGTTGGAACTCGAGCAGGCGCGCATATTTCAAGTAGCTGCTCAGTGAGGCACTAATTGAGACAGTGAGACCGTCCGCACCGCCCATAAAACCTTTCTTGATAATGTAAGATTTAATGAAGGCGTTCAGACCATGCAGAAACGGACTCAAAGCATTTACGCGTTTGCCCTTTTGATACATGATTTTAGCCGCGCGACCGCTGAAGTCGCGTCCAGGCTTCGCGAACAGTTGACCAAGATTCTCGAATGAAAAGTGAATAATGTCGGCGCTGATTCGTTCTGGGTTTTTGGCTTGTACAGCGGCGTGCTGTTTCACTTCAGCAAAGCGAGTCTGCGTTTTGTCGTAAAGACGAATGCAGAAATCCGGATACCAACCACACTGTTTTATCCAACGGCTTCCGATGTAGTTGCGACGACGGAAGGCGAAGGCATCATGCTTTGTCGAGGAAAGATCTAGATTCTTGATCGCTGCAACCATTTCATCGGTTAATCGCTCATCAGCGTCGAGGCTCAAAATCCAGTGGTTGTCGGTATGGTCTAGGCCGACATTCTTTTGAAAACCATCGCCCAAATAGCTTTGTATGACGACCTTTGCGCCAGCTTGCTCTGCGAGTTCTCGGGTGTCATCAACACTGTTCGAATCGACTACCACCACCTCCGAGCAGACTTGCTGTAGAGACTGAATGCACTCAACAATATTTTTCGACTCGTTGAGAGTAATAACAACGCCAGTAATCATAGGTTTGCCTTTATTAGTGTTGATTTAAAAGTGGCTTGAGCTTCGATTGTACCATGTCTAACGTGATTGACTGCATCACATGATCGCCTTTCACGCGCGTGCTCCAAGCAAGTTGATCCGCGGGTTTGCCTTGTTGTTCTTGAATGTAATGTTCGTACACGCTAACGACGGAGTCTAAGTCATTATAGGGGCCAGTTCGCTTTGGATTGCTGTGCCCGTAAAGACCAATCACTGGCGTGCCTTGTGTCGTCGCGATATGGGCTGGCCCAGAATCGGGCGCGATAACGACTTGGGCTTGTGCCAAAACGGCAGTCAGTTGCTTTAAACTTGTTTGACCGATGAGGTTGAGAGGCGTGTGGTTCATTTGCCCAGAGATCGCCTGGCCAAGTTTGATTTCGCGCTCAGAGGGAGAACCGCAGAGTGCTACTTGGTACCCTTGGTCAATAATCCAATCGGCTAGCTCGGCGTATCGAGAGGTGAGCCAATTGCGCTCATCTTTACTCGCAGCAGGGCTGATTACGACGGTTGGCTTGCCTTCCAGTGTCTGCTTAGCAAAGTTAATATCGCTCTCTGCGATGGGTAACTGCCAATGGGGCTTTGTATTTGGGACGCCAAGAAACTCGGTAAAAGCAAAAAAGCTATCCAGAACATGGGCAGACGAGGTGTCGGAAATCTTCTGGTTGGTGAAAAGCCATTGTGCTTCTTTTGCGCGTTTAAAGTTAAAGCCAACTTTGTACTTAGCTTTAATTCCGAGGGTTAACAGACTGGCTCTAAGGGCCAGCTGCATATGGATAAGCGCATCAAACTCACGACCTTTAAGCTGCCGCCATATTGCTTGCATGCCTTTTAGTCCGGCTTTTTTATCAAATACAACCAGTTCGACGTTGTCTAAACCGTCGAGTAGCTGTGCCTCGATTTTCCCTATCACCCATGTAACTTGTGTGTCAGGCCAATGCTTTTGCAAGGCTTGAATAGCGGCAACGGCGTGGCAGGTATCGCCAATGGCAGATAATCGCAGAAAGCAGACTGACTTAGGGGCCGTGTTAAACAAAGGCATGGTAAGGGCTCGAAGATTTAAGTTGGCTAGAATTATGCAGATAAGCTCAAGAAATGTAAAATAGCCGCAATTATCTTATCCAAAAGGTTAGCTATGAATCCGGAACAGAGTGGCAAGCCAGGCGCAACGGGAATTACGCGTATTCTCAATGCGACTGGGTACTCGATCCAAGGTCTAAAAGCCGCGTTTCGCCATGAAGCGGCGGTGCGACAAGAAATGGGTCTGCTGGTGGTCGCCATATTGGCTTTGCTGTGGTTATCATTGCCTGTCGTCGAGACGGTCTTGATGCTAGCGACGGTCGTATTAGTGTTGGTGGTTGAGCTAATCAACTCGGCGATTGAAGCGGTGGTGGATCGTGTTGGCACAGAGCGTCATGAATTGAGCGGTCGAGCGAAAGATATTGGCTCGGCAGCGGTGCTTGTCGCCCTCACGCTAGCAGCCTTTACATGGGGTTACATCCTTTACCATCACTTTTGGGCCTAGGTTAGTTACAATCTTCGGCCAGCTAAGCACTCAATCACGAGGTCATCCGTGTTAAAGAAATATGAGCAATCTCATCAGGTCATTTGGTATGACGATGAGTATCTATTAGAAGACCCGGCAAAGGCTTTTGATGTGGCTTACTGGCAGAATGAAGGGCGAGTAGTTGGCAGCGCGCAAGGTAGGGGTACGACTTGGTTCGTGCAGACGAAAACCTTAACTGCGGCATTGCGTCACTACCGACGAGGTGGCTTGTTCGGCAAATTGGTTTCGGACAGCTACTGGTTCAAAGGGTGGCAGAGTACCCGAAGTTATGCGGAATTTACGCTGTTGAAGCAGCTAGCAGAGGCGGGTGTCAATGTCCCTAAGCCGATCGCGGCTCGTGCGACTAAGTTTGGTTTATCTTACAAAGCAGACTTGTTGAGTGAAAAAGTTGCCGATGCTTCTGATCTCGTCGATGTGTTACAAGAACGACGATTGTCCGCTCAGGAGTATCAAGTGGTTGGCCGAGAGATTGGAAAAATGCACAAGGCGGGAGTGAATCACACCGATCTAAACATTCACAATCTGTTGCTCGACGGTCATGGTAAGGCTTGGATTATCGACTTTGATAAATGTTACCAACAGTCGGGAACAAATTGGCAGCAAGGCAATCTAGATAGGTTGCTCCGCTCTTTTCGTAAAGAGCTCAATAAACGCGCCATTCAATGGACAGAGGAAGACTTTAATCATTTATTAGATGGTTATAAGCAGGAAGGCTAAGCCGCTCTTAAGTCACCGAAAGAGCAAAATTTTAATCGTTAATTGGATCTACAATGTCTTTTAAACAGAAACTGCACGCTCATGGCTGGTTTATTCTTATAAACGCGCTCATAGCGATTGCGTTGGCGAGTCGTTACTTCGCTTTTTTACCAGAGTTTCCATCCGATACGCTAGGCATCGCCTTCATATTTGCGGGCACATTAGGTCAGATGACGCTGTTGGCAGCCATCATTGGACTTGTGAGTTTACCGGCACTATTGCTACCGAAGGGAGGACGGAATGCGATTCAAGCGCTGATTGCTTCTCTTGGTTTGGCGGTGCTGTTTATCGATACCATTGTTTACGCTCAGTATCGTTTCCATATCAATGCTGTTGTTCTTGAACTGGTGATGTCAGGGCAAGTGGTTAGCTTCCCGCTGATCACCTGGGTGACGGTGTTGGGATCCGTTGCTGCGTTGCTTGCTGGTCAATGGTGGTTGATTCGTTGGCTAGAAAATGATGCGCCAGTGCGCCAATGGAAGTTGGGCCGCAAGTTCACCTACGTGACGATTATCGCGTTGCTGCTAACTAACGGTATTCATATTTGGGCGGCGGCACATGCCTATCAGCCTGTTACTATGGTGAAGCGTTACTTGCCATTATTCTATCCCGCAACGGCCAACAAGTTCATGGATAAGCGTGGTTGGTTGGATAAAGAGGCGATTGCTAGGCAAAAAGCGATGCGAGTGCCGCCAAAGAGCGATCTGAACTATCCTTTAAAGCCTTTGCAGTTTGAATCGACAAAGCCAGTTAACATCATGTTGATTACGGTGGATTCATGGCGTGCAGACACCTTCAACGCGGACAATACGCCTTATATGTGGGAGTACGCGAAAGATGGCGCTATTTTCCAAGATCATATCGCAACGGGTAACGCCACTCGTACGGGTATCTTTGGCTTGTTTTACGGTCTGCCGGGTACTTATTGGCACGGTTTTGTTGCCAACCATCAATCTCCGGTATTGGTTGACCGTCTCCAAGCGTTGGATTATCAACTGGGCCTATTTGCGGCTGCGCGCTTAACGAATCCAGAATTCCACCAAACGGTTTTTGTTAATGTGCCGAACTTACGCGTTGGTTCTGAAGGTCTCACACCATCTCAACGTGATAGGCATTTAACCGATGACTGGATTGAGTGGTATAAGAATCGAGATACTTCTAAGCCAGTATTCTCATTCCTATTCTATGACGCGCCACATGGTTATGATTTTCCGAAGAACTTTGAGCCTAAGTATGAGCCAATGATCCCGCGTGTGGATTATCTAAAACTGGATAACAACAGTGATCAAGAGAAATTCTTTAATCGTTATAAAACATCGGTTCGTTATGTTGATACGCAAATCAAACGCACGCTAGATACGCTAAAGGAGTCTGGAGAACTCGAGAATACGCTAGTGATCATCACTGGTGATCATAGCCAAGAGATGAACGACAACAAACAGAATTTCTGGGGGCATAACGGCAACTTTACTCGCGCTCAGACCCAAGTGCCTTTTGTCATGTTTGGCCCTGGGGTTGATAAGGAAAAACTCGCGAAAACGGCGACGTATACGACGTCTCATGAAGATTTAGCCCCAACCCTAATGAACAACTATTTAGGTTCATTGAATGACACAGGTGACTACTCTACAGGTGAAGACTTGTTTGGAGAGAATGTTCAACGAGATTGGGTGATGAGTTCTAGCTACAGTGCATACGGCATTATTTACGACGATACCATTATTGAAGTGAATGGCGCTGGTCAATCACAGATTTTAGACAGCACCTATCGACCGAAGAAAGGTGAGGCGATGAACTATCAGTATGTTCAGGAAGCGTTAGATAACATTAGTCGTTTTAGGAAGTAATAGAGGAAAATGGCCGGGATATCCGGCCATTTCTTTAAATGAGCTTTAATGTCTTATCAATACACCCTTGATGGCGAACCATAAATTCATTCATTCTCTCCTGAAGGCCCTCTAGAGCGGTGTTATCCCAGGTTTTTAGTACACCGTTAGCTATCTCTAACTCAGAACTGCATACAGTCATGAGGCCTTCCGCCAACAACTGCTCACTGATTTCTTGGAAGTTAAAGTAACTCGGACCTGTGATAACCGGTACTCCGAGAGCGATGGGTTCTAGCATATTATGCCCACCAACTTTATCGCCGAGTAAACTCCCCCCCATAAAGCAGATGTCTGCAGCGCCAAGCAGAGTGAGCATCTCTCCCATAGTATCACCAAGGTAAATTTGGCTTTGGATACTTACGTCGCCTTGGGTTCTACGAGATACCGTAAAATTAGCCTGCTGACATAGGTCATGAACAGAGTCAAAGCGTTCAGGATGCCTAGGAACTAAGATAAGTAGAGAGTCAGGATGTTGTTCAACGAGTTCTTTATGCACAGCGAGGATTCTCTCATCTTCACCTTTGTGGGTGCTGGCCGCGATCCAAACTGGACGGCTTTTACCAATCTGGCTGCGCAATTGTATCCCTGCCTGTTTCGTTTCTTCGGGAACTGAAATGTCAAACTTAACTGAGCCTGTTACAGAAACCTTACTTTTCTCTACACCAAGTTTCTCAAAGCGGTCTGCATCATCTTGATATTGACAACATATATGAGAAAGATTTTTTGCAAGCATATCGAACAGAGAGTGGACTTTTTGATAGTTGCGATAAGACTTCTCAGATAAACGTGCATTCAGAACGGTAATTGTGATGCCATTACGAGCCACAGTATGGAGCGTATTTGGCCAGAGTTCAGTTTCCATAATCAGCATCTTACTTGGGTTGATACTTCTTAAAAAACCGCGCACAGCGAAAGAAAAGTCAATCGGCATGTAGCGATGCTCAACTAAATCTGCGAGCTTTTCTACTTGTTCTGCCCCTGTGCTGGTGGTTGTGGTCACCACAATAGGTTTTTCTGGATTTTGGAGCTTTAATGCTTTGATGATGGGAGTAACAGCAATTACTTCACCTACAGAGACGGCGTGAATCCAAATGGGAGAAGTTTGGCTCTTTAACTTTGGAGTTATGCCAAAATGCTCTTTCCATCTTGGGCCGAAAGAGGGTTTACCAGGTTTACGTTTGTAAAGTCCAAAGAGCAGGATTGGCGACACTAAGAAAAGAAGGATTGTATAAAGAAAACGAATCATTGTTTCTCCGCGAATTCGTCAATATAAGCTTCGACGATTTTCTTACCATCAAACTTATCGAGAGTCTCTTGGACATAGTCATTAAATGATGTATCCCATTCATGGTTAAGAGCAAAATAGATGGCTTCACCTAAAGACTCAGGCGTTTCTTTTGCTAAAAATGGTTCCAATGCACCATTCATGATTTGGCGAACACCACCTCGGCTATCTGTGCTAACGACAGGGGTTCCGCAAGCTAGTGACTCAATTAGCACCATGCCTAATCCTTCATGCTTAGAACTCAGAACATAAAGGTCTGCGGCTTTGTACCATGGAAATGGATTGGTTTGTTGGCCTTTAAAGTGAACTCGCTCTGTGAGGTTAAGTCGCTTCACTTCAGCTTCAATATTATCTCTATCGTTTCCTGCACCTACAATCACTAAGTCTTGCTGTAAGTTATATGTACTCGTAGCGTAGTGATACGCTTGTACTAACAGCGAGAAATTTTTTTGAGGAACAAGTCTTCCAAGACCCAAAATGTATGGCTTGTTGTGCAATTTTTCTGGAATACACTCTGCCTGCTGCCGGATGTTGATAAAGTCATTAGGATTATTGACCACAATTGCTTTCTTTGGCGTAATTTGGTGCGTTTGGACCATATCTTGAAAGCTATCTAGTGCACCTTGGGATACGCAGGTGACGTTTCTATTTTGGAAAAGCTTAGTGAAAACCCAGCGGGACAGTCGGCCGTACATGTGCTTCTTTTGTACGTTTTCACACACATAAACAAAGCGTTTGTCTTGAATTGGCCAAAGTTGCTCAAAGGTTCCTTGGCCACGAAATATAATTAAGTCAAAAGGTTGCCCGTTTTGTGCTTCGAGCGTCCTTAGCTGCTTTTTAAAAGCCATAGATTCAGCGTATGCAAACCAAAGCGGAAAAGTTTTGCTGAATACAAGATTCAATGCTTTGCAAACGACGAACCAAAGGGCACCAAGCCCAGTAGAAAACACTGACTTTTTTAGGTTGAACAGGTGTACTGGAAGATCGTTGTTTTTAGGCTCAATTTCTTTCTTGCGGTTCTTCAGGTAAATTAAATCTGTCTGGTGTCCAGCATCATGGAAAGCATCCGCAAGGTTGACAGCAACTCGTTCCATTCCACCAATTTTCAGACAGTTTACGACAATAGCAATATTCATTGTCTTTAAATCTCAGTTCGTTTCGGTGAGCACAGTACTATCATTAAGATAATATATAAAATGAGAGAGTTAGCCTGAGAAAGCGGAATGTCAGTGAATGAACCTACGACATAAATCACTCCGACTAATGATGCTATCGTGGTTTCTTCACTTCTGTAGCGTATAAAATAATAGAATGGAAAGCTAAGCATAACTAAAAGAAATACAAAGCCCACAACCCCTCTCTTTACCCAACTGGTAATATAATCATTGTGGTAATGACGCCATTTAACTGCACTTTGGTGAATTAAGTTCTCTTCGGCCAACTTCTTTTTTTCATCAATGTGAGAGTCACCCAAACCGATTAGAGTCGGGTGTTTAGCTAACTCCAACCCTGCCTGCCACATATGCAAACGTAATCCGATAGAAGTGGAATAATTTCCATTTAATATCTGTTGAACCTCGAAAACCGTTCTTTCATATCTAGGCTTTATGGTGTCTTTGTTTACAAAGAATAAAGTTAATATTGCTATTGATGCTATTGTGAAATACTTAATGCCTTTATGTTTTAAAGTGGAAAAGTCTAGTCGAAATAAGGAAAGAATGAGCAATGCTGCAATGAAAGCAACTAAGGTGCCACGAGTTTCACTAATAAGTATTCCTGTTACAGATAAAAATAAACCGACAGTATTTGCTATCTTTATTCTGAAGTTATACGGAGAAACCATGTAGTAAAAGCTAATTATCGCGATTGCTGAAACCATTGTTGTATATGGTATTGGATTTACACTCCACTCAATTCTATCGAGTTGCAAGTAGTAAGACTGATGAATGACGTAAGCAATGGATATTAAACTTGCCAAAGGAGTGAGATTGGCTAAGTGGGTTTTAACAAACTTCACAACATTATCTTGTGGTAAAAAAACTAACAATGACGTTGCAATAAGTACTCTTAATATTGATGTGCTTTGCCCTACGTATATTTTAGTTATTATAGCGACAATAGAAGACAGAATAATAATTGAGTATATAGGGTATGTCTTCAAGTTATGCAGTACTGTTTCCCTGCTCGTAAAAAAAATTGATGTTACGAAGGAAATAATACATGCAACTACGAAGTGTTTATCTGAGTCATAAGCGAGCAGCCCAGTGAAAGGCCATAGAAAAGGCAAAAATAGAAAGTAAGATAGATATTTTTTCATCATTTATTGTCGGCCCAGTTCATTCTGAATTCTTCAATGTCATAAAATAAATGGATGTTGTTTTTTATACTTCTATCACTTTCGTCCCACCATTTTGAGTTCATCAGGAACTCTATTTGCTCTTTTGTGAATCGGAAGCGTATTGTTTTTGCAGGAACTCCTGCGACAATGGCGTAAGGCTGAACATCTTTCGTGACTACCGCTCCAGCAGCAATTATTGCGCCGTTGCCAATAGTAACGCCTGGCAGTATAGTGCTATTAACACCTAACCAAACGTCATGGCCGATAGTAACCTTATCGTTATTATCTATAGTGATGTTTTTACTTATGAGTCCTCTTTTTTTTTCATATAAAAAAGGATGCGTTGAAATATAGCTTGTTGGGTGGTTAGATTTTGCAATAGTTACATTATCTCCTATTGAGCAAAAGTTCCCGATAGATGATAGTAACTGGTAAGAACCGTTGTTGAAAAACTGCTTATATCTGTATGTGTATTTTCCGACTGAAAATCCGAAATACTTATAAGCAATATATCTATATGTGTCTTTCTTATCTAAGTAAAGCTTGCATAGCTTTCTAATAAATAAGCTCTGTTCATTCTTCGAAGATGCTATCTTTCTCCAAAGCTTGGAAATTATCCATTTGTCAAATTTGGTTAGAGGTTTTTTCACTCAGATAACCTATTAATTACGTTGGTTGGTGCAAGTTCTTTCAAGCACTTCAGATGCCCCAATGGACATTCGCGCTTAAAACACGGACGGCACTCAATATCGGTACTGACAATATCCACTTTTTGCGCAAGCGGTGGTGTATATTTCGGTGACGTTGAACCATAAACCCCTACCACATGGCAACCTACCGCTGCAGCGACATGCATTAAGCCCGAATCATTGCTGACAACGCTTTGACATGCTGCTAATAGGTCTACCGCTTCAATTAGCGACGTTTTTCCAGCTAAGTCAAAACAAGCGGTTTGCTGCAGTGAGGTTAACTGCTGCTTTATTGACGATGTGGTTTGTTGATCTTTGGCTGAGCCAAACAGCCAAACTTGATGGCCTCGATTAATCATTTCAGCGGCAACAGCAGCGTAGTGCTCAACTGGCCATTGCTTTGCAGGTCCAAACTCTGCGCCAGGACATAAACCTACCACCGATTTATCTTGAGTCAGATTAAATTTCGCTAATGTGGAGGCTTGTATCGACTTATCTATTGATAAGCTAGGCTTAGGTTGTACATCAATGCCTCCCAGAGACTGTGAGTTGATCATCTTTTCTCTTGGGTTGGCTAATGCGACGTACCGCTCGACCATGTACTGAAAGGCTTTTTTGTTTGGTCTTAGATCATTGAGTAGACCATAGCGCATTTCTCCTTTCCACCCCGTTCTTACCGGTATTTTGGCAAACCAAGGAATGAGTGCGGATTTGGCTGAATTAGGTAAGACAAAAGCGTGAGTATAATGCTCATCAATCAGTGAGCGGCCAAGGCTCTTTCTCCCTGACCAGTTGAACTCGCCATGACCAAATGGCATTTCAATGGCTCTGTTGACTTCGGGCATTCTTTCTAAGATGGGCTTACACCAACCCGGCGCGATGACATCAATGATGGCGTCAGGAGATTGCTGCTTCAGCGTAATGTAGAGTGACTGTGACATCACCATATCGCCCACCCAAGATGGGCCAATGACCAATATTTTTTTCACGGTGCCTCGTTGTGATTTCTATAGTTTACCGCGCATTTCTCGGTAGAGGTTGCGACCATCTTGTTGGGTTCTGAGCAAGCGGAGAATCCACATATACTGATTAGGTGCTTTGGCGACAAAGTATTCAATTGCTTTATTCATCCCACGAGCATCGTCAGGATCACTGTCTTGCAGTTCGATTGGCGGCATAAATTCAATCGAATATTTGCCTGTACCAGGATCGATAGATGCGAACGTTGGGATTATTTTGGACTTAGACAATTTCGCTAGCTTAGTTAACCCAGGTAAGGTCGCTTTCGTGGTAGCAAAAAAGTCGACAAACTCACTAAGTTCGGCACCATGATCTTGATCTGGAAGGTAGTAACCTAAGTAACCCTCTTTAATCGATTTGATAAAGGGTTTTATACCGCCAGAACGCTCATACACACGGCCGCCGTACTGGACACGCTGGCGATGCATCAACCAGTCACTCACTGGGTTTTTCTGCTTCTTGGCCATGGCAGAAACGGGTAACCCTTTTGAAGCAAGCAAGACTGCGGGGATATCAATTGCCCAAGAATGAGGCACCAAAAGGATGACGTTTTCATTTTGCTCAGTGCAGTCGGTTAAGTGGTGTTCGTTAACTAAGGTACACTGACTTTGAAGCCATCTCGGGGAGCGTAAAGTGAGTAAACCGAAGCGCATCATAAACACACCCGCGGTTAGAAGTGTTTCATACACTAATTTTTCCCTCTCTTGCTCCGTTTTATCTGGGAAACAAAGAGAAAGGTTAACTCGAATATTATGCACTGCGCCTTTGCGTTTATTGACTAAACGAGAGGCGACTTGGTGCGCGATCCATTTATGTACTTTAACTGGCAATAGCGATATCGGCAGAGAAACTAACACGCCTAGCCAAGTCCCCCAATATTTAGGCGCAAGAAAACCCCACTCAAAAGCGGGGTTGTATGCTTTCGGATCAAAATCGTTACGTGGTTTACTCACAATGCGTCGCTTTTATTTGTTGATGATTGCCATGTACTCAGCGACACCCTGAGCAACAGATTTGAAGTTATGGTCACAGCCTGCCGCTCGAAGTTTCGTCAAGTCAGCTTGAGTGTATTCTTGGTATGCGCCTTTTAGGTGTTCGGGGAATGGAATAGTCTCAACTTCACCTTTCCCATGATAGGCGATAACCGCTTTGGCGACTTCCTCAAAAGACTCAGCGTTGCCTGTTCCTAGATTGAAAATACCAGAAACGCCGTGCTGCAAGAACCATAGGTTTACATCAGCGACATCGCCTACGTAAACAAAATCGCGCTTGAACTGTTCGCTACCCTCAAACAACTTAGGATTCTCACCTGCATTCATTTGGTTATTTAGGTGGAAGGCTACCGAAGCCATCGAACCTTTGTGCTGTTCACGAGGGCCATAAACATTGAAGTAACGGAAACCAGTGACCTGAGATAGTGTTTCGCCATGCGCTTCGGCATCTTCCCAAATACGGCGAACGTAGTTGTCAAACTGCTGTTTTGAGTAGCCGTATACGTTTAACGCACCTTCATACTCTTTTTCCTCGATGAAGGTATCTGTTTCGCCATAGGTTGCAGCGGAAGAGGCATAAAGGAAAGGGATCTCTCGTTCTAAACAGTAGTGCAACAGTTCCTTTGAGTACTCATAGTTATTGAGCATCATGTATTTACCATCCCACTCTGTTGTGGCAGAGCAAGCGCCTTCATGGAAAATCGCCTCGATTGGGCCAAAATTTTCACCAGACATGATCTGAACCAAGAAGTCATCGCGATCCATGTAATCTGAGATGTCTAGATCAACCAGGTTCTGAAATTTTCTACCATTTTTCAGGTTGTCCACGACTAGGATGTCGTTGATGCCTTGGTCATTAAGCGCTTTTACGATGTTGCTGCCAATCATGCCAGCACCGCCAGTTACGATGATCATATAGTTTCAACTCTAGTTAAAAAACGGGGCAAGTATACCATGGCGTCTAATCAAGGACCATTGAGATTAGATTTACGCGATGCTAGTGCTCGGCGACTCTATATAAGTTACAATGGTCGATATGTCATCCTAACAGCATGCACGTAAGAGTTTCGTCTGCAAATATAGTCGATCTGGTGTGAGATGGTTTTAGGTAACAATGTAGCGTAATTCAAGGTGTATAAATGAAAATTCTGGTTACTGGTGGTGCTGGCTTTATAGGTTCTGCAGTTATTAGGCATATTATCAATGAAACGCAGGATAGCGTCGTAAACCTAGATAAATTAACGTACGCCGGTAACCTAGAGTCACTTCACGAAGTCGAGTCAAGTGCACGTTACCAGTTTGAATGCGTGGACATCTGTGATCGAAGTAGATTAGAACGTGTTTTTGATGAACACCAACCTGATATCGTGATGCACTTAGCTGCTGAGTCTCATGTTGATCGCTCAATTGATGGTCCTGCCGCGTTTATAGAAACCAATATTATTGGTACATATACATTGTTAGAAACAGCGCGCCGCTATTGGCAGTCATTGCCCTTAGAAAAAAAGCGTGGGTTTCGTTTTCATCATATTTCTACAGATGAAGTGTATGGCGATTTGGTTGATGCAGAGTCCTTATTCACTGAGCTCACTCCGTACGCTCCTTCATCCCCGTATTCTGCTTCGAAAGCATCAAGTGATCACCTTGTTAGAGCTTGGTTGAGAACATTTGGATTCCCAACATTGGTTACTAATTGCTCCAACAACTACGGCCCATATCATTTTCCTGAAAAACTCATACCGCTAATGATCTTAAACGCCTTGGAAGGGAAAGCGCTGCCTGTTTACGGTGATGGTAAGCAAATCCGAGATTGGTTATATGTGGAAGATCATGCTCGTGCTCTTTATATGGTTGCAACGAAAGGTGAGGTTGGTGAAACCTATAATATCGGTGGCCATAATGAACTCACTAACCTTGAAGTTGTGCATAAAATATGTGAGTTAATGGAAGAACTGTGTCCAGATAAGCCAAAAGGGGTAGGTGCCTACTCTGAACTGATTGCGTTTGTTGAGGATAGACCTGGACATGATATTCGTTACGCTATCGATGCATCTAAAATTGAACGTGAGTTGGGATGGAAGCCTGAGGAAACATTTGAGTCCGGTATTCGAAAAACCGTACGCTGGTATTTGAGCAATAGAGTCTGGTGGGAGCGCGTTCAAGATGGTTCATACAACCGAGAACGGTTAGGCCGCTAGCCAGTTAGTACAAAAAGTTTGTTTTACAAAACGTTAAAAATTAAGAAAAAGTTTGGTTAGGCAAAGTATGATGAAAGGTATTATTTTAGCTGGTGGCTCTGGTACCCGCCTTTACCCAATAACCATGGGGGTGTCTAAACAGCTATTACCCATTTATGATAAACCAATGATCTACTACCCGTTATCAGTACTTATGCTCGCGGGTATTAAAGATGTTTTGATTATCACGACTCCTGAGGACCGTAATAGTTTTGAACGCTTGTTAGGTGACGGTAGCCAATTTGGAATCCATTTAGAATATGCTGAGCAACCTTCTCCTGACGGACTAGCGCAAGCTTTTATCATTGGTGAAGAGTTTATAGGTAAAGATAGTGTATGTTTAGTGCTGGGTGACAACATATTCTGGGGGCAGGGTTTTTCTCCTAAATTAACGAAGGCAGCCAAAAATAAAACTGGTGCAACGGTATTTGGTTATGAAGTTGGGGATCCCGAACGTTTTGGTATCGTTGAGTTTGACGAAGACTTTAGTGTGTTATCGATTGAAGAGAAACCCGAAGTCCCACGCTCTAATTTTGCTGTAACAGGGCTTTATTTTTACGATAACTCTGTTATCGAAATTGCTAAAAATGTGAAGCCGTCAGAGAGAGGGGAGTTGGAGATAACGGCTATCAACCAAGAATACTTAGAGCGGGGCGAGTTGACTGTAGAGTTATTAGGCCGAGGTTTCGCTTGGCTGGATACAGGCACTCATGAAAGCTTACTAGAGGCTGCAAGTTTCGTTCATACCATTGAAAAACGTCAAGGCTACAAGATTGCATGTTTAGAGGAGATTGCGCTTAACCAAGGCTGGATCTCTAGAGAAGATATTGACCATACCGCAAAACGATTGTCTAAGAATAGTTATGGTCAGTACCTGAATTCAGTGTTATCGCGAGATAAAATCAGTTGAGTACGTTACATGTAATGGAGCTAGAAAAGTTCACTCCACCGATAATAGATTTCTTACGTAAAGAATTTCCCACTAAAAGACAGCAGTTTTTTACTTTTGGGGATGACAAAAAATATCCCTATGTGGATGGTAGTGATTTATATTATGCTGGGAATTACAAATCTAGGATAAAAAAGATTTTTAATCTTCATTTTCCATTAATTAGCAAAGCTTACAAATGTGACAAAATTGTTTTCCATGGTTTGTTTGATTTCTACATATTATTGATTCTCTTTTTTAACCCTTGGTTGTTGAAAAAAAGTTATTGGATAATTATGGGGGGGGACCTGCATAATTGCTTGAAAGTCAGCAGCATAAAAATCAAGATTAAAAATGTCATTAGAAAATTTGTTTTTAGGAATATGAGCGGCCTTGTCACATATATCGATGGAGATGTAGATATTCTTAGGAAGTGGTGTGGCGCTAAAGGGAAGTATATTCGTTGCTTATGTTATCTAACAAATACAGTTTCAGGGGTTAATCAATCCAGAACAAAACACCCAGATTCAAATTTCAATGTTTTGTTAGGGAATTCTGCTGATCCATCGAATAACCATCTGGAGATCTTCGAAAAGATAGATAATATTAATAATAGTGTTAATAAAATAGTTGTTCCTTTAACTTATGGTGATAGTTCTTATCGAGATAAGGTTATAGAAAAAGGTATAGAATTATTTGGAAATAAGTTTTTCCCTATCATAGAACATCTTCCATTAGATGACTATAAGAGAGAGATAATTAATACGACTGATGTTGCAATCTTTGCTCATGACAGGCAGCAAGCTATGGGGAATACAATTTCATTGCTGGCAATGCAAAAGGTAGTTGTTATGAAGGCTAGTACTCCACAATATAAGCTCCTTAAGGAAATTGGAGTAAAGGTTATTGATTTTGAAACGTTAAGTAAATCTGATTTGAAGTGTTTTTCAAGCTTCGAAACTAATAGGGAATTGGTTGAGGATTTCTTTAGTTACGATAACCTAAAAAATCAGTGGGGAAATTTGCTATGAGAAAGGTGGTTTTTTTAGTTTCTGGGAATGGTGGGAACCTTAAAGCGTTTGATTTATATTTGTCTAAAGCATCGTTAACTGACAGTGTGAAATTATACTGTATTGCAGATAGAGAGTGTCGAGCTTTTCATTTTTGCAAAGAAAAAAATATAGATTCATTTTGTATTGAGTATAATAAGAATAACAATCTGCAACTTAAGGTATTGTTAGAAAAAATTAAACCTGATTTGATTGTTACAAACTGGAACAAGATAATTGATAAAGATCTTGTAGGTGAATATAGAGGGAAGCTAGTTAACCTTCACTATTCGTTGTTGCCTTTATATGGTGGTTTTATTGGGGTTAAGCCAATAGATATAGCATATGAATACGGGAACTTCATTGGAGTCACAACTCATGAAGTTGATGAAGGTGTAGATTCTGGTCCTATTCTTACGCAATCTATTTATAGAAATGAATATACATTAATGGAATCTTATGAAAAATCATTTAGATCTGGTGCTTTAATGTTGATTTCAGATTTGTTGACCAAACTCAATATTACTTATGGGCAATCTGTTAGAAATTTCGAAGATATAGAATTTTTCCCAAGTTTAAATCTTGATATATCGATAGTTAACGATGATTATTGGAAGGTTATAAAATGAAAGTTGCAATTCTTCAATCTAACTACATTCCGTGGAAAGGTGTCTTCGATATGATAAATCAGGTCGATACTTTTGTTTTTTTTGAAGATGTTGATTATACGAGCAGGGATTGGAGGACTAGAAATAAAATTAGAGGGACAAACTCAGATACATGGCTAACCGTTCCTGTTAAAAAGGCTCCAAGAGGTACAAAGATTAGTGAAATAACCATTGTTCAAGATAATTGGGCCAAAAAACATAAAAAAACGATCGTTCAATCTTATAGTAAAGCTCCTTATTTTGAAGAATATAAATACATTCTTGATGAAATATATGACAGAAAATGGTCAAACTTATCAGAATTTAATATCTATACTACAAAGCTTATTTGTAAGGTGCTTGGGATTGAATGTAAGTTTGTTAACTCTAAAGACCTCGCCTCAGAAGGAAAGAAAGACGATAAGCTATTAAGTATATGCGAAATATTAGGTGCTAGTGAATATTTATCAGGACCTGCTGCGATGGACTACATCGATCCCGAAAAGTTCTTACAAAAGAATATTAAACTGAGCTTTATGGATTATAGTAAATATAGAGAATACGATCAATTTCATGGCGGGTTTGAACACTATGTATCCGTCCTGGATCTTATATTTAACTGTGGTGATAATGCAAAGTACTATATTGAAAATAAATTATGATAAAATTTAACAATCCACCAGTTACTGGTTTCGAATCCGAGCATATAAAAAAGGCAATCGAACTTGGTTCGCTTTGTGGTGATGGGGCATATACTCACCAATGTCAGCAATGGTTTGAATCTCATACTGGCTCTCAGAAAACGCTGTTAACCCCTTCGTGTACTGCTGCTTTGGAAATGGCAGCCATACTCATAGACATTCAACCAGGTGATGAAGTGATTATGCCTAGTTATACGTTTGTGAGTACTGCAAATGCTTTCGTGCTTAGAGGAGCAAAAATTGTTTTTGTGGATATTCGTCGTGACACGATGAATATTGATGAGATGTTAATTGAAGAAGCGATAACAGACAAAACGAAAGCGATAGTACCAGTACATTATGCTGGTGTTGCTTGTGAGATGGATAGCATCATGGCTTTGGCTGAAAAGTACGGGTTATATGTAATTGAAGATGCGGCTCAGGGTGTTATGTCCTCTTATAAAGGTCGAGCATTGGGTAGCATTGGACACTTAGCTGCTTTTAGTTTTCATGAAACTAAGAACTACACCAGTGGTGGGGAAGGTGGATTGTTACTAATAAATGATGAGGCATTTGTCGAACGAGCCCAAATTATTCGAGAGAAAGGTACTAATAGAAGTCAGTTTTTCCGAGGAATGGTAGATAAATATAGTTGGGTTGACTTAGGTAGCAGCTTCTTGCCTTCGGAGCTTCAAGCTGCATATTTGTGGGGACAGCTCTTACATGCGAATGATATTAATGAGGATCGACTGAATTCATGGGGTAAGTATTATTCTGGGTTACAGGATCTGGAGAGAAACGGCCATATACAACTACCTAAGGTTTCTTCGCATTGCTTGCACAATGCACATATGTTCCATATCCGAACAAAGAGTTTGAGTGAAAGATCTCAGTTGATTGCCCATTTAAAAGAAGACAATATCCAATCTACATTTCATTACGTGCCATTACACTCTGCAAAAGCAGCAGAGAGGTTTGCCTGTTTTCATGGTGTTGATAGGTATACAACATCAGAAAGCGATAAGCTGGTTAGATTGCCTATGTGGTATGGTTTGAGCGCTTCGGAGATTGATGCTGTGGTAGCTTCGATTAAGCGTTTTTATTCAAAACTATAGTAGGTAATAGAGGTTGTGAATCTTAAAAGTAAAGCAACTCATGGTGTAAAGTGGACTTCAGCGTCTATGCTGGTCACTACGATCCTTCAGTTTTCTCAGTTGGCTATACTTGCTCGATTTCTGACACCTGAGCAATTTGGTTTAATGGCGTTGGTTACGGTTGTAATTGGTTTCTCTCAAGCTTTTGTTGATATGGGGATGAGCAATGCCATTATTCACAAACAAACCAATTGTCAGTTACATTTGTCTACTTTATTTTGGTTGACCCTATTAGCCGGTATTTGTATTACTGGCCTAGTATTTCTTAGTGCTCCATTGGTGGCAAACTTCTATGAATCACCAGAATTGAAGCCTCTGATTCAGTTGGTATCGCTGGCTTTTGTTATTAGTGCACTGGGAAATCAACACAAAGTACTTTTTCAAAAAGAATTGCAGTTCAAAGTCATCGCTATAGTTGAGCTTTGTTCGGTTTGTTGTGCATTTATAGTTGCAATAAGTATGGCAGCACTGAATTTTGGTGTATATGCCTTAGTGTTTGCAAATATCACCATGACGTTAGTATCGAGTATGTTGTTTTTTATACTTGGTGCACGATCGATATATGTGCCTAAATTTCACTTTCGTTGGTATGAAGCTCGAGGTTATGTTGGCTTTGGCGCGTATCAAATGGGCGAAAGAACTATAAATTATTTTAGTGCGAATGTTGACAAAATATTAATAGGTAAGTTTCTAGGTGTTCACTCAGTTGGTTTGTACAATGTTGCATGGCAACTAATAATTTTTCCATTAAGTAAGCTGAACCCAGTTATCAATAAGGTAGCCCTTCCGGTTTACGGGAAAATACAAAAAAATCCGCAAGCGATCGATGATTATTATAGTTTGGCAATGAAAGCAATAGGCCTTATTGTTATTCCATTCTCAATTTATCTTCTGTTTTTTTCAATGCCAGTAGTCTCAGTTGTTTTTGGTCCTCAGTGGATTGACGCTTCAATGGTTGTGTCATTGTTAGGTGTCGTCGGGCTTGTAAAGGCTATAGGTAATCCTGGGGGGGCATTAGTCGTTGCTCTAGGTAATGCAAAGCTGGGCTTTTGGTGGAATGTAATATGGGCAAGTGCAGTGTTATGTTGCCTGTATTTCGCCCTAATGCTGTCGCCTCAATTAGAGACAACGCCATACGTTTTATTGGTGCTAACGTCTCTTTTTGGTGTCGTATGGCATTGTTTAGTTTATAAGTTGACCGGTGTGAACTATCGACCAATCTTGAGTAAATTTGCTTTTATCGTCTTGTACAGTGTTGTTATATGCACACTCGCAACAGTCATCGTTATTTTTTTTGGGGTTCTAAGTCCTTTGAACAAGGTGATTATTTCAGCCTCGGTGTTTATGTTTACTTACGTTCCTTATCTACTCCTATATGAAATCCGCCCATTGTTGAGCTCCCGTAGAAGAGAGGTATAGATTACATGTTTGGTATAGCGTCTTCCCAGTTTAAGAAGAGAGATTTTCAAGCAATGGAAAGCCGTTTTCACGAGATGTACTCTTGTGGAAAAGTCAAAGTAGAGTCATTCGTTTCTTCGGAATTTGCTCATGGAACTTCTCTCGAACAACGCAGAAAGATGAGCCATTCATCATCAGATAGGACCTCAGCTTGGGTGGATGGAGAAGCGTACAATCTCGCAGAACTAAAAGACATTTTTCCTTTTATAGATGAACAATCATTTGCTTTTTCACTAGTAAAAGCAATAGAAGTTGGTTGTTTAGAATCTTTGCTTGAACGAGTTGATGGGTACTTTTGTGCCGTTTTGTATGATCATGAGCTTAAACGGGTAAAACTCATATCTGATCGATACGGTATGCGTATGCTGTATTTATGCCATGCCGGGTCAAAATTTGTTTGGTCAACGAGTATTTCTGATCTACTAGCAGTTGGTGATGTATCTAAGGAGTTAGATGTAGATAGCCTTGCCTGTTTTAAAGAGCTAGGTTACATATTAGAAGACAGAACGCTATTTAAAAGCATAAAACTCATTAGTCCCGCCACTGTTATTACTTTTGATATAGAGTCAAACACTACAAAGGTCAGTCGTTATTGGAGTTGGAGCAACATATCAAAACGGAGTATAGGGTTTGAAGATGCCGTTGAACAACTCGGAGAACTTTTTCTTTCAGCAGTTAAGCGACGTTACAGTGCTAATGAAAAGATTGGTGTTGCAGTAAGCGGTGGTTTGGATTCTAGAGCTATAGTGGCAGCCCTTTCTAGGCTTTATCCCTCCGAAATATGTGTCGGCTACACGTTTGGAATAACTGGTTGTGATGATATTAAGTTTGCCAGTCAAGTATTGGATAAAGCTCAATGGCATCATGAAACATATATTTTTACTCAAGACAATTGGCTGGAAAGTCGTTTACCATATATCGACGTAACCAGTGGGTTACTTGATATGCAGCATATGCACGGGTGTGAGTTTTTGCCGAACATCTCTCAGCGTATTGACGTCAATCTAAATGGTTATGCCGGGGATGCAATATTGGGAGGCGGCTTCCTTGGTAAAATCCCATGGGATACGAGAGCAAACCTGCAGAATGTGCGCTCGTTTTTTGGGCGCTTCTCTTATATGGTTGATGTAGACAATGAGTTCTACAATATTGACTCAGTTGAACCTGTACTTTACATGAACCGTGTTCGACGGTTTACCGCTATGGGAAGTGTTTGCGGTCTCAACTACCTAGAGCAGCGAAAGCCATTTTTCGATAATCAGTTAGTCGAGTTTGTTTTTTCACTACCGGACGCATTTAGAGCAAACAACAGAATTTATTCAGAGATGCTCAAACGTTTTTTCCCTGATTTTTTCCTTGAGATACCTTGGCAGAAAACAGGAAAAGTTGTCGGCTTATTACATCCAAAACCGCTATATATGAAAGTGTATCATCGTATCATTAGGCTTTTGTTCGGTCCGGGCTTTACCCGAAAGCAAGGGAAAGAGTTTACGGATTACCCAAATTGGCTTCGGAGTGACAGTAGTAGGGAGTTTTTCACCAAACTCGCCTCTAAAGATACTTCTGTGTTGTGGCGAGAGTTTGCGGATGAAACATTGGGTGTTCAGTTGAAAGAGCACTTAGCAGATGAGAAAGTCGATAACTCAAGTATTATTTTGAGATTAGCAACACTCGAGATTTTCTTATCAAAGGTACTAGACACTAAGTGATAGCACTGTTTTCCACCTAAATTAATGAGGTAGTTTTGATTACTGCATATAAGGTTAGTAACCGAAAGAAACATAACTGGCTGATATATGACATTATGGAAGAGTTCTTCAGCGCTCACTCCAATGAGTTCAAGGGGGTGGTTTACGATTTTGGTTGTGGGGAGTCACCACTAAAAGAGTTTGTTCTCCAAAATGCCGAGAGTTATGTCGGTGTTGATTGGGGTAATTGTAGTCATGACAGTGCACCAGAAATATTGGCGGATCTTAACAAAACCCTACCAATTGATGATGGTCTTGCAGATACCATCGTATCTATTTCAGTGCTAGAGCACTTGTGTGAGCCTCAGACCATGCTTAATGAAGCCCATCGTGTGCTAAAGCCTGAAGGCTCGTTAGTCTTACAAGTGCCTTGGCAGTGGTGGATTCACGAAGCTCCTTACGATTTTTTCCGTTATACGCCTTATGGCTTAAAATACATGCTAGAAAAGGCAGGGTTCAAGCAGATTGAAGTAAAAGCGTCTTCCGGCTTTTTTACCACTCAAGTAATGAAATGGAACTACTTTTCTTTGCGTTTCATTAAAGGTCCTAAGGTGATAAGAAAAGTAATAGAGTTGTTCCTGAGTGTTTTTTGGTGGTTAGGACAAAAATCGGCACCTTACTTAGATAAGCTCGATAGACGCCCAGAATTAGAATGTTATGGTTATACTGTGATTGCGAGAAAATAGCGTGAAAATCTTATATCTTATCAACGACATTACTATGCCCGGAGGGTTGTCGCGAGTAACCATGAATTTAGTTGATGAATTTGCATCACTGCATGGTGAATACCAAGTTCATGCTCTGTCAGCTGCTGCGAAATTTGATAAGGTTGAACATTCGAATATTGACTACCTCGATATGCCCGCATTGCATGGGTTAAATGCCGTAGGCAAGCTAAGCTGGTACTCATCTCTTCGTGATGAAGTAGAGACTTATGTCAATGAGCATGATTACCAAATTGTGATTGCGGTTGGTACAGCGATGACTTTGTTTGCTAGTTTTTGTCGCTTCCATAAAGCTCGCTTGTGGGGGGCTGAGCACTTAGCGCATAACCACTATGGCGTGTTGAGGAAAGTGATTAAAAGGTGGAGATACCCTAAGTTAGAACGCTTAATATGCCTGACTCATGCGGACAAGCATCGTTATTATGACAAATACCTTAAGAATGTCGCTGTTATCCCGAACTTCACCAATTTCTCTAGCGTAAATGTAGAGTACAGCAATAACCAAAAATTTCTCTTTGTTGGCCGTTACAACGAAATGAAAGGTATTGACTATTTAGTCGACATTATCAAGTTAGTACATGAACAATGCTCTGATTGGGTGTTTACTCTTTATGGCGAGGGTGAAAAAAAGAGCTGGCTGCTCGAAAAAGTAGAAAAAATGAACTTGAATCATGTCGTTCACATTAATGAACCTACAGACGACATCAGTAAAGAGTACCAACAATCTGGTATATACATCCTAACCTCACGTAACGAAGGTTTTCCTATGGTTTTACTTGAAGCTCAAGCTCATGGTTTACCTATCGTGAGCTTTGACTGCGAGACCGGACCATCTGAAATTATTCAAAATGGCAAAGATGGCTATTTAGTTTCAACCTTTGATACAAAAGAGTTTGCGGATAAGTTGATAGCGCTAGCGAATGACAGCGAACAAAGAAGGAAGCTCTCTCAAAATGCTTTCAAAAATCGCCAAAGATTTAGCAAAACCGCCATTATTGAACTTTGGAAAGAACAATTTCGTACGCAACTATGAATATATTGTCTTTAGATACCGCATGCTCTCCCTTTTTCTCTCTTATTGTAGAACATCTTCCTGAGGTAAATAGTTTCACAGCCATATTTTCTAAATCTGGTTATAAGCATTATTTCAAAGGGGGCCGTTGCGAGTATATTGGAAGGATACTTAAGAAGCATAAGAATTATACGGAAAGAGATCTGGAATTAGCATCTAGGTCTAATAATCACTATTCAGCGTATGTGAGAAAGTTTGAGCATCGAGAGCTGACCCAACAAGAGTTAGCTTGGTTTGCGTCGTTTGCAAACTACTTTCGACATTATCTCCGGGAGCATCAAATTGACTTTGTGATGATGCACAACGATTTAAGATGGCAGCACGCTATTGCTCGCGAGATATGCCTAGAAGAAGGTGTCCCTTTCTGTGTCAGCGAATTAGGGCTATTTCGCCCTTTTACGACGACATTGGACTTCCATGGTGTCAACGCAAACTCTAGTATTACCACTTTGGATATGGATTTTTCTCAATATGCTGACGTCGAAGAAGCAAAATTTGATGTAGCCACGCGCTATCATGGTCATGAGAGCAAAACATCTAAATTAAACTTTGGCTACTTTTTGATTCTGAGTAAGTTAGGTGGGGTACTAGGAAAAAACTCTCCAATTTTACATAACGCATTTCGAATTCGACCGTACTTAAAGCGTTTTTGGCAGCAAAGTGTTAAAAGTAGAGTTCATACGGCTAGTAACGCCTTAGATACTTTGCCAGAGAAGCCATATGTCTTTTTTCCAATGCAGCTAGAAAACGATACGCAGTTCCTTATCCATAGTGATTTTAACTCGAACCAGGAATTGCTAGCTAGAGTAGAGCAGGAGTTTTATAAGTCAGATTTGGCGGCGAGCCATCAACTTGTTGTGAAACTTCATCCTAATGACTTGGGATGTTATGAAGCTCGAGACGAAACAGTTTTTACCAAAGCGAATACAACTAAACTAGTCGGTAATGCCGATTCTATTGTCTCCGTGAACTCAACGGTTTGTATGGAAGCGCTTGAAACAGATAAGCCACTGTTTGTATTAGGAAGGGCTTTTTTTGCCCGCGAAGATATTTGTCAGCCGACCTCTTTGAATGAGCTATCGAGAGTATTGTCTCATCCCAAACCCGTATCGGTGGAGGCTCGTCGCGGTTTTCTTAATTACTTAAAGTACGAATACAGCATTCACGGCGCTGGTTTCAGTTATACAGAAAGGCAGATAAATCGAGCTGCGGATCAAATTAGATCATGTATTTATAGGAGTGATTGATAAGCTAGCATCGCTAGCTTATCAACTAGGACGATTGTGTTAAGAGGTTTTCGTAGCAGTTACTCTGGCCGTAAGCAATCGTATCTAAGCTCTTATAATCTGAAAGACTCTCATGCTTCTTGAGCTCGCCAATATCAGCCAAGCGCGTAACGATCGGCAGCCCGCATGCCGCATACTCATTTCGTTTTGTTGGAGATGCAACTCGGTTTACGACGTTATCATCTCGAATAAGTAGGCCGTAATCAGCTGCGTTTAAGAACTGTGGCACGTTTTTATACTCACTCGAAGTAACAGTAATATGTGGGTTTACTATACCGAGGTTTTGAAGCATCTCTTTTACTGCACCTGGCTCCGTCGTCACCACCAGCAATCTAAGCTCATCATCTTTCCGCGATTTATTATCAAACGCTGTCAAAATACTATCTAGCTTTTGCCATGATGCGGTATTACCCACATAACAGTAGACTTTATTCTCTTTTGAGTAACCTAACTCTTCTCTTTTCTTTTTTCTTTTTTCATCGTCTTGGAAAAATAGTTCATCGTTGACAATAGTTGGATATATTTCTGAAGAAAACGAGTATTTACCATACTTTTGTCGGTAGTGAGCTTCCATATTGCTACTTACGAAAAAAAACTGGTCTATGTTTTTAAATAGATATGACTCTACATGATTAGCGAGTTTGGAATACAGACTAGATAACGGAATATCTAGCGATAGAAACTCCTCTGGAACCACACCACGAATATCACTAATAATTGGCTTGTTAATACCATGTTTTCGACAGACTAATAGCGCAAACAAAGTACCAATATGGCCACGGCAGTGGATTATGTCCGCTTGCTCAAATAGCGATGCTTGTTTAAAGGTAAGCAGAGCGATCTTCTGTGAGAACATGCTAAAAAACTTTGGCAGCTTTTTAAACTTTTCTAGCTTGTATTTCGCGCCTGGTAAGCTAGGTAAAGACATCTCGCTTGCCTTACATAAAGCAAGCAACGTCACATCATAGCGTTCAGCGTGTTTGTTGCAGAGCGTATGCACTTGGCTTTCGAAAACGGATAAGCTCCTAAAACTATCTGAAACGTATAGTAGTTTTTTCATTCAGTTGTCTCACCAAATTCCTTTAGTGTCTATCGAGTAGAGAGAGGGCACAGTTATAGACTTAAATTCCTTGTGATCAACAAGGAGGACATGTATATCCGCTTTATCGAGCGCTTCTTCAATGGTAACCAAGCTTACGTCTTCTAATGACAGTTGTTTAATGTTTGGTTCTACTGCAATCACTCTTCCTGTATGGCTCTGGGCAATGTTTTTAGTAATTTGTAGCGCAGGACTTTCTCGAAGGTCATCAATGTCTGGCTTAAAGGCTAATCCATAACAAGCAACAGTAATATCGCTTATGCTTTTTTCCGGGTTCGCTTGCAGAAAGTCGGCTAATGTAATTTTAACCTTATCGATCACCCATTGTGGTTTGCTGTCATTAACTTGTCGTGCTGTATGAATGAGCTGAGCTTGTTCTGGTGTTTTTGCTACTATAAACCAAGGGTCTACGGCAATACAGTGTCCACCCACACCTGGGCCTGGTTGTAAAATATTAACTCGAGGATGGCGATTCGCAAGAGCTATTAGCTCCCAGACGTTGATATCAAGTTTGTCACAAATCACTGAAAGTTCATTAGCAAAGGCTATTTGAACGTCTCGGCTACCGTTTTCGGTCAGCTTAGCCATTTCCGCCGTTCTTGAATTTGTTGTAACGCATTCACCCTGCACAAATGTTTTGTACAGTTCAATACTTCTCTGAGAACATTTCTGAGTCATACCACCAATAACGCGATCATTCTCTACCAACTCGCGTACCACTTTTCCTGGCAATACTCGCTCAGGGCAATGAGCTATGTTGATATCAGCCTCTTCCCCATTTTGCTGTGGGAAGCTCAAATCGTGACGAACTTCTGCTAGCCATTCTGCCATTTGCTCTGTAGCGCCAACAGGCGAGGTCGACTCAAGGATAACCAAATCCCCTTTTTTTAGTACAGGTGCAATCGCGAGGCTTGCCGCTTTTATGTAGCTTAGGTCAGGTTCAGGAATACCGTTGTTAGATGAGTCTTTAAATGGAGTTGGAACGGCGATTAGAAAAGCATCGGCTGGTTCCGGAGTTGTTGATGCGGACAGGTATCCTTCAGTAACAGCAGCTTGTACGAGCATGTCTAGATCCGGCTCTACAATATGAATTTTACCATTGTTTATTGTATCTACCGCATCTTTGTTTACATCTATGCCGATGACTTTCTTTTTTCTTGAAGCGAACATTGCCGCTGTTGGTAAGCCAATGTAGCCTAGTCCAATAACAGAAACTCTTTCAAATGACATTGTTAACCTACTATTATTTCTTTAATTCTTGGATTATCCACACTCAGTATGATGCTCACTTTGAGTAGCTATAACTATTACTTAGCGCCAAAACCGGTCATCATAGTCTTTAATGTTTTCAACACAATATTCATGTCTAGCCAGAAAGATAAGTGTTTGATGTAATAAAGATCATGGGCCAGCTTTTCACGTGTTGAATCCGTGTCATCGGCGTATCCTTGAACGGTTTGTGCCCAACCGGTAATACCGGGTTTGACCATATGGCGGTAGCCGTAAAAAGGAATCTCTTTTTCAAACTGTTTTACGAAGCTTTCTTGCTCTGGTCGAGGTCCAATAAGTGACATTTCTCCCTTTAGTACATTGAAAAACTGAGGAAGTTCATCAATTCGAACCTTTCTGATGAATTTGCCGACTTTGGTCACTCGTGCTTGCTCTTCGGTGGCAAATTTATCCTCAGCTCCAGCTTTTTTTACCGTCATGCTTCGAAACTTATAGATGCGAAATGTTTTGCCACCTTGCCCCACTCGCTCTTGAATAAACATTGCAGGCCCAGGGTTTTCCAGTTTAATTAGTAAAGCAGTGACAGCCATGATAGGCAGCGTGATTGGAAAGCTCAGAATGATTAAGGCTGATTCCCAAGCACGTTTTAGGTTGTGATAAACAGGGTTAGGAACAAGCGAACCAATAGCATTCTCAGACAAGTGACTTGTTTTTACCTTGCCTTCAATCATTTCTCGAATGCTTTCCGAATGGAAAACCGGAATGTTATTGATACTGCAATCGGCAACAAACTTCTCTTGTTCTGGTGTGAGTTTGTTATGTAAATCAACCACTAAGCCATCTTTTATCTCAGACATTGAGAGAGGCTCACGTAAAAGTGATAGATGGATACGTGCATGTCTACTATCAAGGCTGCCAACATCAAAATTATTGATTGCACTTAAATTGAGTTTGGCATTTTCTTTGCGGTATACGGCAGAAAAGTACATCCAAAACAAATGAATACTAAAAGCGTAAATAAGAATCTCACGTGAGTACTCAACCCTAAACAACAAAATAAAAGCCATAGCGGCGGCATAGATGGAAGCCAGAACCGGCAAAATGTAGTACTTCCGATCAACCAGCAAGTAGTTAGTAATCTTGGGAATAGTGACAGAGGTAGCAACATAGGCGCAGCTGACGAGCCAAAAACTATTGATAACCGTGATGGGAAGGTTAGCCCTGAAGCCCGTGATAATATGAAGGAGTAATAGGGTACCAAACACACCGATACCGTGGCATACAATTGAATTTTTTAGCAGTTTTCTCACGTTTCATCACCTAGGGCTGTCAGTGCCTGTATGCTACCACAAGAGGTATTGATACGTGTAGAGTCGACATGGTTGCAACGACACTCTTAGTGGCTCTAAGAAGTAAAAGGAGCATCATTTTAGTGAGTGAAATAATGATTAGTCGGGTGGGAATTGAGCAATAAGTCACATGGGGGCAGTATCTTTATACTACTTATTAATTATTTATTTTACTTTCCAAGATAACTTTTATTTAAGTCGTATTTTTCGATATACTCACCGCCAATTATGGGATTCCCCCGACAGTTTGGATGTCTACCTATTTGCCTTTGGGAGCTAAACCTAAGGGCGGTAGCGTGTCTTAGTCTGAATTATTTTCTCTAGCGGTACATGGTATTGCAAGGTAACTCGGAATCTTAATTACTACTCACTTATTCTACTTCCAACGTAAATTAAGATTATGTCTAGAAAAAAAGTCCTCACGGTTTTTGGTACGCGCCCAGAAGCCATCAAAATGGCACCGCTTGTCCATGCGTTTGCAAACGATGAGCGATTTGAAGCAAAGTGCTGTGTGACTGCTCAGCACCGTGAAATGCTTGACCAAGTGCTTGAACTGTTTGAGATCAAACCAGATTATGATTTGGACTTGATGAAGGCAGGACAATCACTCAATGACGTGACCGCACGTATCTTGTTAGAGCTCAAACCTGTGCTGCAAGAATATAAGCCTGATGTGGTGCTTGTTCATGGTGATACGGCCACTACTTTTGCCGCCAGCCTTGCCGCTTACTACGAGCAAATTGAAGTTGGCCATGTAGAAGCGGGGTTACGCACTGGCAACATCTATTCGCCTTGGCCGGAAGAGGCAAACCGTAAGCTTACTGGGGCGCTGACCAAATACCATTTTGCGCCAACCGAAACCTCCCAAAACAACCTACTTAAAGAAAACACTAATCCAGCGGATATTTGTATCACCGGTAACACAGTTATCGATGCATTACTTATGGTGAAAGACAAAATCGACAATGATACAGCACTGAACGAGCAACTAGCGGCTCAGTTCCCAATGCTAAAAGAAGATAAAAAGTTGATTTTGGTCACTGGACATCGCCGCGAAAGCTTTGGCGGTGGATTCGAGCGTATTTGTGAAGCGCTAGCACGCACAGCAAAAGACAACCCTGATGCGCAAATCCTATACCCAGTTCACTTGAACCCAAACGTAAGAGAGCCAGTAAATCGCATTCTATCCAACGTGGATAACGTGCACCTTATCGAGCCTCAGCAATACCTTCCTTTTATTTACTTGATGAGCCGTGCGCACATCATCCTTACCGATTCCGGCGGTATTCAGGAAGAGGCGCCTTCATTAGGCAAGCCAGTATTGGTAATGCGTGACACCACAGAAAGGCCAGAAGCCGTTGCAGCAGGCACCGTGAAACTAGTGGGAACCGATGTTGACAAGATCGTCTCAGGCTTAGAAGTGTTGTTAAAAGATGAAGAGGCTTATAAAGCAATGAGTTTCGCACACAATCCTTACGGTGACGGCCTCTCATGCCAACGAATTTTAGATGAATTAGCAAAATAAAAAATCTCAGGAAATGAAAATGTCTTTTGAAACAGTTTCAGTTATTGGCCTAGGTTACATTGGTTTACCTACCGCCGCGATGTTTGCATCACGTAAGAAAAAAGTAATTGGTGTGGATGTTAGCCAGCACGCAGTGGATACCATCAACCAAGGTAAAATCCATATTGTAGAACCCGATCTGGATATGATCGTAAGTGCGGCGGTATCAGAGGGTTACTTAAAAGCTAGCACTACCCCAGAACCAGCGGAAGCGTTTTTGATTGCCGTACCAACCCCGTTCTTACCTTGTGAAGAGGGCGAAGTGCCTGCTCCAGATTTGTCTTACATAAAAGCAGCAAGCAAAGCGATTGCTCCTGTGCTAAAAAAAGGCGACTTGGTGATTCTAGAATCCACCTCTCCTGTCGGTGCGACAGAGCAAATGGCGGCTTGGCTTGCTGAAGCTCGTTCGGATCTTACCTTCCCGCAAACACATGGTGATAATGCGGATGTTAACGTGGCGCACTGCCCTGAGCGCGTGCTTCCTGGCCATGTTGTTCGTGAGCTAGTAGAAAACGACCGCGTTATTGGTGGTATGTCTGCTCGCTGTTCAGAGCGTTCGGTTGAGTTGTACAAAACCTTTGTTTTAGGTGAGTGTGTGGTGACCAATGCTCGCACGGCAGAAATGGCGAAGCTAACAGAAAACAGCTCTCGCGATGTACAAATTGCCTTTGCTAACGAGCTATCCATCATCTGTGACAAGTTAGGCATAAATGTATGGGAACTGATCGCACTAGCAAACCGTCACCCTCGTGTGAACATCCTTCAACCAGGCCCGGGCGTAGGCGGCCACTGTATTGCTGTTGATCCATGGTTTATAGTTTCAAAAACACCAGAAGAATCTAAGATCATTCACACTGCACGTAAGGTTAATGACAGTAAGCCAGGATGGGTTGTCGATAAGACTAAAATGGCTATTGCAGACTTCTTGCAAGAGAATGCTAATAAAACTGTCAAAGAAGTTACAATTGCTTGCTACGGTCTAGCTTTTAAGCCTGATATCGATGACTTACGTGAAAGCCCTGCAATGCAGATTGTAAAAGAAATTGCTTCTTTCCACACAGGAAACGTGATTGCGGTTGAGCCTAATATTCACCAACTACCAAGTTCATTAGAGCACGTTGAGCTTCAGAGCCTTGACGTTGCAAAATCAACCGCTGATATCCACGTTATGCTTGTTGACCACAAAGAATTTAAAGCTGAGTCAATAAACTCACCATACTTAGTAGATACCAAGGGGATTTGGTAATGAATGCTATTTTGCCTTTAATCGGTCGTACCGAAGCCCTATTTACGCAAGATATTGAAAATTATGAAGCAGAGCTATCACGTATTGTTTCTGCGTCAAGTTTCCTTGTTCTGGGCGGCGCTGGCTCAATCGGACAAGCCGTAACTAAAGAGATTTTCAAACGTAACCCTAAGAAGCTACATGTTGTCGACATTAGTGAAAACAATATGGTAGAGCTTGTTCGAGATATCCGTAGTTCATTTGGTTACATTGATGGTGACTTCCAAACATTTGCTTTGGACATTGGTTCTCTAGAGTACGACGCATTCATTAAAGCTGATGGTAAGTTCGATTATGTATTGAACCTATCTGCGCTTAAGCATGTTAGAAGTGAAAAAGATCCTTATACATTGATGCGCATGATCGATGTAAACGTTTTTAATACCGACAAAACAATTCAGCAGTCTATTAATGCTGGTGCGAAAAAGTACTTCTGTGTTTCAACAGATAAAGCTGCAAACCCTGTTAACATGATGGGGGCGTCAAAGCGCATTATGGAAATGTTCCTTATGCGTAAAAGTGAGCAAATGGCAATCTCAACTGCTCGCTTTGCAAATGTGGCATTCTCTGATGGCTCGCTGCTACACGGATTTAACCAACGTATCCAAAAGCGTCAACCTATCGTAGCCCCAAACGACATCAAGCGTTATTTTGTTACTCCTCAAGAGTCGGGTGAACTATGCTTAATGTCTTGTATTTTTGGTGAAAACCGTGACATTTTCTTCCCGAAACTGAGCGAAGCTCTGCATCTTATTTCGTTTGCAGATATTGCGGTGAAATACCTAGAGCAACTTGGTTTTGAACCTCACCTATGTGACACAGAAGAAGAAGCACGCCAACTTGCACATACGCTGCCAGAGCAAGGTAAGTGGCCATGTTTATTTACTGCAAGTGATACAACAGGTGAAAAAGACTTCGAAGAGTTTTTTACAGATAAAGAAGAGCTGGATATGTCTCGATTCGAAAATCTGGGCATCATCAAAAATGAACCTCTTTATGAGCAAGAGCTTCTTACTTTGTTTGAAAGCAGCATCTCTGAGATGAAAGGTGAGCGAGCTTGGACTAAAGAGCAGATTGTGAAACTGTTCTTTACCATGATCCCTGATTTTGGGCACAAAGAAACGGGTAAATACCTCGATAGCAAGATGTAAGTGGAGCATTCAATGAAAGCGACATCTATTGTTGAATTTGTGAGAGATACTTACAAAACAGACGAATTTATTCCCTTACATGCACCGACTTTCGATGGCAACGAAAAAGCGTACGTAATGGAAACGATTGAAAGTACATTTGTTTCTAGCGTCGGTAAGTTTGTTGATGATTTTGAAAGAAAAATTGAAACTTACACTGGTACGGCTAAAGCTGTAGCGACAGTGAATGGTACAGCAGCATTGCATGCTGCATTGTACATGGCTGATGTTCAAAGAGGCGACTTGGTTGTCACGCAAGCTTTGACTTTTGTTGCAACCTGCAATGCTCTTTATCATATGGGCGCTGAGCCTATTTTTCTGGATGTATCTCCAGTGAGTTTAGGGTTGTGCCCTAAGGCTGTGGATGCATTTTTAGAAGAGAATGCTGAAGTCACAGACGCTGGGTGTATCCATAAAAAAACAGGTAGAAGGATCAAAGCCGTTGTACCAATGCACACGTTTGGTCACCCTGTAGAGCTTGATGAACTGGTTGCCGTTTGCTTGAAATGGAACATCACGTTGGTTGAAGATGCCGCAGAAAGCCTAGGCTCGTTCTATAAGGGCAAACACACCGGTACTATGGGTGATTTTGGTGCTGTCAGCTTCAATGGCAATAAGATCATCACCACAGGCGGTGGTGGCATGGTGTTATGTAAGACTCAAGAATTAGGTGCGCGTACTAAGCATGTCACGACGACAGCAAAAGTTCCTCATCCGTATGAGTTCTTCCATGATGAACCTGGCTTTAACTACCGCATGCCTAACCTGAATGCTGCTCTGGGATGTGCACAGATGGAAGTTATCGAGCAGTATTTGAAGCAAAAGAGATTGCTTGCAGAACGCTATAAAAACTTCTTCAAAGGTACAGATTTTAAATTTGTCACTGAGCCAGAGTATGCGAAGTCAAACTATTGGTTAAATGCAATCATTTGTCCGGATAAAGAAAGTCGCGAAGAGGTACTTAAAGGCACAAATGGTTCAGGCGTGATGACTCGACCTATTTGGCAGCTCATGCACAGATTACCTATGTTTGAGAATTCAATACGTGGTGACCTAACTTACTCAGAGTTTATTGAGGCGCACCTAATCAATCTTCCAAGTACCCCAGTGGAAATCAAAGGCTAAGTAGGTTTAATACATACATGACGCAGACACATAAAAAGGTTGCGGTCTTTACTGGTACAAGAGCAGAGTATGGTCTGCTCTTTTGGCTTTTAAAGGACATACAAAGCGATCCTGACCTAACACTTCAATTGCTTGTTTCTGGTATGCACCTATCACCGGAATTCGGTGATACTTACAAACAAATTGAAAAAGATGGCTTCAATATCGATGAGAAAATAGAGATTTTGTTGTCTTCTGATTCCGCTGTAGGTACAGCGAAAAGTATGGGGCTGGGGGTCTTAGGGTTTGCCGATGCCTTGTCGCGACTAGCACCAGATGTTCTTGTCATTCTTGGGGATCGCTTTGAAGCGCTTGCTGCAGCGCAAACTGCCATGATACTTCGTATTCCAATTGTTCATCTTCATGGTGGAGAGATAACGGAAGGTGCTTACGATGATGCGATTCGTCATGCTATTACAAAGTTGAGTTACCTGCATGGTACGTCGACAGAAGAGTATCGTCAGCGAGTTATCCAGTTAGGAGAATCTCCTGAGCGCGTTAAAAATATTGGGGCTATTGGGCTTGATCATCTAAAACGAGCTTCTTTTATGGATACACAGGAATTAAGTGAATCTCTTAATTTCTCAATTGATAAGCCTTACTTTCTTGTCACGTATCATCCAGTGACCTTAGGTGAAGAAGCTCCTGAAGAAAGTTTTCAAGCGCTACTCGATGCTTTAGATACGTTTCCCGACCATCAAGTAATTTTGACGTATCCCAATGCGGATGATGGTGGGCGACGAATTATCCCAATACTTGAAGAATATGCTAGAAGTAACCCTGAGCGTGTATTAGCAATACCATCGTTAGGGCAGGTACGTTATCTAAGTGCAGTCAAACATGCTGCTGCCGTTATCGGCAACTCATCTAGTGGTATTATAGAAGTGCCAGCCTTTGATGTTCCTACAGTGAATATAGGCTCTAGACAAAAAGGGCGTTTGGCTGCCAAAAGTGTTCTAAACGCAGATGCTACAAAAGAATCTATCAGTAACGCGATTAGCCTTGCTGTGAGTAGAAAGTATAAAGCTGAAGATGAGAATATTGCTAACCCCTACGGACAGGGGGATAGTAGCAAGCAAGTCATAGAGATGATTAAAGGGCTGGATTTCGAACCTTGTAAGTCTTTTTATGATGTCAAAATTGAACCTGACTTAAACAAGAAAGTAGAGTGAGACAATCATGACTTTGATTATTGCCGAAGCGGGTGTAAACCATAACGGTCAAGAAGAATTAGCATTTGCTTTGGTCAATGCTGCTCACAAGGCAGGAGCGGATATTGTAAAGTTTCAAACTTTTAAAGCAAAAAACCTAGTTACAGAAGAGGCTAAACAAGCCGAATATCAAGTAACAAATACTCAAAAGCAAGAGTCCCAGTTAGCGATGTTAAGCCGTTTAGAGCTGTCTTACGAAACTCACCATGAGCTCGTAAAATACTGCGAATCCCTTGGTATTGAGTTTCTGTCAACAGCCTTTGATGTAGAAAGTTTAGACTTCTTGGTCAAGGAGCTTGGGTTAACGCGCTTGAAGTTGCCTTCCGGTGAGTTAACGAACGCTCCTCTTGTATTGGCTCATGCTCGTACCGGTTGTGATCTTATTGTATCAACAGGTATGGCAACACTTTCCGAAATTGAGACAGCTCTTGGAGTTATTGCTTTCGGTTATACAGCAGATGAAAAAGCAGAACCTTCGATGCTAGGTTTTCAAGAGGCTTATGCATCAGAAGCTGGTCAAAAAGCGCTAAAAGAGAAAGTAACAATTCTTCATTGTACGACGGAATATCCTGCTCCAATGGAAGAAATCAACCTACGAGCAATGGATACGCTAGGGCGAGCATTCGATTTGGCAGCAGGTTATTCGGATCACAGTGAAGGAATAACGATTCCTATTGCGGCTGTTGCTCGTGGTGCTGTTTTGATAGAGAAGCATTTTACGTTAGATAAAAACATGGAAGGTCCAGACCATCAAGCTTCTCTAGAGCCACAAGAGCTAGAGGCAATGGTAAAAGCCATCCGTCAGATTGAGATTGCATTAGGCTCTAGCGTAAAAACTCCTACAGTTTCTGAAGTGAAAAACAAATCCGTAGCGCGAAAAAGCTTAGTAGCAGCAATGGATATTGAAGAGGGGGAAGAGTTAACAGAATATAACTTCACAATTAAGCGTCCAGGAATTGGTTTGTCCCCTTATCGTTATTGGGAACTTCTTGGCACTAAAGCAACCAAAGGATACAAAGCAGGAGAGCTGATCATTGAGTGATGAGGTGAATCTTCCTATTGTAATGATTGGTGGAGGCGGTCATGCCTCAGTTCTTGCTGAAATATTGCTTGGTCAAGGAAGAGATATCATAGCTGTCGTTAGCCCTGTAGATATCAGTCAAAGAGTGGTATTTGATGGTATATCTCATTTAAAGAGTGATGACGATGTCCTTCGCTTTTCTCCAAATCAAGTGCGCTTGGTGAACGGTATTGGTGTGATGCCGAAGTCCAAACTTAAGCAAAAAGTGAATCAACACTTTCTCTCTTTGGGTTATCAGTTTGAGACGGTTATCGCGACCAGCGCATCGGTCTCGCCGTTTGCCAAAATAGGTGCAGGTTGTCAGATTTTACACTCAGCAATCATTCAAGCAGGTACGACGTTGGGTGACCACAGTGTGATTAACAGTACAGCGCTTATTGAACATGACGCTAGTATTGGCGATTATTGCCATATCGCACCCCGTGCGACGCTCTGTGGTCAAGTCAATGTTGGCGAGTCGGCTTACGTTGGTGCAGGTGCTACGGTTATTCAAGGCATCACGTTAGCTGCTGGTTGTATTGTTGGGGCGGGATCCACCGTCTTATCGGATGTACAGCCAAACACGATAACTTTTTCTAAATTAAAGCAAAAAAACAAGTTGTTCGAATATGATGAATAGTTGGAAAAAAGCGGTATTATCGCCATCGCAAGCCATAAAAACCGCGTTAGAGATTATCGATTCTGAAGCCCTGCGCGTAGCGCTAGTGGTTGCTGATGATAACCGCCTATTAGGTGTGGTGACCGATGGTGATATACGTCGAGGTTTATTAGCGGGTAAGGGGCTAGATAGCCCGGTGTCAGAGGTGATGAACTCTAACCCGATTACTGCCAAGGCTTCGAGTTCTCGAGAAGAGCTGATTGAGTTGATGAACAAGCTCGATATCCTATTTATCCCACTGATTGACGATGGCAAACTTACCGGTTTAGAAACGCTTCACGGCGCGCTAGTGGACAAACCAAGCTATGAAAACCCTGTGTTTATTATGGCGGGGGGCTTTGGTACACGATTAAGACCACTGACAGACTCTTGCCCGAAGCCAATGCTCAAGATTGGCAACAAACCTATTCTTGAAACGGTGATCCGCAATTTTGTGAAAGCCGGCTTTGTGAATTTTTATATATCGACACACTACATGCCAGAACAGATCATCAATTACTTCGGTGATGGTTCTGATTTAGGTATTAAAATCAATTATGTGCATGAAGATGAACCTTTAGGTACTGGTGGTGCTTTGGGGCTTTTACCTGAGTCTTTACCTGCAGATTTACCACTGATTCTGATGAACGGTGATGTGTTAACCAAGGTTGATTTCCAGCGCTTGCTTGATTTCCATCAGGAGAACCAGGCGGACGCGACAATGTGTGTGCGTGAGTACGACTATCAGATCCCTTATGGTGTAATTAATGGCGAAGGCAACAAAGTCACCAGCATGGTGGAGAAGCCGATTCAGCGATTCTTCGTAAATGCGGGCATTTATGTTGTGTCACCAAGAGTTATCAACTCGGTACCAAAGAACTTCCGTATCGATATGCCAACGCTGCTTGAGCGTCACATGGAAGAACGCGATAACGTTCTGATGTTCCCTATCCATGAATACTGGCTAGATATAGGTCGTATGGATGATTTCAACCGTGCAAAAGCGGATATACACACACTAGGAATGGACTAACAGATGAAATGTGTTGCCGTTATTGGTTTAGGGAATATTGCAACTCGTCATCGCAAAAACCTCAAGAAGCTTTTTCCTAATAGCAAGCTTGTTGCGATGTCTGCTAGTGGAAGAGCTCCCAAGCAAGCAGTCTCCGATTGTGACGTTATAGTTGATGAGATTAATGAACTTATCAACCATAACGTAGAGCTCGCCATTGTTGCATCTCCTGCGCCATTTCATGCCAAGCATGCAATTCCTTTGATTGAAGCGAATATTCCGGTTCTAATTGAAAAGCCACTTTCTGTAAGTGTTTCTGATAGTGAGCTTTTGCTTCACGCTGCAGATAGGTTTGATACACCTGTAGCGATTGGCTACTGCTTGCGTTACTTATCATCGGCTATCGTGTTTAAGGAGCTATTAATTCAACAAGCAGTAGGGCACATATATAACGTAAATGTTGAGGTTGGGCAGTATTTGCCAGACTGGCGCCCTAACAAGGACTATCGCAGTAGCGTTTCTGCAAATGCAGAACTAGGCGGTGGTGCACTCCTAGAGCTGAGTCACGAGCTCGATTATGTACAATGGCTATTTGGTTCACTTAATGTGAAACATGTGATCTTACGCTCTGGTGATGAATTGTCGCTCGATGTCGAAGATTGCGCTGATATAGTTGCTATATGTCAAAGTGCAGTTTTTAATATCCACTTAGACTTCTTACAGAGAAAACCATACCGAAAATGTCGAGTTATCGGTAGCTTAGGTACCTTAGAATGGGATCTTATAAGAAACGAAATTACCCTTGCTAGCGCTAAAGGTGATGAAGTGCTTTACAGTGAACCGGATTGGGATAAGAACCAAATGTATTTGAATATGGTGACCGATTTTATCTCTAAAATTGAAAGGCGAGATCATTCCTGCATTGATGTCGAAGAGGCTAAGCAGAGTGTTGAGCTTATCCAGCAAATCAGAGCAGCCAGTCACTAAAATATTGTTATTAAAGGCGTCACAATGAAAAACCATGCTTTTATTTTTGCCAGAGGCGGCTCAAAAGGGTTGCCTGGTAAGAACATTAAACATTTAGCCGGTAAACCCCTGCTGCAATACTCCATAGATGTTGCGAAAGCATGTTCATCGATAGACAAAGTTTTTGTATCAACAGATGATGCGGCGATCGCTGAGGTTGCTTTGGAAAATGATGCGATCTTGATTGAAAGACCCGCTGAGCTTGCGTCAGATACCAGCCCTGAATGGCTTTCGTGGATGCACGCGGTTGAATGGGTTACTGATAACTATGGCTCGTTTGACCGCTTTGTCAGCCTGCCGGCAACCAGCCCTCTGCGTAGCGTTGATGATGTAGAAGGTGCAATCAAGCAGATTGCCGATAGTAACGCGGATGTTTGTATAGGTATCACACCTGCAAATCGCAGCCCATACTTCAACATGGTTCGGAGAGGTGAAGCCGGAGACGTGCAGCTGATGAATCTGATTGAAGGTGGCGTTGCTCGTCGCCAAGATGCTCCTATTGCCTTTGACATCACTACGGTTGTTTATGTCACCTCACCAAGTTATATCCTACAAAACCAAAGCCTGTTCGCAGGACGAGTAACAAGCATCGAAGTGCCAAAAGAGCGATCAGTCGATATCGACGATATTTATGATTTTAAATTGGCAGAAGCCATCGTAGAAGGCGGTCTTTAAGTGGATAATTTATTAAAAGATAAAGTGATTTTTATCGCTGGTGCTGGTGGTTTATTGGGCTCTAAGCTCGTAACCAAAGTGCTTGCACAAGGCGCACGAGTGGTTGCTGCGGATATTAATGTCGACAGCATGAAAGCGCGTATTGAAAACCTAGGCTGTGATATTAACGCTGAAGCCGTTTCATTTCATACGCTTGATGTGACGAATGAAAGCGATGTTAAGCAGTTTTTCGCCCAGTTGGATGAGTCTGTTGATGGCGCAGTCAACGCGACCTACCCAAGAAACGCAACTTACGGAAAACACTTCTTCGATGTGAGCCTTGAAAGCTTTAATGACAACCTATCACTGCACTTAGGCAGTGCTTTTTTATTCTCTCAACAAGCCGCGTCTTATTTTCAGCGTAATACCAGAGAATTCTCACTCGTTAATATCTCTTCTATCTATGGTGTGGTTGCACCAAAGTTCGATATCTATGACAACACTCCGATGACCATGCCTGTGGAGTACGCGGCAATTAAAGCGGCGATTCAACATCTTAACAAGTATGTGGTTGCTTATGTGAACGACAGTCAGTTCCGCATCAACAGCGTTAGCCCTGGTGGCATTTTCGATCATCAACCTGAAGCCTTCTTACAAGCCTATAAAAAGAAAACTCATGGCGCAGGCATGCTAGATGTTGATGACGTAATTGGTGCGGTATTGTTCCTACTATCAGAGCAATCAAAGTACATCACCGGTCAGAACATCGTGGTTGATGATGGCTTTAGCCTATAAACGGCAACACAGAATTCAAAACTTAGATTGGCATTAGTTACATGAAAGACAATTTACTTATTATTGGTGCAGGTCAGTTGGGCAGCCGACACCTTCAAGCACTCGCGCAATTGGATGACAAGTTCAGCATCTATGTTCTAGACCCATCCGAGCAATCACTCGACGTTGCTAAACAGCGTTACCAAGAGGTTGCTCAGGAAACTTCTCCTGAGGTGATATACGTTACGGACATGGAAGCGATCGCTGGACTGAACGTAGCAGTCGCGATTGTGGCGACAAACGCAGCCGTGCGCCTAGGTGTCGTTAAGCAGTTGATTGAAAAGCTAAAGGTTGACTACCTAGTTTTGGAGAAAGTTATTTTTCAATCTGCTGCACAACTTGTAGAAGCGGAAACTTTATTGGCAAACGCTGGCGTGAAGACTTGGGTTAACTGCCCAAGAAGGCAATTCCCTGCATATCAAGAGTTAGCGAAATATTGTCAAGGCGCTCAATCGGTTACTCTAGAAGTGAAAGGAAGCAACTGGGGACTGGGCTGCAATGCTATCCACTTTATTGATTTGTGGAACTATTTCGTGGGCTTCTCGAGTTATGAGTTGGATTTTCAAGCCAACGTCAGTGTTATTGATAGCAAGCGCCCTGGCTACAAAGAGCTCATTGGTGGGCTTTCAGCTAAATCAGACCAACATAGGCTAGCACTATATTGTGAGCAAACAGAAAGCGGTCAAGTCATGCTAGATATAACTTTGATCGCTGACGGTGAGCGAATTGAGCTCTCTGAACGTGAAGGTGCAGTGCGTTGGTTTAATCAAAATGGTGATACAGTACAAGAGTCGCCACTGCAGATTTTATTCCAAAGCCAATTATCAAACAAAGTAGTATTGGATTTAATCAACAATCAAGACTGTGACCTGACGACGTTAACAGAATCAAGCATACTACATTCAGAGTTCTTACGCAAAGCCGCACCAATTTTCAACTCCAGTCCAAGCATTGAACAAGAACAGTTAGTTCCAATTACATAAGGTTTAAAAATGATATTAATGATCGGTGCCGGAGCTATGGCACAAGAATACGTAAAAGTGCTTAATGGCCTAAAGCGTGACTTTGTTGTCGTAGGACGTAGCGAGGCTTCGGCAGTAAAGTTTCAAGATGCGACTGGTATTAGCCCATATATTGGTGGATTAGATAAGTTTTGTGAGGCTGAAGATGTTCAACAATTCAAGTTTGGTATTGTTACAACAGGAGTTGAGCAACTGGCACCAACAACGATCAAATTGATTGATAATGGTGTTAAAAAAATTTTGGTGGAAAAACCAGGTGGGCTAGACGCAAAAGAGATTGAAAAGCTCGCAAAGTACGCTGAATGCAAGAGTGCTGAGGTTTATGTAGCATACAATCGTAGATTCTTCTCATCCCTACTTGCTGCGAAAGAAATTATTAAACTCGATGGCGGCGTGCAGAGCTTTAATTTTGAATTGACTGAATGGGGACATGTTATCTCGAAGTTGAATAAAGCTGAAGGTGTAAAAGAAAACTGGTTCTTAGCAAATACGACTCATGTTGCGGATATGGCATTTTTTCTTGGAGGATTCCCAAAGAAACTAAGTTGCTTCGTTAGCGGTAGTGAAGACTGGCATCCGCGTTCATATAATTTCTCTGGTGCTGGAGTTTCAGAGTCAGGTGCTTTGTTTGCTTATCATGGTAATTGGGGAGCTCCAGGTCGTTGGAGTGTCGAAGTACTGACTGGTGCACATCGTTTGATTTTTAGACCGATGGAAAAGCTACAAATTCAGAAATTGGGCAGCGTGTTGATTGAAGAATTAGAAGTAGATGATGCTCTGGATATTCAATATAAGCCTGGATTGTATAAACAAACAGAAGCTTTTTTACAAGGTCAAACCGACGAGCTTTGTAGTTTAAGTGAACAGTTTTCTATGCTCCCTGTATATGAAAAAATGGCAGGGTATACAGTCATTAATTAAAGATGGCATATGTAATATAAATACAATCTCATGCTTTACTCTAAGGTAAGGTTAATTAACGATTTAAAGTCATATCAAAACCATGAAAAAACGAATAGCTTTAATAGCATGAGATTTTTTGGAAACTACTCAAATAGAATAATCGCGTTGCAGTTCAGCCTCGAAATGAGTTTTATATATGTTTGCTAGATTTAAGTGATTGAAGCGAAAAGTATAGGCAGCAAGGGATTGGTCTTTTACTTAGTGTTTAAACTAACAAAACTAATATTAATAAAAGTCTAGGCGTATATTTGCATTGTTAAAGTGGTAGAAAAATAATTTAAGTAATCAAAAATCCAAAATATAATATCAAGATTAATGTGGATATCACAAGAGAAATACTAATGAAAAGTGTTTTATTACTAACGGATTCTTTAGGCTATCCTAGAATAGCTGAAGATTCCCCCCTGGCAAGTAATACGTGGACATATAAGCTAGCAAGAAAGTTAAAAGAAAAATACAATTTTTACTTTGATATAAAGACAGGCAGAACAACCAGTGAGATTGTAAAAAATCTGTCGATTCATTTTGGTGCCTATGATGCAGATATTGTGATTATACAAGTTGGTATAGTGGATTGTTATCCTAGAGCATTAAGAAAGTCCGAACTTCAAATACTATCAAGACTCCCTGTAATCAACAAGGTTTCAAAATTCTTAGTAAGTAAGTATTACGGCGGTATAGTAAGATTAAGAAATATTAGTTATGTCGATGAAGTTACCTTTGAGGAAAATATAATTAAAATTAGAGATTTTTTCGCCAACACAAAGCTAATAGTAATACCAATTGCACCGGCAAATAATGCATATTGCAGAGCGAATCCCTTAGTAAAAGATAATATTGTGAAATACAATAATATTCTACATAAAGTAATGGGTGATAATTGTGTTGTGAATATCTTTGATGAATTAAATAAAGAATTAGCTTATGTTTCTGATAATCATCATTTTAGTTCCTATGGACATGATTATACGTATGAAAGAGTACTTGGTGTTTTAGTGTGAATCTTTCTGTAATTACATTTGGTTTAGCGGTGCTGATACCGCAGATATTTACTTTTCTAACAGTTTTCCTATTATCAGAAAACCTTTCCGTAAGTGATTATGGAAAGATTTCATTATTCGAGACATATCAAATGTTGATTCAGGCAGTAGTGTCTGTTTCTATTGAGAAAGGCGTAACAAGATACTATAACGAAATTGGCAAGGGTATAGTTGAAATGGCTCTTATAGTTTCAGTTAAAATTGCTCTAGCCTTGTTTATACCACTAACATTCATTCCCTATTTTTTCAAGTTTTGGAATTTTGAATACCTGAACTATGTTGTGATATATATATCATCAATTAGCTTTTCTATGCTTACTATTTGCCAAGTTAGGAATCAATATCAATCACAACCAATTAAATACCTGCTTGCGTCATTATTGAAAACAGTACCTTTATTCTGCTCGGTTTTATTATTTGTACGCTATTTATCTATCGGTTATATGTCATATATATATGGCTTGCTTATATCGGCTTGTATTATAATTGTTTATATTGCCAATTCATATTCCAAGCCTTTAATAAAAATATCTAACCATGATATATCAAGAGTGATTAGATACTCTATTCCATTTGTTCCAACAGTATTGTCGGCATGGGTTTTAACATGGTCAAACCGAATTTTTCTTGAAAAATACGCTACTGAATATGAACTAGGTGTTTACTCTTTGGTGGTCAAGTATGCTTCTGTGTATTTTCTGTTGTTTCAAGGGTTGTCTATTTATTTTACACCAAGGTATTACAATACATTAAGTAAAAGAAAGATGTTGGATGATGCATTTTTCGAGCAGTCAATAATGATTGTTTGTAGCTTTGTATTTGTTTTTCCTGTTTATCAAATTATTAAGCTATATTTGGATTTGTGGTTAGGTATTCCCGCAGAGGATTTTAAATATATACTAATTGTATCTCTATTGGTATCTTTTATTTCCGCTGCCACTACTCTTGGTGTTGGACTAACTATGAACTTCTTAGAAAAGACAAAGCAGCAAATGTATATATATGTTTCGATTGCTATGCTAACCACGTTACTTAACTACATATTTATAAGTTCTTATGGTGTAGTAGGTGCTTTGTCAGTTATTCTATTCTCGCATATTCTTATAATTTGTGTTTCTTTATATTATCTTCATCAAAATGGTATTGGCTGTAAAATTTTATCGTTATCAAAATACTTTACACTGATTATTATAGTATGTATCGCATTAATGGGTGTTTATAGCTTATGACTAAAAAAGTAGCTTTAGTGCTATCAGATTCAAAACAGTATGATGTTTGTTGGGATAAGTATGACGAGATCGTGTGTTTGGATTTTTGCAATATTCAGAGTATAGTAGATAAAGCATCACTTATCTCTAAGATTGAACCATTACCGATAAACGAGATATTCAATTTTTTTTCTGACTTCGAGACTAAATACTTAGGCGATACTACTGTGTTTGGCCACTTTGATTCATTATCAAGTGGTGTTTTAGTAAATGTGTATCAATGTCTGAAACTATGTGATCAATGGTTGGAGAGTGGGTTTTGTATAGACGTATTTGCATCCGAAACTCAGAAAAATCAACTCCCTCTCATTGGATATAAAAGCCATGAGGTGTATTTCGGTTCTAGTAAGTTGATAGGAGCCATAGTAGCTAATGTTTTGGTTGATAATTTTCAAGATCGTATTAGGGTAATAAATGTCAAAGGCGATCTTTTTTGTCATGAAGTTACTAGAAACATCATTGTTAAAATTATTGAGTTCATCAGCTTTATAAATCTAGTTGTCAAGCTTTTTGTTTTTAAATTGAATCATGTTCTCAATAAAAGAAGTCAAAGGTGTACGTTACCTCATGCAAATCATTTTTTTATCTGTAGAACAAAAAGTCAACTTGATTACGCGCTAAAGATCATTAACAAAAAAACTTGCCGAAGTGGTGCAATATATTTTTTTCCTCAGGTAAGAAGCTTTGGAATAAATAGTATTCTGAAGTTGATGAAAGATAATGATCATGTTGCTATTATATTTCCATCATTATTTGATGTAATTAGATTTAGACTAACAGATAAGAGAAGTGGTTCAAAGCCTACAATAATCACTGCGAATAGGATAAGAATAGACTTAACTAAGTTACTTAAAGAGGTATATTTGTTTAAAACGGATGATATATATAAAAAGTGCGCAATTAGTTCTCTATATAATAAAAATGTCGTCAAACTATATAGCTTTGCTATTAAAGGTCGTTTTGCTCACCTCGATAAAGGTATAGCTGATAGACTCAGATGTAGTATAAATACAATACAGACAGTAAATGTTGTTTCGGAATTAACATACGATTTCCCAGTGTCAAATTTACTTTGTGACAGTAAATTATCTTGCTTGGATTTTAAAGGCGGATATAAGTCGACAGGAGATTTACTGTTCGAAGGTGTGGCTTTTGAATTAAAAACTGTAAAAAGCAACATTAACAAAGTGAGGAACATTGTCTTTTTTACTCAGCCATATGAGTTTGAAACTACAGAATTAATTCTAATGGCTTTATATAAATATTGCCAGGATGAAAATATTGACTTGTCGGTTAAATTACATCCGAGAGATAGCATGGTTAATTATACAGCTTCACTAAGGGATAAGTTGAATTTTTTAGATGGATTATCTAACGATACCATTTTAGAAATGGTTGATGTGTGCGTTACTAAAACATCAGCAATCGCCGTTGAATGTATTGCAAGTGGAGTCCCTACGTTAACTATCACTATATCTGACTATGATAGATCTCTTGTTTTTCCTGTTCTTGATTGCTTTAGAAATAATGGTCTAAACGTTGAGGATTTAACTCACCTTTCTCTTAAAATTAATGATTATAAAAAACTCGTAAGGCAAACTAATGAAATTAGATATTCTATGTTTGACAACAAAGGCATTGATTCTCTCTCTAGCTACCTTCTATAATTTTATTTAAAGTATGATTAACATATATATTAATAGGATTCTTTTGCTCAGTGTCTTTTTTCAGGCGGTGGGTTTTATCCCAGGTATTGATACCCAACCAAATTTCATTTTGTTGTTTTTAGTATTTTTACCACTTATGTGCAACCATTTGATAATATCAGTAAGGTCTTTGTTGGTTGTTTGTGTGTTAGTTTGCATATTACTTTTGGCATTTTTTTTTCATGCTGATAATATAACACTAAAAACAGCTTTGACATACCTTGCTCCAATAGCTATTGCTTTTGCTATTTTTACTTTAATGTCTTCTGGTTACTTTACGTTGTCATCAAAGTTTTTGATTTTTGTGGTGATTGTGTACTTGTTAGCTGGTATTGGACAATTTGTCAAACCAGATTTCCTTTCATTTTTGGTGACTAGAAGTGTTGATGCTGCATTATCATTTTCAGAGTCTGGTAGAGGGGTTCGGTCTTTAACTGGTGAACCAGCACACTTTGGGAAAATTCTAATAATTATCAATGTTTTTTTTGTGTTGGTGTACGCGGTTGAGAAGAACTTTATATTTTCCAGGCATGATGTTAATTACATAATGTGGATTTCTTTTCTTTTATTTGTGGCTAATTTGTTAGTTCCAAGATCATTTTATTCAGCTTTTAATCATTTTCTTGTCTGGTTTTTTCTAACTTTATTTCTTAAACCACGGTTAGCTTTTGGGATTTTATTGTGCTTACTATTCGTAGGCTTGTATTTAGGTGCTTCAATATTCATTTATGAAAGTGATGTTAGATTGCTTAATATTCTTAAATATATGCTGTATGAGCCTCAGCGTCTTTTGGAATTTGGAGCATTCAGAAGAGTGATGAATATACCTCTAACATTCTATAATTTAAGCTATTTTGGACCGTTTGGCGCTGGGGATAGTGGTTTTTCTACTTATGCCTCATTTCAAACACCATTGGGTGAGTTGCGATATAATGTTTTTGGACGGCTGTATGGTGGCGTATTAGAATACTTACTAAAATTTGGTGTTTTTTCTTTGCCAGTAGTGGGCTGTGTCATTTATTTTATGTTTTCATCATTTAAATTTAAAGTTTCTATTAATGGTAGGGTTAAGAAATTGGGCTTGTGGTTATTTTGCGCCCTTTTTTTGGTGCTTTTTCAAGATGGTGCACCTGCTAAACCATTACCAATTTTTCTTTTGATTTTTACATTTTTTATGCTTTCATTTCGGCGGAGTAAGGGTGAAACTGTTTAAAAAAATTATTTTTGTATTTAATACTGTTAAGTATCTGAAAATAAAGCAAGTGTATTACAGAATATATTATATATTCCGCAAGCCCGTTTGTTTTGAAGTCGATTATCCTAAAAAAGCATTATGGTGTTGGTCAGGACCGCTATTAAACACTCAAAGTTTTTTCAGTGAGACTGAGGTTGAATTTTTAAATCAAAAAGGCAATGTTAGTTCCTCTTCGGATTGGAATTGTGAAAGTAAGACAAAGTTATGGATATATAATCTACACTATTTTGATGATTTGAGCTCTAGCAATAGTTTTTTTAGGCATGATTTGCATCATCAGTTTATTAAAAGATGGATTGAGGACAATCCACCTTGCTATGGAAATGGTTGGGAGCCATACCCGATTTCACTGAGATTGGTGAATTGGGTTAAGTGGTGTAGCGTTCAAGAGCAAGTACCAAAAAGGTATCTAAAGAGCATGCTGGAGCAAGCAAATGTGCTAACTCAGCAGTTGGAATACCATATTCTTGGGAATCACTTGTTTGCAAACGCAAAAGCGTTAACATTTGTTGGTGCATACTTGAAAGGTGAAAATTCTGAGAATCTCCTTAATCTTGGTATAAAACTGCTCAATGAAGAGTTGATAGAACAATTCTTGGAGGATGGCGCTCATTTTGAGCTATCCCCTATGTATCATGAGATATTATTGTGGGATTTACTTGAGTTGATTGACCTGGCTAATACAAGTCAACGGACAGAGTTAATTGAATGCCTACCTACATGGATACAAATCGCCGAGAAAGCCTTGTTTTGGCTGTCATCTATGGTTCATGAAGATGGAGAGGTGAGCTTTTTCAATGACGCTGCTATTGGAATCGCAAAGGCTCCTGAGCAAATATTTGCTTATGCAAAGTCCTTGGGATTGAATTGTGCTCAGGTAGATAGTCAATTGATTACCAATATGAGCAGTGGCTATAGTCGAGTTTCATATGAACATTATGTTGTTATTTTTGACCACGCAAATGTTGGGCCTGACTACTTACCTGGTCATGCTCATGCGGATACCTTGAGTTTTGAGTTATCAATTGGTAAGCAGAGGGTTATTGTTAACTCAGGTACTTCTCTGTATGGTACCTGCCCTGAACGTATCAGGCAGCGACAAACAGCAGCTCACAACACAGTTTCAGTTGCAGGGATGGATTCATCACAGGTTTGGTCTGGATTTCGAGTCGCAAAGCGAGCCTATGCGAAACTAGACAAAGTAAACAATGTAGGGCAGAGGGTGCAGATTGTTGCCAGTCATAATGGTTATATGCAGCAAAAACCTAAAGTCACGCATACAAGATCATTAGATTGTACGCCAGATCGTGTGATTATTTACGATACCTTGACAAAAGTGGTTCCTGCTTGCTTTCATTTGCATCTTCATCCAGATGTGGATGCCATAAAGCTTTCAGAGAATGAAATTGAAATATGGCACGTTGGTGAGTTACTTTGTGTTTTTGTTAGTACTGAGCCCTTAGTGATTAAAGATTGCACTTGGCATCCTGAATTTGGAAAAAGTATAGCAAATAAGAAAATAGAAATTCCTTTTTCTAGTGGGCATTTAAGAACAGAAATAAAAAAAATCAAGAGGGAACCATGAGAATATTGGTTTTATCATTTTACTTCAAGCCCGATTTGTGTGCAGGTTCGTTCAGAACAACCGCTTTGGTTGAACAATTGAAGCAGCACTCCGGTATAGAGCTTGATGTTATTACCACAATGCCTAATCGTTATGCCAGTTTCAGTGAAAACGCAAAAATGGAAGAAGTCGACGGTAACATTAGGATTCGACGTATTAATCTTCCGTCACATGAAAGTGGCATGCTAGATCAGATTAAATCTTTTATCACTTTTTATCATCAGGTACAAAAACTGGTAATGAATGAAGATTATGATGTGGTTTTTGCAACGAGTTCAAGACTGTTTACTGCATTTTTGGGAGCGCGAGTTGCAAAGAGAAAAAAGGTACCGTTATATCTAGATATACGAGATATTTTTGTCGATACGATAAAAGACGTCTTGTCTCCCAAGATTGCACTGGTTCTCAAACCAATCCTTTCTGAAATAGAAAATTACACCTTTTGCTCGGCGCAACATATTAATCTTGTCTCTAAAGGTTTCGAGGGGTATTTTAAGTCTCGCTATTCGGAGATTAATTATTCTTGGTTTACAAATGGCATTGACGGTGAGTTTTTGAATTTACCTACGACTGATGTAGAAGCGGAGCGTGAAAAGGGTAAGAGGCATCTTGTTTACGCCGGTAATATTGGTGAGGGGCAAGGGTTACATACTATTCTTCCTGAGTTATCCCGTTTGGCAAAAAAAGACATTCATATTAGTGTTATTGGAGATGGTGGCCGAAAACAACAATTAGTGGATAGTATCTCAGGATTGAATAACTTAGAATTATTGCCGCCGGTAAATAGGCATGATTTGATTGAAAAGTATTTAGGTGCTGATATTTTATTTTTACATTTAAATGATTACCCTGCTTTTGAAAAAGTGCTGCCATCCAAAATATTTGAGTATGCCGCAACGGGTAAGCCAATTTTAGCGGGAGTTTCTGGGTATGCTGCGGAGTTTATAAAGTCAGAAGTTTCTAATGCTGAAGTTTTTTATCCTGGAGATCACAATGGGGCGATGGAGGCATTGAGTAAATTAGATCTTACTCATACTGATAGAAGTGCATTCATTAAAGAATACACCAGAGAAAACATAATGATGGGAATGAGTCAATCAATTGTTGAGTTGGGGATGCAATCATGAGTAAACTATTAGTTACGGGCTATTCTGGTTTTGTTGGACGTAACTTACTAAATGCACTTGGCTCTTTGGACAATGTAAGTCTGTTAGGCCGTTCTATTGCTCCAATATGTAATGATCACCTGTCAGCAAATATCGATCCATCTTCAGATTACTCATCATTACTAAAGAGTGTCGAGGTTGTTATTCATATCGCTGCTCGTGTTCATGTCATGAATGACTCAGTAAGTGATCCGCTAGAAGAGTACAGAGAGGTTAATACTCGCGGTACGATAAATCTAGCGAGACAAGCTGCAGCTGCGGGTGTAAAGCGCTTCGTCTTTGTCAGTAGTATTAAGGTAAATGGTGAGGGCACGTCTAAAGATAAGCCATTCACTTCAGCCGATTTGCACGCACCAGAAGATGACTATGGGCTATCGAAGTCAGAGGCTGAGCAGCAACTTTTTGAGATTGGCAAAGAAACAGGGATGGAGATTGTTGTTATTAGGCCAACGCTTGTTTACGGACCAGGAGTTAAAGCCAATTTTGCTTCGTTAATGAACCTGGTATCAAAAGGTATCCCACTTCCTTTTGGATGTTTCAAGAATAACAAGCGCAGCTTGGTTTCAGTAGATAATTTAGTTGATTTAATCGTCACCTGTATTGACCATCCAAACGCAGCTAATCAGGTCTTTCTTGTGTCAGATGATCACGATCTGTCCACTTCTTCGATGGTGCGTCATATGGCTCAAGTGCTAGGTAAACCAACTTGGCAGTTGCCTGTTCCTGTTTGGTGTTACAAGTTAGCTGGTAAAGTATTCAATAAGTCGGATGTTGTAGATAGATTAACTGGCTCTTTACAAGTCGATATCTCTCATACGAAAGAAACGTTAGGTTGGGTACCGCCTCAATCTCTACAAGAGGGTTTTAAGCAAACCGCCGAAGCCTTTCTACAATCAAAGAAAAGTAGTGGTAAAGCATGATTCGTTTAATTGATTTCCTAGCAGCCTTGTTCGGCTTGCTTTTTTTGTGGCCAGTATTACTCATCGTATCCATTGTTGGCTTATTTGATACGGGCTCTCCGATTTTTGTGCAAGAGCGAGTAGGGCGCAATAAAAAGCCGTTTAAACTTATCAAGTTTCGCACCATGTCGGTAGATACACAGTCAGTAGCTAGTCACTTAGCGAGCAATGCTTCTATCACCAAACTTGGTGTATTTTTGCGTAAAACTAAGATTGACGAGTTGCCCCAACTTATCAATGTAGTCAAAGGTGAAATGAGCTTGGTTGGCCCTCGTCCAAATTTGTTTAACCAAAAAGAGTTGATCAAAGAACGTGATGCGTATGGTGTGTATGATGTTTTACCCGGTATTACAGGCCTAGCTCAAGTTCAGAACATTGATATGTCAACTCCGGAGCTGCTGGCTAAAACTGATAAACAAATGATTGATAGCCTGACACTTAAAGGCTACTTTAAGTACATAATCATGACGGTAACTGGCAGCGGTTCAGGTGATGCCATAAATCCTAAAGACACATAAAAATTATCGAATAACTTTAGCGTTGTTCCACGTTAAGAGAAAATTATGGCTAGGCTTGAATACATTTGGAATTTGCCGCGTTTCAGCAAGCGGCTGATCAGCGTACTCATTGACAGTATCTTTATTGTTACTTCATTCTATATCGCTTACTGGACTCGGTTAGGAACAATCACGGCCGCTCAAGACCAGTTAACCTATTATGTGTTAGCTGGTACGACGATTGTTTCGATCATTGCTTTCACTCGCTTAGGGCTTTACAGAGCGGTACTACGCTATCTAACGTTCCATGCTTTGGCTGTGGTTGGGGTGTGCAGTGTTATTTCAGCGCTGTCAGTTGCTGTCTTCTCATTTTATCTAGATGCTCCAATTCCTCGCTCTGTTCCGATTATATATGGCGCTTTTCTTTGCTTACTTTGTGGCGGCGCTCGAATGATCATTCGATCTTTGGTTGCCCAGGCGAATAACAAGAGCAAGAAGAAAGTGCTGATATATGGAGCTGGATCCGCGGGGCGTCAGCTCGCATTAGCGTTGCGTTCATCAGAGTCACACCACGTTGTTGGTTTTATTGATCAGGATAAAACTATTGTGGGTACCATGATTATGGGGCTCAATGTTTACGATGCCCTCATAACCGACAATATCGTGGAAAAGTATAATGTTGGCCAAGTTTTGCTCGCGATTCCAAGCGCATCAAGAGTTAAACGCAAGCAAATACTCGGTTCTTTGATGCATTTGTCTGCAGAGGTATTAACCATTCCGAATATGGAAGATATCGTTGAAGGGCGAGCTAAAATTGATGAGCTTAAAGATGTTGAAGTAGAAGACCTTCTTGGCCGAGACCCTGTGTCACCGCAACAGTCGTTAATGGAAGCAAACATTAAAGGTAAAGTTGTAATGGTGACAGGCGCTGGAGGATCGATAGGTTCAGAGCTTTGCCGACAAATTATTAGGCAGAAACCCAAAGCCCTTGTTCTGTTTGAGTTGTCTGAGTTTGGCTTGTACAAAATAGACAGAGAGCTAAATAACCTAGTAGAAACGGACGGCCTATCTCTACAGGTGATTCCATTGTTGGGTTCTGTTCAAAGAATCAATCGCTTAGCGACAACCATGAAAAGCTTCAATGTACAAACTGTTTACCACGCTGCAGCCTATAAACATGTCCCACTCGTTGAGTACAATGTGGTTGAAGGGGTCCGTAACAATGTTTTCGGTACTTACTATGCAGCCAAAGCCGCGATAGAGGCTGGAGTGGAATCATTCGTCCTTATCTCAACTGATAAAGCGGTTCGCCCTACCAACGTCATGGGTACAACTAAGCGTGTATCAGAACTTGGCCTTCAAGCTTTGGCAACGCAACAAAACGCGCTTGAGAATGGTACTCGCTTCTGTATGGTGCGTTTCGGTAATGTGTTGGGCTCGTCTGGCTCGGTTATCCCTTTATTCAAAAAGCAAATTGCCGCGGGTGGTCCAGTTACTGTTACACATGAGGATATTATTCGCTACTTTATGACCATTCCTGAAGCCGCTCAATTGGTCATTCAAGCGGGAGCAATGGGCAAAGGTGGTGATGTCTTTGTCCTTGATATGGGAGAGCCAGTACGGATTGCTGATCTTGCGCGAAATCTTATTCAGCTTTCTGGCTTGGAGGTCAAAGATAGTGATAATCCGTATGGTGATATTGCTATAGAGTTTTCTGGCCTAAGACCTGGTGAAAAGCTGTATGAAGAGCTGCTTATCGGTGATAACGTACAAGAAACCGCACACCCTAGAATCATGACCGCGCAAGAAACCTATCTGCCGATTGATGACTATTTAGAGTTGTTAGAAAAGCTCGACCACGCTTGTCACAATTTCAATCATGAAGAAATTAGGCGGTTACTCCTTGAGGCGCCGACGGGCTTTAACCCATCGGATGAAATAGGGGATTTGGTCTGGAAGCAGTTAAGTGAAAATCAATCAGGTCAAATGGTGGAGCTCAATGCAGAGTTGAAAGCATTGGTTCATTAAGTTGATTAGAGCGAGCCGAAAGGGCTCGCTTTCTTGTATCAGGGCTGAGCTCTCAAAGAAATCTCCCCGCCAATAAAACTCTCAACCCCATTATTCGTTTCTAATAGCACGGCACCTTGCTCGTTGATACCACGGCAAATACCAGTGATTTCACGGGGGCCCATAACAAGCTTGATTGGGCGGTCTAAGAAATTGTCGAGGCGATTCCAGCGGGTTACGAAACCCTGCATCCCTTTTAGTTCATAGTCAGTGAGGGCTTGGTGTAGCGTGTTGATCAGTGTTATCGCGAGCTCGTTTCGGTCAAGTATTCCCGTGTTTTCAACATCCTTTAGGCTAGCCCAAGGTTGGGTGATGCCTTCGGTTTTCTCAGGCATCATCAGGTTCATGCCCATACCTATCACTAAGTTAGCGGCCGCCCCCGCTTGGCCCGACATTTCTACCAAAATGCCAGCTAGCTTCTTGTCTTGGTAATAGAGGTCGTTCGGCCATTTGAGTTTCACTCCCTCTAGGCCTAGTTTTTCCAGCGCCTCGACTATTGCCACTCCGACAACCAAACTAAGCCCCATAGCCGCCGCCATTCCAGCATCTAGCCGCCAGTACATCGACATATATAAGTTAGCTCCAAAAGGAGATACCCACTCGCGGCCGCGACGTCCTCTCCCTTTAGCTTGGTACTCCGCAAGGCAAACCGCGCCCGACTGCAAGCTGTCTGCCCTATCTAAGATATACTGATTGGTAGAGTCAATGACGGGGATAAGCTCGACCAAATCCCCAAACTGCGCTTGAAGTGTTTGTTCATCTAACAGTTGCATGGGTTCGGCAAGTTGATAGCCTTTTCCCTGCACTCGATAAACGTCTACGCCCCACGCCTGAATGCCTTTAATGTGTTTACTGATTGCTGCGCGAGACACACCAAGCATAGTGCCGAGCTCTTCCCCTGAATGAAATCCGCCTTGAGCAAGTGCGCGTAATATGGCCAGTTTGATGGAATGTTCTTTCATGTCAGGCCTCTATGATCCTGTGTAAGTACGTTTCGCTGGTGTGATCCATAAAGCGAACTTCATGCTCTAGTTCGACGTCAAATTTGGCTGACACACAGGCGCGTACCTTTTCTGCAAGGTTGACGACGTCGGTGGCGCTTGCTGAACCTCGGTTGACTAACACAAGTGCTTGGTTGGGGTGGACTTGTGCTCCGCCGACTTTGGTGCCTTTTAAGTGGCATTGATCTATCAACCAACCGGCCGCGAGTTTCATACCGCTTTCTGCCGGGTAGGCGACGAGATTAGGGAATCGAAGTTTAAGCGCTGAGTACTGCTCATGCGATACGATAGGGTTTTTGAAGAAGCTACCTGCGTTTCCCGTCACAGTTGGGTCAGGCAGCTTTTCCATCCTTACCTGACAAACGGTCGAGTAAATCTGTTGAGCTGTCACAGCCTCTGCATCAAATTCTTGCAACGGGCCATAGCTGATATTTGGCTGCCAATCTTTAGCGAGTTTGAGGCCAACAGCAATAATGATCGCTTTTTGATAAAGCTGATGCTTGAAAATCGAGTCTCGATAGCCAAATTGACATTGCTCAGCCGTCATTCGATGTACCTTAAATGTCTCTAAGCAAAGAATATCGACATATTCACAGATGTCTTTTAGCTCAACGCCATAGGCGCCAATATTTTGGATAGGAGCACTGCCCGCGCATCCTGGAATCAGTGCTAGGTTTTCTAACCCATTGTAGCCTTGCTCGACTGACCATTCGACCAGTGCTGGCCAATCTTCGCCGGCGCTTACGTGCAAGTGCCAGTGATGTTCGCTTTCGTTGACCTTTTTGCCCATCAAGCGGTTCACCACCACAACACCATGAAACGGCTGAGTGAAAAGCATATTGCTGCCTTTCCCAAGCATTAGTTTCGGTAGGTCTTGCCATTCAGGTGTCTGATACGCCTCGATGATATCCTCGATAGAGTGGGCTTCGACCAAATAGTCGCAGGTCTGAGAGATAGAAAAAGTATGGTACGCCGAGAGGTCGGCTTGAGTCTGAATTTGCATCACTATTATCGAGTCAACTAAACTGCGCACATTCTACCTTAAAAACGGATTAGGCGATAATGAGCAGCTTAACCATCGATGTGTTAGACCCGATAAAACTGCCACTTGTGGCGAGGTTATACAAGCAGTATTACCCTTCTGGCAAAGCAAAAAAAGATGAACTGACAATAGTGGGGTATTGGGAGCAGCAACTTGCTGCTGTTGTTCGCTTTCGTTCCATTGAGCAGTATCGCTTACTGACGGGGATGTTGGTGGTGCCGGACCAAAGAGAGAAAGGGCTTGGTCATCAACTAATGGCTTATTGTCAAGACAAGGTGCTCACAGGTTTTGATTACTGCTTTGCTTACCAGCATCTGGAATCGTTCTACGCGCAACATGGGTTTGTTATGGTCGAGGAAAGCGCATTACCCAACTCGCTTAGACAGCTCTTTATTCGTTACTCAGGCAGTGGCAAAAAATTGGTGGCGATGCATTATCAAACGTCATGAATAAGGCTTTGATGTTTATCAATGCAGGCTAATTTGCCAAAGGGTGTTTCATGATGCTGTGAGCTAAGGACAATTCTTACTCAGTCAAGGTACAATCTGGGGCGGCAAATCTAGGTATTTTCTACCATATTTTGCTAATATCGCTCTCCACTTTAAGTAAAGGTATTACATCCAACATGATGACCAATAGGAATATATTCGAAAAACTGCCCACTCTGGCGCAAGATCCGGCTCAGTTTGAGACGCTCTACGCGGCGAGAGACTTTAGAACTCGTCTTATTGAGGCGATTCAAAAGGCAAGTAAGCGAATCTACCTTGTCGCGCTCTATCTTGAGGATGACGAAGCTGGCCGAGAAATCTTAACGGAGCTTTATGAAGCGAAACAGCGCAATCCAGGCTTGGATATTGCGGTGTGTGTTGACTGGCATCGAGCTCAGCGTGGATTGATTGGCGCGGCGCCTGGTGAAACCAATGCCTCTATGTACAAAGCATTCGCTGATAAGTACCCGCACAAAGTGCCTGTTTATGGTGTCCCTGTTCGTGGTAGAGAAGTGTTTGGCGTGCTTCATCTAAAAGGGTTTATCATCGATGACCAAGTTATCTACAGCGGCGCTAGCTTAAATAACATTTACTTAAACTACAAAGAACGTTACCGCTTCGACCGTTACCACGTGCTAGGTAATAAAGCGCTGGCTGACAGCATGGTCGATTTAGTGCAGAAAGAGATGATCGCCCACCCTGCGGTTAATGATCTTGCTTGTCCCACCAAGCCAGAGACGAAAGAGATCAAAGCGCAAATTCGTCAGCTTCGTGGTTCTTTGGCGAAGGCGAGCTACCAATTTACACCTGAGTCGGTGTCTGCTGATCAGGTTGCAGTGACTCCTATCGTGGGAGTGGGGAAAAAGCGCAATAAACTCAATCAAGGCATTAACCAATTGCTCGCCTTGGCAAAGGATGAGATCTTCATTTGTACGCCATACTTTAACTTTCCGCGCAGTGTCGCCAAAGAAGTCAAAAAAGCGATTAAGCGCGGCGTGAAGGTGACGATTGTCGTCGGTGATAAAACCGCTAATGACTTTTATATTGCCCCTGACCAAGAGTTTAAAACCATCGGTGGTTTGCCGTACTTGTACGAGCGTAACTTGCGTCAGTTTGCAAAAGCGAACGAGGCCAATATTGCGAGCCGCAAACTCTCTATCCATCTTTGGAAGCATGATGAAAACAGCTACCACTTGAAAGGCATCTGGGTTGATAAGCGATATATGCTGATTACCGGTAATAACCTGAACCCGCGTGCGTGGAAGCTAGATCTAGAAAACGCGATTCTGATTCAAGATAACTACCATCATTTAACGGAACAGTTTGAGCAAGAAGTGGTGAATATTCTTCAACATACGCATTTGATTTGCACGTATAAGCAGTTGGAGAAGTTTGAGAATTACCCAGAACCCGTGCAAAAGCTGATGCGTAAGATTACGCGTGTAAAAGCAGATCGAGTGTTAAAGCAGATTCTTTAGTGAAAGAACACTATAAGACTTAGTAGATAAAGTAAGGGCAGCGTGTTAGCGCTGCCCTTTTTGTTTAAGGTGCAATGAATGCTTGGCTAAATACCATGTTGTCCTGGTGAGTCAATGCAGCTTGACGCTGACTGTTTTCTTGCTGACTCCGGATGATAGAAATCGTGTCCACATCTGATGTGGTTTGATAACCATTGTTTTCGACAGCCTCGGCATTGAAATTCGATGAGATAAACGTTAGTTCAACGTCTTGATCGTCGCTAGTTTCAAAGAGAGATACTTCCTTTTTATTAAGAGCGGCATTCGCCCAAACAGCGTCGATGTTACTATCTTCAAAGGCCATCAATGGTTGATTTAAGTTTGGTTTCCCGTAAATCGTTTGATGAATCTTATTCCCATTATTCTCTACGGCATATAGTGTCGAGCGCTGCAAATCCATTGTCGTTGGAGCGGCACTATCATAGCCATTTAAACAAAACGAGGTTACAGATAGCCCACAGCTTGAAACTAAACTAAGAGAGGAGGTTGGTGTCGGCATATTAAGATCTGTGAGGCTGTTTAACTCATTGATACCGTTGTCAGGATTTTCGATGTGTTTGGTGTACTCTGTATTCCACGTTTTGTGCGTCGCCTTAACATGCACATAGTAGTCTTCGGTCAGTTCAGCCGCATAGCTATAGGTACCATCGGTGAGAGGGAGTGATTGCCACAGAATCGCCCCGGTGTTTTGACGGTATATGTTGAGTTTCGCAGAATTCAGGGTTGTATCTGTACCATCTAGTGTATACCAAGGGGTGGTATGATTTGTTACATTTACTAAATCGACAGGGTTGTTACTGTCTTGTGTCGCTGAAGCTGCGATAAAACGGTACTGCATCAAATCTTTATCACTGCAACCACTCGTTGAGCGACAAAGTCGAGCCGCTAATACTTCTTTATTGGTTACACTATTGTAAACAATATTGTTCGGCGAAGTGCTTTCTTGATCGTCAGTTGTAGATCGGAAGACGAAGAAGCCATTGCCATCTCCCTCATCATCAATATAACCATTGTAATCTGTTGTGGATGGTTTAATTTCTGTATTGCATGAGACTCGGCTATCCCAGTCGTTAAAGGTATTGACGGTAAAGCGGGTTGGGATAAAGTCTTTTTCGATGGTTAGTATGTCATATATACCACCTCGAGAAGTCGACACGATGCTGATGTAGTCTCCGTCTTGCACCAAGCTTTGGTTGATGTTTATCGTTCCACTTGTGGGCTGATAAGAGCTTTTCCAAGTGCCATTTGACGAGTGGACGTGAAGCTTGATGTTTGCTCCCTGTGCTTTTTGAGCTATGTACGACTTAGTATTGCCACTATTCGTTCCATATATAGCGCAATTTCCTTCTGTTCCGAAAGTGACAGATTTTAACGCTACGAAGTCAATGGTGTACTTAGGTGTAGAAGGTGTTGAACCGCCACCACTGCTTCCACCGCTTCCGCCACCACAGCCTACCATTAGGGCAGGTAAGGTCAGTAATAGAGCACTCTTTGCTGCTTTCATCGTCAATTTTTTATCCTAAGTCATTCTAGTCTGCTAACTTTCTAGCAATAAATGTGCCTTTAACGCTCAGTCTTTGGGCATTGTAGAACTTCATCACACTTCACTTAGCCTCTAGAGCTAAAAAGGGCTGATGTTCTCACATCAGCCCTTAAACTAGCTCACAATATCGTTATTCAACGCTACTAGGTCTTTGGCCCCATTGCGATCTCGCATCAGTCTTATCAAATAAGTAGTACTGCTTGCGAAGCATTTGGCCACCGTCACGAGTGATCGGTTCCCATGCAATTTGTGCTCGACTCGTGCTCGGCTTGATGGTCATGATGTCCATCGGAATTGAGATGTAGAAGCCTTTGTTGTAACTGCCTTCACCATATTCTTCTGCTGTTAAATCGGTAAAGGTGGCGTACGCACCAACAATAACTCCTGACTTAAACTGTTTCGAAAAGTCGATGCGAGCTCCCATATCGCCACCAAGGAATTTGCCCGCACTAACTTTCAACAAGGTGCTGTCTAAGAATTGCCACTGCGGCATATAGTAGCCAGTCACGTGACCAGTTGTACCTTGGCTCAATACATAGGCTTGGCATTGCGGGATAGGGTCGTTACATGCGGCTTCATCGTAAAAGAAGTAGTCTTCGCTAAAAGTACCAAACCAGGAATCAGGATCTCGCTGGCTTACTAAGTTGGCATCCACACCGATTGCCCAATTGGCGTTAAGTGGTCGATAGAGTACTTCACCACCAACTCCAGCAAACATCGATTCCAAGTAGCCGCCATACATTTGGGTGTAAATCGACTTGGTTGGTTGCTCAAACCAAGTGAGTTGCAATCTGTTCAAACGGATTGGGTTGTCGTGCACATAGGCTCGGAACATAGTACGCACACGAGGCGTAGCATAGTTGCGCACGTGCGGTGAGTACTCAACGTAGTTAAACTTGTCGTAGTTGTCGGTTAAGTTGAAATAAACAGAGCCAGCTAACTCGAGATTATCCGTAAGCCAAAAGTTAGACTTCGCGTTAAGGCCGATGCTGTACAAGTAAAAATCTTCAGGTGCACCAATGCTTTGTTTGAGCACAGGATCGATGCCGTAATCCCATCGTTGTTTGGTTGAAGCGAGTGTATTTGTTACGGCTTCCTTAGTAGGTTCAGACGTTGAAAAGCTATCTTCAACGTTTGCATCGATTGCCATATGATTGGCTGCTTCGAGGTACTGCCTACGATCGATGGTTGTTTCTGTTAGAGCCATTCCATCTTGGGTTTCGATGACTTTAAATGTCTTGATTGAATCATCGCTGCTGTTGGACAAAATGGATGCGGCGCGATCCAACGCTTCGTTTCTGTCACGGTATTTTCTCTGTTCACCTTTTACGGTAAGCGTATCGCCCTCTTTCGTTAGAGTGTTTTGCTTGTACCCTGCGTTGCGCTCGATTTGCTTAGCAACGATCTGCCAATCAGTGTCAGCTTCTGTTGGTCTGAGTTGAGCCTGTGGTTTTGGCTCATCACGCCAAATAGCCTTCATTTCATTGAAGTTGGTGTCGATGTTAAAGCCTAGCGTCAGAGTATCCCCACGTTGATAGCTGAGTTTCGCATCTGCCCAATCGGTTAAGCGGTAGTTCACCCCAAAGTTCCAAGGAGTATGCTGAGTCATCGATTTGGCTCCAACTCTTACAGGGTAGTCTTGGCTGTAATCGTTACCTTCATACTCAACTTTTAGGCGCAAGGGCTCAAAAGGGGTTTGATACTCAACTCCACCAAATAAAGAGGCTGGACCCTTGAACCACCTTTCAAAGTCTACACTGCCTCCTGTGCCTTTTGTTTCCGTTGGCCTAGTGCAATACTTCTCACTGGCCTTACAAAATGGATTGCTTAAAGTGCCGCTTTGGCCTAAATATCCCCAACCTATGCCCAAAGTAAAATCTAAGTTGTTAAAGCGCTTTGTAGCGGCGATAAACTCACCATCAAACAACCCTGTACCGCCGAAGTCGCGAACCCCGATAGAGGTTTCAGGAAGCCAATAGCTTTCTTCAAGCAAGCGAATTTTAAAATCAATACCTTTATCAGTATTAATGTTATCGCCGCTATAGTCTGGATTCGGGTTGTACAATGTATCTGGAATGCGAGTGTAGCGGATGGTGGTTTCCAACCAGCTCATTAATTGTAGGGATACGGTATAGTAATAGTAATCGTCATTGAAGCTCGCCCCCATATTGAATTCGCCTTCAGCTGCCATCCGGGCGGTTGGCGTTTGCATAAGGCCTGTGCCGCCGAAGTCAGTTTGCGAGACTTTCCAAGTCGCATCACTTGCAAAGGTCGGTACAGAAAGAAGAGTCAGCGTGGAGAGGATTAAAGTGGATTTGTTGTTTTTCATTTTGCACTTCTTCTCATTGTGATTAGCTGAACAATTTGCTGCTCCAGTTGCTGTACTTCTTTGTTGCTAGAATTGAAACCAATAAAAATAACACTTCCTGGAGTGAGTGATGTGTTTTGACTGTTCCAATAAGCATATCCGCGACGCACAACGTTCCCATCAGGGTAAATAACCCACGCATAACTTGGATGAGCGCTTTTGAGTAGATTTAGTCGGCTAAGGTAACCAGAGAGCGGGAATGACTCGTCAAACTCTACGTCTTGCGGTGTATACAAAGCACCTTCAAATGAGAGCGTCCGAGTGCGCTTAGGAGTAATCAACTCGTAATTGCCTTGAAGCATCGGGTTGTCGGCAGCATCAGTCCGTATTTGGTCAAAGTCGAGATCAATTTTTTCTCGATAAGCGACAGTCCAACTTTGAATCTGTTGTTTGAATACACCTGCGACTTCCTCTGAAATAACCTGACCATCGACTAGAGCTTGCAGTTTCTCAAGCACATCTTGTTTCTCTATATCGGCTTGAAATTGTTTGTCTAGATTAAATAATTGATTGGCAAGAGGGTAAACAGTCGGTTGTGTTGCCCCTTGCAGAGCAATGACATCAGTAAACACTTGCTCAATACGAACGGGGTGAGGGTACTCTAGGGCTAGCTGATCACCAGGGAGTGATATGCTTAGCTCTGTGGCATAAACTGGAGCCGGAATAAGTAGACAGCCAAGCAACACTCTACCCAGTATAGATTTGACACACTTGTTCAATAATCGATTCATAGTAATGACTCAACGTAAGGCTTTAATACTTCAAACTCAACTTCTAAAAGGTGAGGAATTAACTGTTGATGGCTTTTTACTACGCTACCTCGCTCATCAATCCAGTAATTGTTTTCCATCACTTGTTGGCTGTGATTGAAGGTGACAACTTCTTTAATATGACGGGTCTGTTTTTCCCACAATAGGGACTTCGTCACCCCTGTACCAACAGGGTAGCTTGCTACTTGAGCACGCTGAGCAAAATGGTAATTCGGTTGCCAATCATATTCTGCTTGCCAAGCTATTGTGTCGCTTGTCGGTACAGCAAGTTGGGTAGAAGAAGAGAGTCCAACGAGATTGGCACCAGGAAGGCGATTGGTTTTGACAATACGGCCGTTCTCTGTGGTGATCATTGCTTTGTCGCTAGAAAACCATTTTAGCTGGGTATTACCCGTCACAGGGTTTGTTTCTGCGTAGGCAAGCACCATAAATAGCTGCGGCCCTTGATTAATGCGCACGTACATACTGGCATAAGGCAGATCTTCGACATGTTCTTGATTATGGGTGAAATCGTCAAAGCCAAACAAAGCTTCATCAAGTGTCGAATTAACATCTTGAAACCGTTGGGAGCAACCTGACAACAAAAAAACAAATAGGATTAGGAGAGCACTACGAAGGTGAGTCATTTGTTCGTCCTGACAATGACAGAGGTGATTACAAAAAACTAAAAAAACACCCTTAGTGTAGCTAAGGGTGTTTGGAGATTTGCACTACAGATTAGTTAGTGCCGTCAGTACCATCAGTACCATCGTTGTCTGATGAAGCAATAGCAACAACGCCAACACCAACAGCAGCAGCTACTGTTACCGCTGCTGTTGTTGCCGCAGCACCGCCCGCAGCACCAGCTGCAGCTGCACCGCCTGCAGCACCGCCACCAGCACCGCCTGCACCCGCAGCACCAGCTTCAGCGCCTGTATTTGCGAAGGCACCAGCAGACATGCCAAGTGCAACTAACATTGCTAGAGCAATATTCTTCATAAAATTATCCTTGTAAATTTACAGTTTTAACATCGATGTTGGAGGAATTTTAATCACTCCGTTGCTTATTCTATGCGACATTCCGTAAAGTGTAAAATAATTAACAACTTGTTTTACATATCACTTGAGCAACTGAAAGCTATCGAATCACAGTTTAGTTGTCACTCTTATAAGCATAGTTATAGTAACCGTAGCCATAAGAGCTAGACGCCTTCTTCTCGACAGCATTCAAGATCACGCCTTTCACTTCGATACCCGCTTTTTCAAATCGGTCTCGTGCAACATCGATCTCTTTGACTGTATTTTGGCCAAATCGCGCCACCATTAATGTAGTGCCAGCAAGTGCGCCAACAATACTTGGGTCAGTGACCGCTAGTACTGGTGGGGTATCGACAATAACTAGGTCATACTCACTGCTCGCCCAATCTAATAGCTCTTTGAAACGTCGATGCATTAGCAGCTCAGACGGGTTCGGCGGAACTTGCCCGCGAGCAATGATATCCAGATTTTCTATCGAAGTAGCCTTTATTGATTGTGCTGTATCGATTTTTCCGCTTAGTAGATCCGACAAACCATTGTCCCACTTTAAACCAAAAGGTTTCTGTAGGTAGCCTTTACGCATATCCGCATCAATCAATAATACGCGTTGACCGGTTTTAGCAGCGACTGCGGCAAAGTTAGTTGAAACAAAAGACTTACCAATACCAGGTGCGGGACCGGAAATCATCAACACATTATTGTCTGCTTCCATCATGGCAAAGTGCAAGCTAGTACGTAGACCACGCAGGGCTTCTACAGAAAGATCTGCCGGGTTAGCTTCGGCGAGCAGTGCCATTTGACCGTCTCGGTGTTTCTTCTTCACCTTACTAAAGAGGCTCTCTTGCATCTCTGAACGTGGCACACTTGCATACACCGATAGGCCAATCTGTTCAATTTCATCTGGATTCTCGACACCACGATGAAACACAGCTTTTACCAACACAAAGGCAACGCTCAACATACCGCCCAATAGAGTAGCAAGTACTGCAATCAATGGCTTCTTAGGTTTAACTGGTGCCATGTAAGTTTGAGCTGTATCGAGGATACGCACGTTACCCACAGTTCCCGCCTTGATAATGCTTAGCTCTTGAACCTTGTTAAGAAGTTGGATGTAAATCTGTTGGTTGACTTCCACATCACGCGTCATACGAAGAATTTCGCGCTGAGTCTTAGGTAGTTTTTGTACTTGTTGATTGAGGCGCTCTTTTTCATTAAGTAGTGTTTGACGTTTGTCTAGCAGTGAACGGTACGCTGGGTGATCTTTAGTAAAGCGCTGGCTAATATCGCTTTCTTTAAAGGTCAACTCATTTAACTGCGCTTCAAGTTCCACCATTACTTTCAGTGTCGATTGCGCTTCAAGACCTAAATCTACCGACTCATTCTCTTGACGATATTGATTAAGGGTATCTTCTGAAGAGGTTAAGTTCGTTTTTATTTCTGGCAAATGTTGTTTTAAAAACGTTAAGCTTTTTTCTGCTTCAGCAGAGTTACGCTCAACATTTTGTAAGAAATAGGTTTGGCTAATATGGTTCAGAATGTCGCTGATTAGTGTGCGGTCTTCACCTTCAAAGCTAAGGTTTAAAATACCCGTTTGCTTACCGCGCTCGCTAATAGAAAGATTGCGCTTTAACCATTCAATCGCTTCTAAACGAGAGCGTTTGCCAATGCTAAATTCAAATCCAGTGCTTGATTGAAGATCCGTAACAAACAGAGTGTAGTCTTCGTTTTGTGCGAGTTTACCTGTTGTACCTTCAAGAACCACGCGCTCATCTTCACGCACCAGTTGATACTGTTTTTTCTCTGCATCAAGAACGATGAGTTTGTGCTCCATCCCCAGTGCGTAGTCAGGTAGTTCATAGCGGCTAATGGTGATCCGATTGAGATCTCCACTTAGACGAGCAATGCCTTTACCCACAAGCGGTAAGTATGATGGTGAGGCAACGGTCGTAAGATTAAACTTGTCAACTGTATCCCCCAGGATCATGCGAGATTTAATAATTTCAATTTCGGTAGTAGCGGAAGATTCTTGTGAAAAGAGTTCCCCCATATCGCCGACCATAGCGGAAATACCACCAGAGCTCTTTTGCTCTATCTGAATCAAAGCATCCGCTTTGTAAATTGGAGTTGAAAGCAGAGCAATGGCTACCCCAGCAACGGCAAAAATGGCTGTCACAACGATAATTAGCCACTTCGCGTCCAATAAAATTCCAAGCAATTTCCCTAGATCGATTTCATCAGAGGAATTATCGGTTGTTTGTCGAGATTGTTGTGTTGTCATAATGTATTAAGGTTCTTTAATTCCTGGCAACGTGGAGTTAGAGCTTTTTAGCCCATGCCTCTGCAGATTTTTCAATAAGTTGGTAAGCGTGTTCAAAGGCTTCTCGACTTTGACGGAAAGGGTCGGGTATGTCCTGTTGCCCAATCCATTGGCCGAATAGCATGGTTTTTCCACGAGCTTCTGGTGCTATTGAGGTCAAGGCTTCCATATGCCCTTTTTCCATAACCAAAATTAGGTCGTATTGCGCGCACAGCGAAGAGGTAAGTTGTTGAGCTTGGTGCCCAGTTAAGTCAACATCATTTTCTGCGGCAAGCTCCGTTGCCATATTGTCAGCAGACTTGCCGACAAGCCCACTCTTTTCGGCGGCGATACCGGCAGAAGCAATGTGTTTTTCAGGAAGTAACTTTTGTAAAACTCGCTCACCAGTTGGAGAGCGACAAATGTTGCCTACACAGACGACGAGAATTTTATTAAACATATCTTCATTTCCCAGCAAGAGTTTAGCTTGCCGGGAGCTCCATTTAATTCAACTGGATATTACGGCCAAGTCTTGATACGTAGTGCACCTTCGGTTAACTCATTAAAGCCAGTAATGGTTGGCATGAGCTGTCTGACCACACGATTCCAACGAGTGATAGGGGCTGCAGTGACATAGACAATGTCATAAGGCTTAAGATCAAACTCTGTACCAATCACTAGTGCGGACGCATCTTTGATATTCAGTTGGAAAATATCAGCAAGGTGTTCGGATTTGTCACCTGCTGTGCGAATTACAAATACGCCTGTTGCATCCGCTGATAGCTCATTAATACCACCCACATTGCTGAGCGCCTCAGTGAGGCTCATGCCGGCGCGATCCATTTTCAGCAGTTTAGGGTCATTCACTTCACCCATAACAAACACTTTTTGATTGTCGTCACGAGGTACGTGGATGATGTCGCCAGATTGCAATAGGCGATTTTGTTTTAGGTCACCACGCTGCATGAGAGCATAAAGTGAAAGAGATTCTTCTACCCCATTACGCGTAAGCGTGACATTGCGCCAATCGGCATCTTCTGCGAGTCCACCAGCGTGATTGATAGCATCCAATAGCGTAAGGGGAATGTTAGTAATCGCTTGCTGGCCTGGCTGAGATATTGCGCCAGTAATGTAAGTTTTTTGCGAGCGAAATGAGGCTACACTTACATCAACTTGTGGGCTCTCCAGATACTTGGCCAAACGTTCTGCAATATCAGTTCTTATTTCACGAACGGTTTTGCCTTTAACTTCTACAGTGCCTATGTACGGGTAGAAAATTGTGCCATCAGCATGAACCCAGTTACCTGACTCAGAAGCACTGCGATATGAGCCGGCAGGAATCGTAAGTTCTGGGTGATCCCACACGGTAACATTCAAGATATCGCCAGGGCCAACTCGATACTCGTAGTTGGCGATCATTTGATCTAATTCAGGGTTGGCTTGGGATACAAAGCTGCGCTCTCTAGGCAGCGTGCTAATGGTCTGAGCTGTAAGTGGATAGAGGTTAACTTGTTCAGAAACCGTGGATTCTTGATTTGTTTCTGTTTCGACGATGTTTTTATTGTCTGTCGAGAGATGTGAGCCTGGAGTTGTACATCCTGCCAATAACGCTGGGATTACCATCGCAAGCAAAAGCTTTTTTTTAAATTCCATGTTTGCTAAGTCATTAAATTAATTATGTATTACAACCTTCATGTCGTAATAGAAGAGTTTAAATAAAAAGCACATGCCAAACTTCAATATTCTGTAAACAATTGTTGTCTAGAAGTGTTTGCGGCGATTGTACTATGCATACGGTTAATCACCTAATTATCCATACAATCAGCGCTGCTGCAATTATGAACGCATAAATAGTGGGAGAAAGGTTCCGGATTTGAGTGGGCACGCATAGAGAACTATCAGTATGAAGGTCTACTTTGGTGAGAGCAGCCCCTTCTCTTTGAACTTTTGTCTCATTATTAAGACGAACGGTGAAGTGACTAGGCGATTGCCTGTTATCGACTATTATTATTGTATCTTGTTGATAGAAGAATCAACACTAAGGAGGCAGTATGAGCTCACCACTAGTAAACCAAACTCTCCCCCCGTTTGATGAGTTAGTTGAGCTGGCGCAGCAAAACCCAGAAGCGTTTCGCCAATTTAAGCAGGATATGTGTGAAGAGCTGATTCTGTCTGCGTCCGACGCAATGCAGGATCGGCTTTGGGCACAGCAAAGCCATATCGATAGGGTTGTGAACCATTGCAAAAATCCAAATCAGGCCAACGTTCTTCTCATGAGAGAGCTTGTCTCCCAAATGATCAAGTTCCAAGATGTGATTGAGCAAGACGGCTACGATGAACCTAAATCAGACGCTGAAGTCATTCCATTTGATTCTTGGCGATAAGCCTAATTCGCTTTGCAATTGATGGATAAGAACGGGCGTTAAGCTATGTCAGCTACGCCTTAATTTTATTAATTGCTGCGCTAGTTTTACCTTCCTTTTCTCCTTTCCTACTTCTTTCTTATCTGAGCTTGATCACAAAAAATCTCTCCTGTGCCCTTGGGTTTATTAAAACCGTCCCACATATAGTTACCACAAGGCTTTCAAAGCCGCTTATCAAATCAAACATAGACATTTCAGGAGAGACGACCGATGAACATTCGTCCATTACACGACCGAGTTATCGTAGAACGCCAAGAAGTTGAATCTAAATCAGCAGGCGGCATTGTTTTGACTGGTTCAGCTGCAGAGAAATCAACTCGCGGCGTAGTTCTAGCTGTAGGCAAAGGCCGCATTCTAGAAAACGGCACAGTGCTGCCATTGGACGTTAAAGTTGGCGACATGGTTATCTTCGCTGAGGGCTACGGCACTAAGACTGAAAAAATCGACGGTAAAGAAGTGCTGGTAATGTCTGAAAACGACATCATGGCGATCGTTGAGTAATAGCAATCATTGAGTAATTTTTTGCTCAGATTCAACTGCTAATCAAAACTAAGAATTTAGAAAAGGAAACTAAAGATGGCTGCTAAAGACGTTAAATTTGGTAACGACGCACGTATTAAAATGCTAGAAGGTGTAAACGTTCTAGCGGACGCAGTAAAAGTAACGCTAGGTCCTAAAGGCCGTAACGTAGTTCTAGACAAATCATTTGGCGCACCAACGATCACTAAAGATGGTGTGTCTGTCGCGCGTGAAATCGAGCTTGAAGACAAGTTCCAAAACATGGGCGCGCAAATGGTCAAAGAAGTCGCGTCTCAAGCAAATGACGCGGCGGGTGACGGCACAACAACGGCAACCGTTTTAGCGCAAGCTATCGTTAACGAAGGTCTAAAAGCAGTTGCTGCGGGCATGAACCCAATGGATCTAAAGCGCGGCATCGACAAAGCAGTAGTTGCTGCGGTTGAAGAGCTAAAAGCGCTATCAGTTCCATGTGCAGATACTAAAGCGATCGCACAGGTGGGTACTATCTCTGCGAACTCTGACGCAACAGTCGGTAACATTATCGCTGAAGCGATGGAAAAAGTAGGTCGTGATGGCGTTATTACTGTTGAGGAAGGTCAGGCTCTACAAGATGAGCTAGACGTAGTAGAAGGTATGCAGTTTGATCGCGGTTACCTATCTCCTTACTTCATCAACAACCAAGAAGCAGGTTCTGTTGATCTAGAAAGCCCGTTCATTCTACTAATCGATAAGAAAGTGTCGAACATCCGTGAGCTTTTGCCAACGTTAGAAGCAGTAGCCAAAGCATCTCGCCCACTTCTAATCATTGCTGAAGATGTCGAAGGCGAAGCGCTAGCGACTCTAGTAGTAAACAACATGCGTGGCATCGTGAAAGTTGCCGCTGTTAAAGCGCCTGGTTTTGGTGATCGCCGCAAAGCAATGCTACAAGACATCGCTATTCTAACTGGCGGTACAGTGATTTCTGAAGAAGTCGGTCTTGAGCTAGAGAAGGTTGTTCTAGAAGACCTAGGGCAAGCGAAGCGCGTGACTATCACCAAAGAAAACTCAACCATCATCGATGGCGCGGGTGAAGAAGCAATGATTCAAGGTCGTGTGGCTCAAATCCGTCAGCAAATCGAAGAAGCAACGTCAGATTACGACAAAGAGAAACTACAAGAGCGTGTAGCTAAGCTAGCTGGCGGTGTTGCAGTAATCAAAGTTGGTGCAGCAACTGAAGTTGAAATGAAAGAGAAAAAAGACCGCGTAGAAGACGCACTTCATGCAACTCGCGCAGCGGTTGAAGAAGGTGTAGTTGCTGGTGGTGGTGTAGCACTGATTCGCGCAGCATCTAAAGTGGCTAACCTTGAAGGTGACAACGAAGAGCAAAACGTTGGTATCCGTGTAGCGCTGCGTGCAATGGAAGCGCCAATCCGCCAAATCACTAAGAACGCAGGTGATGAAGAGTCTGTTGTTGCTAACAACGTTCGCGCAGGCGAAGGTAACTACGGTTACAATGCGGCAACTGGCGAATACGGTGACATGATCGAGATGGGTATCCTAGATCCAACTAAAGTAACTCGCAGCGCTCTTCAATTTGCAGCATCAGTAGCGGGTCTAATGATCACAACTGAAGCTATGGTTACTGACCTACCAGCTAAAGATGCGCCTGCAATGCCTGATATGGGCGGTATGGGCGGTATGGGTGGCATGGGCGGTATGATGTAATCACCCCTCGCTATTTATAGTGAAATTGAAAACGGAGACTTCGGTCTTCGTTTTTGTTTTTTCTAGAGGAAATTTTTCTTCGGGTGAAATAAGTGTCTCACTTCTAATAAGTGCGAAAGTTACTTTCGTGCTTGCTTGATGTAATATGCACATATCGTCACTATCCCTCATATTCATCAGGGATCATTTTTGGAACGAATGTCCGACGGCTCTAATCGTTAGAGATAACTGGACATCTCCAAATATAAGAAGAGGTTAGCAGTGAAAATTGCAGTAGCAGGTACAGGTTACGTTGGTCTTTCTAACGCGATGTTACTAGCACAAAACCACCACGTTGTGGCGCTAGATGTTGTAGAGAAGAAAATTGAGTTATTGAATAACAAAGTGTCACCAATTGTAGATGCAGAGATAGAGGACTTTCTTACCAATCGGTCGCTAAACTTTGTTGCGACCACGGATAAGCAACTCGCCTATCAAGATGCTCGTTTTGTGGTGATTGCGACACCGACTGATTACGATCCGGTGACAAACTACTTCAATACTTCGTCAGTGGAATCTGTGATAAAAGATGTCATGTTAATCAACCCTGATGCAGTGATGATCATTAAGTCAACCGTTCCAGTTGGTTATACCGAACGTATTAAACAAGAATTAGGCTGCGACAATCTGATTTTCTCTCCGGAATTTCTTCGCGAAGGCAAGGCGCTTTACGACAACTTACATCCATCACGTATTATCGTAGGCGAGCAAAGTGAGCGCGCACAAAAGTTTGCCGATCTGTTGGTTGAAGGGGCACAGAAGCAGGATATTGAAGTTCTGCTGACTAACTCAACTGAAGCTGAAGCAGTTAAATTGTTCTCCAATACTTATCTTGCTATGCGAGTTGCTTACTTTAATGAACTGGACTCCTACGCTGAAGCGCATGGCTTGGATAGCCGTCAAATCATTGAAGGCGTTGGTTTAGACCCGCGTATTGGCAATCACTATAATAATCCTTCATTTGGCTATGGTGGCTACTGCTTACCGAAAGACACTAAGCAGCTACTTGCGAATTACCAAGAAGTTCCAAACAACATTATTGGTGCGATCGTTGAAGCAAACCGAACGCGCAAAGACTTTGTCGCAGACGCTATTCTTAAACGCAACCCTGAAGTGGTGGGTATCTATCGCTTAATTATGAAAGCTGGGTCAGATAACTTCAGAGCCTCATCCATCCAAGGCATTATGAAGCGACTGAAAGCGAAAGGGACTACCGTTGTGGTTTATGAACCTGTGCTGGAAGAAGACGAGTTTTTCCACTCCAAGGTCATTCGCGACTTGAAAGCGTTTAAAGCGCAGTCGGATGTTATTGTTTCCAATCGCATGGCTGAAGAGTTGGCCGACGTGGCAGACAAAGTATACACCCGCGATTTATTTGGTTCTGACTAGACAAAACTCCTTAACAAATAAAGCTCCAAATGGAGCTTTATTTGTTTTTGAGATGCTGATGAACATATTGCCTTATATACGGAACTACTTCCTCCTCAAACCACGGGTTTCTTTTTAGCCACAGCGTGTTTCTCGGTGACGGATGAGGTAAAGGCAGGTAATGAGGTGCCCATCGGTGCCAGTCTTTAACAATTTCTGTCAACGTTTTGGGTTTGTCTCTCAGATAGTAATTTTGCGCATATTGCCCGATGAGTAGCGTCATGCCTACGTTTGGTAACTGCTCGAGGACTGCACTATGCCAAGTTGGAGCGCACTCTTTTCTTGGGGGGAGGTCGCCGCTTTTTCCTTTCCCTGGGTAGCAAAGCCCCATCGGCATAATCGCAATTTGTTTCTCGTCGTAAAACTGGGCTTTGTCCAACTGTAACCACTCCCTTAGTCTATCACCGCTGGGGTCATTCCAGGGAATGGAGGTTTGATGCACTTTCAGACCTGGAGCCTGACCTATAATTAGCAGCTTTGCTGATGGGCTTGCTTGGACGACGGGGTTACAGCCATGCTCTAAGTGAGGCTCGCAGATATCGCATTGTCTAACTTGATATAAAAGTTGTTCTAGTTTGCTCATGCTGGGCCGCTTAATAACCTTTGTCGATATTTACTTGGTTTAGTAGCGCAAACCCATCTCGCCATCTTTGGAAGTTCTCAGCAAAGATATCAACGACCTGCTCAGGAAAACTTAAGGCGGCAATGTGCGGAGTAATGGTGATGTCGCGGCGAGCCCAGAAAGGGTGCTCATTAGGTAGGGGCTCAGTATCGAACACATCTAAGTAAGCGTGAGCAAGCCATTGGTTATCTAATGCGTCCGATAGTGCTGATTCGTCAACTGCACTCCCTCGCCCAACATTAAACAGCAAGGCTTGACTGCAGTAGCTCAGACTTTCTCGATTGAAAATATGATGGGTTTCTGACGTGTTTGGCAGGGTGTTAACAATGACATCGGCGTTTTTGAACGCCGTAGCCAATTCTTGGATATGGTAGGTGGTATCAAATGGACTGTTTTTGGCGGGAATTCCGCTGCGATTTACCCCTGAGACATGTATACCGAACGCTTTTGCGGTAGTGGCTAAATAGCTGCCAATCGAGCCTGTGCCAAGAACCACCATTTTTAAATGATTCAATGATTGATAAGGCAAAGGGTGCCAAGTCGATGCCTCTTGTTGCTCGGCGTAGTGCTTAAAGTGACGCTGATGCTGGATAAGATAGCCGAGTACGTATTCCGATATTTGCTGGCCGAAGATGCCTTTCACATTGGTTAATTCACCACTAAACTCATCTAAAGACGGAAGCAGTGCATCAACGCCAGCGAATATGGATTGAATCCACTCAACATTGGGAAACTGTTCAATCTGCGATGAGGCGAGTGGAGGAGAGGCCAATAGTATATTCGCCTCTTCGCGAGAAGTGCTGATCTCTAAGTCTGGCAAATTGGCTTGTTCGAGTAACGCTTGGTACTTCGAGTCATCTTCGGTCAGAAGATACACTTTATAAGTGAAATTGTTCATCGGCTTGCTTTTTTCCCTGCTGGTTATCAAGTACACTTTCGCTGTTTATTTCAACAGACCCTAAGAGTCGTTATGCTACAGAATCCTCTTCAACTTCGCCTTGAGAAGTTTGAACCCTGGAAACAGATTACCTTTATGGCGTGTCTATGTGAACGCATGTATCCAAACTATGCCATGTTTTGCCAAACGACAGAGTTTGCTGAAGCAAGAATTTACCGCGATATCCTAGATAGCATCTGGGAGCAACTGACGGTGAAGACCGCTAAAGTGAATTTTGAGCGCCAGCTTGAAAAGTTAGAAGAGATCATTCCTAGCTCTGAGGATTTTGATTTTTACGGTGTTTACCCGGCCATTGATGCGTGTGTAGGTTTGTCGACACTTATTCATGGCTTGCTGGATCGCGATTACTTGTATGAAAACATGCAAAAACTCAGTCAACAATCGGTGATGACGGTAGCACAGCTAGAAGAAGCTCAAACGGGCGAAGAAATTACCAACGAGAATCAAAAAGATAATGAAGCTGTTTGTGCTGAGTGGGACGTGCAGTGGGCCATCTTTCGTCCGTTGAAGGATGCGCAAGAGCGTGATATTGAGTTGATCAAAGACCTGCGCGCTGAGCTTAAAGATGAAGGCGTGAGTAATATCGGTATTGCGGTGTAGGGGGCTCTCTTGCTCTGTTAATGTTTGATAGCAAAAGGGTTGATGCATGACATCAACCCTTTTGTTTGTTTTAGTAGTCTTCTTTCTTCGAGTTTTGGTCGTCCGACTCGTCATCATCGTCGTCACGATTCTCGATTACCCCGTGGCGCTCTTTCCACTTTTCCCAACGCTCAAAAGCCAGCTCTTGCATATCTGTGGTGCGATCGGCTTCGTCGACAATTTCTTCTCCGACTAAGTGTTCGAAAATATCTTCTAGGGTCAATATACCTTGAACCGTACCATATTCATCGACAATCATCGCCAACTGCAAACGGTTCGCCATCATCTGTTCGAACGCTTTCGGTAGCACAATCGTATTCAGTAGCACATGCACTGGACGCATCACCGAACCAAGTTGTTTTTCACCACAGCCGCTTTGTTGTAGCTTGAACAGTTCCAAACGGTGTACAAAGCCAATGATGTTGTCTGTTGACTGACTGTAAACCAAAGGTCGTGAGAATGGTGTATCGCGATACTCGCTCAAGAATTGGTTGATACTCATCTCTGCGTCAACTCGGAAAACGACAGGGCGAGGTGTCATTACTTGTGTCACAGGGACATCTTGGATGCCCAATAGATTGTTTAGGATTTTGGTTTCACCCTCTGCAAACTCACCGCTCTCCTTGGCTAGAATTGCCATCGCAGACAGCTCGTCGCGCATTTTTGGCGCTTCATGACCGCTAGCCAAGCGTTTGGTGATTTGTTCGGAAAACCAGACAAAGGGAGTCAGCGCCCATACCATCCAACGCAATGTGGTCGCGGCTGTAGGCGCGAGTTGACGCCAGTACGTTGCACCTATCGTTTTTGGCACGATTTCAGACAGGAGTAAGACAGCAAACGTCAGGACCGCAGAGAAAACCCCTAACCACTGGCTACCAAATACAGCTGCTGCCTGTGCACCAGCAATCGCTGCACCAATGGTATGAGCAATAGTATTCAGGGTTAAGATTGAGGCCAGTGGTCGGTCGATGTCGGTTTTGAGCTTGGTTAAAGCGTCTGCCGCAGGGTGCCCTTGCTGGCGCAATTGAGCAATATAGCTAGGTGAAATACTTAGAAGCACCGCCTCTAACACAGAGCAAACAAACGATACGCCAATGGCAACAGAGACGTATAGAGCTAGCAGAAACATAACTTTCCTATGAAGATTAATGTATGACCGACACTTCTCAGCGAGTCGGGCTTGGTATTCTTGTTATACCCGAAAACGGTGCCAGTATCACGACCGAAATTGGTATTCAAGCCAACGGGATTTTCACGCTTTACAAGCCTGGTCTGATTGGTTTTTATCCGCTCTAATGCCTGTAAAATCAAGCTTCTCAGGCTTTGAGTAAGCTATAAATAAGGTCGAAAATGGTTAAAAACAAGGGATCAATTCGCTCTGGCTGGTAACAAATTGTGAGTTAATACTCAGATTATGGTTAAAAGTACGTCATGAGAGCGAAAGATTGCTTACAAACCTTTGCCAGATGGGGCATTTATGCTTTAGAGTGAGTTGAATTCGATAACATATGAGAAGGGAAACCTAATGAACAAGACCCAATTAATCGACTTTATCGCAGAGAAAGCAGACCTATCTAAAGCGCAAGCTAAAGCTGCTCTTGAAGCAACTCTTGATGGTGTGACTGATGCACTTAAAGAGGGTGACCAAGTTCAACTAATTGGTTTTGGTACATTCAAAGTTAACCACCGTGCAGCTCGTACTGGTCGTAACCCAAAGACTGGTGAAGAGATCCAAATCGCTGCAGCAAACGTTCCTGCGTTTGTATCAGGTAAAGCGCTGAAAGACGCCGTAAAATAATTAATACAACGACTCCAGAGTTTTTTGCTGGAATTGTTTAAAATACGCCAAGGTAGCCTCTATCTTGGCGTATATTTTTATTATGAAGAAAATTTTATTGTCATCACTGGTTGGCGTTCTTGTGACTGGTTGTTCATCCGGTCCGTCAACGGCAAACCTTGAACAGTTCTCTGAATATACCGGTGGGCGCTCTATGGGCGACGCCACTAGCCTATATTGGTACACAGAGCGGCTTTCTAATCCATTTACTGCAGCAGACTATGTTACGGCAGGCGATTATGGCTGGTATAAAACCAGTTACCGTTGGTCAGAAGTGCAGTTGCGCGAACTGGTGCGTGAAGGTGAGCAACGTAACGATGACCAAGAGTTGGTGTCGTACCGAATTCATGTGCGTTTTAACAAAAATGGTGAGGCGGTTTATCAGCAGTATCGATTAGATGGACGAGTATTGCCCGTCAGTCGTGATAAGTTGGCATGGCTGAAACAAGAAGCGCTTGATATCGCAACCATTAGTAAGCAGCAGGAAAAAGATGGCCTTGAGCTTATCCAAGGGTATTGGGATGGCAGTACTTTTGAAACCTGTTCAGAGAATAACTACTCAACGATCGAGTTCAACCAGACTTTGCCTAGCTTCGTTGTTGATCGTTTGTCTTCAGTCGACAACTACATAGCGCTTTTAGGCTCAACTCGCGGAAGCAAAGTGACGGTCAAAGAGCTCTTGATGCTGGCGGAAGACAGCCAAGATTGTATTGAGCGTCCGAATTTAATTGAAGAATAAACCGACTATCGAGATCAAAAAGGCGCTCATCAAGAGCGCCTTTTATCTAATGTGCCAACTGAAACTGTTGTCTACTTCTCTTGCTCACGTGCAATTGCACGGTAGCCGATGTCGTTGCGGTGGAACATACCATTCCAGCTAACCTGCTTAGCCAGTGCGTAAGCTTTCTCTTGCGCTTCTGAGACGCTATTACCTAGTGCTGTTGCACACAGTACACGACCGCCATTAGTCACAACTTCACCCGCAGCGTTATTTGCGGTACCAGCGTGGAAGATCTTCTGATCGTCAGCTTGTTCAGTTGGTAGTGAAATTACATCGCCTTTTGCATAGTCAGCAGGGTAACCGCCAGCAGCGAGGACAACGCCGATAGACGCGCGAGGATCCCATTTAGACTCTGCTTCATCGAGTTTCTCATCGATAGCCATCAAGCATAGCTCAACAAGGTCAGACTCCATACGCATCATGATAGGTTGTGTTTCTGGGTCACCGAAGCGGCAGTTGTACTCGATTACTTTCGGCGTGCCGTCTTTGTCAATCATAAGACCTGCGTATAGGAAGCCTGTGTATGGCGCTCCTTCAGCGTCCATACCACGTACCGTTGGGTAGATAACTTCTTCAAGAATACGTTCATGGATTTCAGGTGTAACAACAGGAGCAGGAGAGTATGCACCCATGCCGCCAGTGTTAGGGCCAGTATCTTTGTCGCCGACACGTTTGTGGTCTTGGCTGGTGGCCATTGGTAGAACGCTTTTGCCATCGACCATTACGATGAAACTCGCTTCTTCACCTTCAAGGAATTCTTCGATAACCACGCGGCTGCCTGCTTCGCCAAACGCGTTGCCAGCCAGCATGTCTTTGATTGCATCTTCTGCTTCTTCAAGAGTCATCGCAACGATAACGCCTTTACCTGCAGCAAGGCCGTCAGCTTTTACTACGATTGGAGCGCCTTGTTCACGAACATAAGCCAGAGCTGGCTCAATTTCAGTGAAGTTTGCGTAAGCGCCTGTCGGGATCTTGTGACGAGCTAAGAAGTCTTTAGTGAATGCTTTTGAGCCTTCAAGCTGTGCAGCGGCTTCTGTAGGGCCAAAGATTGGAAGGCCCGCTTCACGGAAAGCATCAACCACACCGATAACTAGTGGTGCTTCAGGGCCAACAATCGTTAGCTCGATTTTCTTCTCTTGAGCGAAAGAAACCAGCTCAGAGATGGCTTCAACGCCGATGTTTACATTCTCAAGCTTTGGCTCAAGCGCTGTGCCTGCATTACCAGGTGCAACGAATACTGTCTCAACATTTGGGTTTTGTGCTGCTTTCCAGCCTAACGCGTGCTCACGACCGCCAGCACCAATAATTAAAACTCGCATTGTTAAATCCTTAATCTCAAATATCTAAATATTCAAAAAATTAATAATCAGTTTGCTCAAAGTAGTTGGTGCTTACGTCATTCAACTCTTCGAGGTCTCTTTAAATCAGTGGGAGCGCTAACAAGGCGACAAGCGAGCTTATCTCTATGAGCATAGCTCGCTATGTGATTAGGGCAAGCGAGCGTAGTCAACGCAGTTACCGCCCCAATGATGACAAGAGAATTAGTGACGGAAGTGACGCATACCCGTAAAGATCATCGCCATGCCGTGTTCATCTGCTGCTGCGATAACTTCGTCATCACGCATAGAGCCGCCTGGTTGAATCACACACTTGATGCCCGCTTCTGCAGCCGCGTCGATACCGTCGCGGAATGGGAAGAATGCATCTGATGCCATTACACAGCCTTCGACTTGTAGACCTTCGTCTGCAGCTTTGATGCCTGCGATTTTCGCAGAGTAAACACGGCTCATTTGGCCTGCGCCTACACCGATTGTCATGTCACCCTTCGAGTAAACAATTGCGTTTGATTTCACGTATTTTGCAACTTTCCAGCAGAATAGCGCATCTTTTAGCTCTTCTTCTGTTGGTTGACGCTTAGATACCACTTTAAGGTCATCGAGAGTTACCATGCCTTGGTCACGGTCTTGAACCAGTAGACCACCATTCACGCGTTTCACATCAAAGCCAGTTGTCTTAGTTGTCCACTCGCCACACTCAAGTAGACGCACGTTCTTCTTAGCTGAAACCACTTCAACGGCTTCAGCTGATACAGAAGGGGCGATGATCACTTCAACGAATTGGCGCTCAACAATCGCAGATGCTGTTGCTGCATCAAGTTCGCGGTTGAACGCGATGATGCCGCCAAATGCAGACGTTGGGTCAGTCTGGTAAGCACGGTCGTAAGCTTCTAGGATATCTTTACCCAGTGCTACACCACATGGGTTTGCGTGTTTAACGATGACACAAGCGGGCTCGTCGAACTCTTTCACACACTCAAGGGCTGCGTCAGTGTCAGCGATGTTGTTGTAAGAAAGAGCTTTACCTTGGATTTGGCGAGCAGTAGATACTGATGCTTCTTCAGGGTTTGATTCAACGTAGAAAGCGGCTGCTTGGTGGCTATTTTCACCGTAGCGCATGTCCTGCTTTTTCTCGAATTGCTGGTTGAAAGTACGTGGGAATTTAGACTCTTCGTCACCCTCTTTGTTCTCACCGTATGATGGAACCATAGTGCCGAAGTAGTTCGCAATCATGCCATCGTAAGAGGCTGTGTGCTCAAATGCTGCGATAGCAAGGTCGAAGCGAGTGTCTAGAGTCAGAGACTTGTCGTTTGCGTCCATTTCAGCGATAACACGGTCGTAGTCGTGTGCATTAACCACGATAGTCACATCTTTGTGGTTTTTCGCTGCAGAGCGAACCATAGTTGGGCCGCCGATGTCGATGTTCTCTACCGCGTCCGCTAGCGTGCAGCCTTCTTTAGCAACGGTTTCTGCGAATGGGTAAAGGTTTACTACAACCATGTCGATTGGGTTGATGCCGTGCTTTTCCATTACGTCGTCATCTTGACCACGGCGACCTAGAACACCACCATGAACTTTAGGATGTAGAGTTTTAACGCGGCCGTCCATCATTTCAGGGAAGCCAGTGTAGTCAGAGACTTCCGTTACAGAGATGCCTTTTTCTGCCAGTAGGCGAGCCGTACCACCTGTTGATAGAATATCGACACCGCGTTCAGCGAGTGCCTGAGCGAATTCTACAATGCCAGTTTTGTCTGATACGCTGATAAGTGCGCGGCGAATAGGACGAGCGTTACTCATGCTTCTATTTCCTCAAAGTCACAGTAAGATAAAGATGTTTGCCAAAAATGAACTTGTTTTTACTTTGCTCGTTGAATGAGCAGTAAAATATTGGCCAGTTTTGGTAAAGACCTTTGTTAGCACTATTGCTATTGAAACAGTCTCTGAGATTGATGGCGCGTATTCTAACCAATTTATTACAAAAAAGCTCGCGCAATCGTTTGGCATCGCAAAAATAATTGCAAATAACTCGCTTTTTGGCTTTAAACGTAACGAAAACGTTAATTAGGACAATTATGTTTCAGATTGGTGAATTGGCGAAACGCTGCGGTGTGACTGCAGATACGCTTCGGTTTTATGAGAAAAATCAGCTAATAAACCCCGCAGGCCGCAGTGAGTCGGGCTATCGCTTGTACAATGAGGAAAACCAGCGGCAAGTCAGCTTCATCTTGAAAGCAAAAGATTTAGGCTTGAGTTTGGATGAAATTAAAGAGCTTTTAGAGATAAAACTCGAGGCAACCGAGCACAGTTGTGCTGAGGTAAAAGCGATCACTACGGCTAAATTGAGGCTGATTGATGAGAAGATCCGTGAATTGACCAGAATTCGCAGTGCGTTACGGAAGATAAATGATGCTTGCTGCGGCCACGTAGATGATGATGCGAGTCATTGCTCGATACTTGGTGCGTTGGCGGACGATGAGCGACACAGCGAATCGTGCTGTGATGAGGTGGCTCAAGTTAAGAAGCGATAAGGATTTTGGTTTTATTGCTGTCCGAGTCGATTTTCATATTGGGCAGGTTGGCATAATAGATCGTGACCTGATTGCGGCCAGTATGCTTGGAGTAGTACATGGCTTTGTCTGCTTGAACCAACAAGGTTTTGACATCAGAAAGCGTGTCGTCAGCTTCGGCAATACCAATACTGACGGTAGGGAAGATCAGTTTGCCGTCTACTTCACAAGGCGTCGTTTCGATCGATTCACGAATACGTTCAGCAATATCATAGGCTTGAATTGCGCCAATCTTGCTGAGCATGATGCCAAACTCTTCTCCTCCTAATCGGCCAATAGCATCGCTAGAACGAATCTGCTGTTGGCAGATGCGTGCGACGTGAGCGATCACCTCATCTCCCGACAAGTGACCCACTTGATCATTGATCTCTTTAAAATGGTCGATGTCGATCATCAAGCAACTGACGTGCTCTTTAGCTTGTCTGGCTGCCATAAAGGCTTGATCGAGCTCTAACATGAAAGCTCTGCGGTTGAGAACCTTAGTCAGTTCATCCGTTTCAGAGAGACGCTTTAAAGTTTGCTCACGCTGATGAGCATCGGTGATATCTCGTTCTTGCCACAAAACATATTGCCTACCTGCAAGCGTGCAAAGCGGCTTGATTGTTGCTTCAAACCAGGCTTCACCATGCAGTTGATCCAACTCTTCAATTGAGAGCTGTTGGCAGTCGAGAGGCGAAATGGCGTATTGAATGACGCTTGGTTTCTGAGATTTAAGGACACTGTTGAGTGCTTGCAGTAATTCTTCTGCTTTAGGCTTGCTTAGAGTTGTGCTCAGAGAGCTTGTCTTTGACGTATCTAGGCGAGTTGCGTGGAACGTACCACCAAACCCTTCGACAAATTGACCATATTGATCGAGTACAAATAGCTGTTCGGGGAGCTCATTCAGCAATAGCTGAAGCCATTCTTCCCGTTGCATATCAATCATGTAGTTCAATCCAGATCACCAAAGAATTGACCATTATATAAGGGTGGTTGTTGTGATCAATCTCAATAGATCACACTTTGATTATAATTTAGTCAATAAGTACTACGTTCGGTACGAGCTACAAAATTTCGGACTAACAGAAAAGAAAAAGCCGAATCGGTAAGATTCGGCTTTTCCAAAGTCAGAAATAATGCACTAACGAATTAGTTCATGCCGTATTATCTGAATCCTTGTTTTTGTATGTTTTGCTTTGTTCCTATTTGTTATTTTAATTTAAATTAAAACAATGACTTGAGTTGTTTTTTGTCTTCGTTTGTTTTTGCTTGTTTTCTGTCTTATGATGATCTCGGGGTACATATGGGGGTACATGGAAACGGTCTATGAACCCCGAAAAGAGGTCTTATGGGTAAGCTATTCGATAAAAATCTAAAAACTGTCTTAAATAAGAGTCATTCGAAAGGTTTTGTATTGACTGATGGTGCAGGTTTAGGTGCGAGAGTATCTGAAAAAGGCAAAGTACGTTGGCAGTACCGGTATAAAATTGATGGAAAGAGCCGTCGGCTGGATCTTGGTGACTATCCAGCTCTCTCTTTATTGAAAGCAAGAGAAGAAGCTCAGCAGTGTCGAGAGTGGTTAGCTCAAGGCTATGACCCGAGCCACCAGCGCTCGCTTGTTCGCAATGAAACTCTAAAACCTGTTTCCGTAAAAGATGCCTTAGAGTATTGGTTAGTTAACTATGCTGAAGATAATCGCGCGAATGCCTCAAAGCATAGAGCTCAGTTTCAAAAACATATTTACCCATACATAGGCTCATTACCTTTGGCGCAAACGGAAACACGCCACTGGGTTGATTGCTTTGCTCGAATTACTAAGGGAATTGTAGGTAAGCAACGGCCTGCTCCTGTCGCTGCTGGTTATGTGTTACAGAATGCGAAGCAAGCGTTGAGGTTTTGTCGTGTTCGTCAGTATGCTTTTAATCGAGCTTTGGACGATTTAACTATTTCTGATGTTGGTAACAAACAGCAGAAAAAAGACCGTGTATTGTCGGTTAAAGAATTGAAAGACGTTTGGTCTCTAGTGACCGAAGAGGGGCTGTTTGATAATCAGTATTATCGTAATTTATTGAGGATATTGATTATTTTTGGTGCTAGGACGCAGGAGGTTCGCCTCTCAACTTGGGCTGAGTGGGACTTTGAAGAGATGCTATGGACTGTGCCAAAAGATCACAGCAAAGGTGGAGATAAGATACTTCGTCCAATACCTAAAGAGATTCAATCGTGGTTAGTTAAACTTAAAGATGGGGCAAACAAATCAGAACCTATTTTAGGTGAAGTAAAAACACCTGAAGCAGTTAGTCAATATGGACGCATGCTTTGGAAAAAAATGGGACATGAAGATAAGTGGGCTTTACATGATCTACGAAGAACGATGGCTACTCGACTGAATGAATTAGGTGTTGCACCTCATATTGTTGAGCAACTACTAGGTCATAGTTTAGGAGGGATTATGCAAATTTATAACCGCAGTCAATATATCCCTGAAAAGTCAGCAGCGTTGACTATTTGGATAGAGCATTTGGATATACTAGTTGGTGAGCATGAAAACGTAGTGCCAATCAGGATTGCAAATGTCTAAACTGAATTATAAGAATCGAGTTCAAGAACTTGTAGCGGTTGTAGTCGGTTATGAACTCTACGGTACTCACATTGATTGTGGGAGTGAAAAATGAAAACTAGTGTCCTGCAAAGAGCTGAGTCGGAATTGCTAGTGCTGATCCAATATGATTTTTTCTTTGAGGAAGAACCTAGTGCTCAGTATTTTTGGTTCCCCCATTTAGAGCGAAACGAACTCAAGGAATGGTGGGTAAGCCAGAGTTCTATCTCCAAATATTGTGGCTCAAGTCAACACTGGGGTGGAGAGTTAGTTCTTGCTGCTACGCAGGAGCTAAAGGAACTTCACGATGAGTTAAGGTTTAAGCACCACTATATAAGCATCGGCTTAGGTGATGGCGATACATTCCTTGTTCCTGCTGGTCAAGACATAGTCTATCATCGGGGGTATCGTGGTCCAGTACACGGAACTCCATATTTCATCTATCAAAAAGAAGAGCTAAGAGCTTGGTTTAAGGATGAAAGCAATGAGTTAAGAGATTGGTTTGACTCTAATGTAGCGATTCTTTTCTAGGAGCGTTACGACCAAGCAAGAAAATATGTGTTGCTTCATCGGGTAGTGTAGAGGCAGCGTAATATTATCTGACGTTGGAATATTGCTTACCTTAGTAGAGGGCATTTTGAATTGCTGGTGGTACTAAAGCCACCAGCTAACAAAGACATAGCTATACGCAGATCTTATTTTCTATACTTATGACAAATGGATCGGGAGTGCCCGGTCGACGTTGGAACCTCGGTGAGTATCATTGAGGTTTTTCGATATTTGGGGCACGGGAATGAACTTGTCTATTTAGTGCTGTACGCCTGACGAGGTGTTCTCGGTGATTGTGGGAACGCTAATTCTAAAACACCATCCTCTACCATTGACTTCAAGTAGTTCTGTCTAATACTTTGATTTGTTCTACCCAATAATGATGCGAGCTGCGCTACTTCTATAAAATGCCCGGTGCACAGTTCAGCAATGACTTCCTTCATTTGCTCTTTTGATGTTCTAGATTTTGCTTTCACAGGTGAAGCGAGGCTGCTTAACTCCTCATAGAAGTCTTGCTGAAGCTGCTCTAGGTCATCAATGATCGGTTTAGACAGTAGTTCCGATAACAGGCGACCATGTTGATCTCTTGGTTTAGTATCTTCGTTGTGCGTTGTGTTGCTGCTTTTATGCGTTATGTTGTCGTCGCTATGCGTTATGTTGTCGTCGTTATGCGTTATGTTGTCGTCGCTATGCGTTATGTTGTCGTCGTTATGCGTTATGTTGTCGTCGCTATGCGTTATGTCTAAATCGATATTAGGCACTACTTTCTCTGGTAGTGCAGAGGCAGCAAAAACATTATCTGGAGTTGGAATGTTGTTTACACCGGGCAGGGTGTAGTACTTGTGCTTGCTTTCTCCAGCCGCTACTAAAAAGTTTTTGTTTACAAGCCGAGGCAGGATTAGAGTAACTTCACGGGTGTGCTTTTCAGTTAGCTCACAAGCTCGTTCATGGTTAATCCACCCCTCTACAGCGGCACTGACTACGATTTTAGTCTCAAGTTCATCTAACGAGTAAAAGTCATCGCCAAAAATAGCATGGAGTTGCTCCATTGTTTCCTGTGGGATTAGCCCCGCAGTGCTTAACTCTAATATTGTTTGATCAGGTGACTGCCTTTCAGTAAATTTTGGCTTTCTCCACTTGGCATCATTCCATCCACTGTAAATCTTAGGTATTCCAGAGCCTGCTCGTTCGCTGAGGCCTATTAAGAGAAACATCTTTTGTAGTGTTTGGTTGCGGCAATCGCTCAGCCCACCATCAATAACATCTTCAAGGGGAATTCTCATTAACCCCGGATTACGAAAGCCAAAGAGATCCGGGCGCTTCACTATTAGCAATGGTACACGGACAGTAAAATCAGCGTGTACGAGACTATTGATAAGAGCTTCACGCAAAGCGATGTGAACAGGTGTATTATTTCTTCGCTGGCCATCTTCTAGCTTGAATGGCACTTTTAGATCAGCGGTTAGGCGTTGATAAACCTTTCGATAGAAGTCGAATAAGTTTCCAGACCAAGTCCCGTCGTAATGAACACGGTCAATCCATCTTAATTCTGTTTTTGCTTCTGGTCTTTCTTGATAATCAACGAAGTAGTCAGGGTGTACAGAGGTAATCGCATCCCATGTACCAAACATTAAAATACCAGCTACCGTGATACCTTGTTTACCCGTTTCTCTGTCTTTACGCCACCCGCCAATTTGTTTAAAAAAATCAAACAGATCTGAAGATAAAAATGGATGATCTGGGTTGTGGGAAGCTAAAAGATTTCGGTAAGCATTAAGTGTTGTAACGTCAATATCATCATCAAAGGAATAATGCTCAGATAGAACCTCGTTGTCTCGTGAATCATTGAGCTGTTCAGCAAGCATACGCTTAACGGTTTCTTCATCACAGACTCTATCGCCTTCATGGAGCCTAACGTAGGTCTTGCCACCCATAGGGTTCTTTCCTAGATAAACAGGTTTTTGCTTTCGGGTTGCAGGTGGAATATGGATGGCGAGAACATCTTTGCCATCCATTACTACAACTTGAACATCTTCCTCAGAGAGTAGATTCACACTTACTCTGTCACGATCACTAAGCTGGTTAAAAAGGTCGGTTCGGACTTTCTCAATATCTGTTACACCCACAGGAGTAAACTCTCGGTCTGTCTCTTTTACACCAAGTATTACCCAACCACCTCGACCATTTGCCATTGCGGAATAACTAGACCAAAAGTCTTTGGGTAGTTGCCCCTTACCATTTTTGCCACCTGCAAGTTTAAACTCGATCTCAGAGGACTCCGCCAGTATTTGTAAGTCGATAATATCTTGGATGGAAGTGGTCATTTCATTCCTTAAATCTTTGGGCTGGTGGGTGGGGCTCTGATTACTGATTGTATCTGAGAATCGTTTTTTTTTGGAACAGTAAGAGCAAGTTTATTGATTCATGGATCTATCACTATATAAGTGAAGAGTTGGTGTGATTGGAAGCAAATATGGACCACTTTCACTAGGTTCTTCTATGTAGAAATGTGAATTGGTCTAAGCAATGTACATAAGGTTATGGTGTGTGTTTATGTTAGGTGTAAGATTGCACATATCGTTTCACTTAATACTTTTTGATTAGCTTTGTAAGCAAAATAAGGATAGTCCATGCGTTTCGATTCTGATGCCTTTTCTCGATTATTGGAAGAAAGCAAGAATGCAATCGCTCCATTAATGATGGAACGACGAGAGTTTGCCTCTCTTCTTGAACGACAGAAAATTACAGTTGAACTTATTCAAGAACTAGAAGAGTTGGCTGAATCGCAAGGTGTCATCATGGCGCAAGTTAAACAAGATTTCTTGTTTGTTGCTAACTGGTATGAATGTGACATTGACAGAGTATACCGTGAGCGTTTTAGCGATAAGGAAATAGATGAGAATTCTGAACTAGCGGAAGCTAAGCTAGTTAAACTTTGGGCTGACCTCGAACTGGATCCTGACGGTGATTTCAAATCTGATGAGCCAGAGGATGCTCTAGATATCTATCTAGATGCCGTGAAAGAAGTTATTCACAAATCACCATTCGGACAATCTTCTACACCAGAGTCATTAAAAGAATTTATCTCTATTACTGAGGCTATTGTATCTGAGTATGCGAGCTTCCTTTCGAGTGATGAACTAGACAGTGATGATTTGGAATCTGCTCTGGATGAATTCGGTGACTTATATGGGGGAGACCCAGATGAATTCCCAGAGGTGTTCTTACCCGGCTTAGCAAATACCTGCTGTGATACACCTCTGATCAATGAGTTTTATCTTTGCTTCAAAGTTCTCTTTGTAAAACTGACATCTACAGTTGCTCAAGTTCACGAGCTGTATGCTCACCTTTCCGATATTCGAAAAGCAGTTTACGCAGATTCACACTAGTATGCCGCTCATGTCTTGTCGATGAGTCTTTCTGATGTGTCACTTCTTTTGAGCCGAGCTTTCGGCTCAATTGCATGTTTAGTTGCGCCTCAAGACTGCACTAGCGTGATAAGAAACAAACTGAGCATTTCTAGTTTTGGTACAATCTCTCACTATCCCATACTTAATACATACCACAACAGGTAAACCATGGTTCAACAACACCAACAAGAACTTCAAAAACAGCTCTGGAACATCGCCAACACACTACGTGGCAATATGTCAGCAGACGACTTTCGTGACTACATTCTGGGGCTTATCTTCTACAAGTATTTATCAGACAAGCTAAACCGCTACTGTGATGAGCTACTTGCCGAAGATGGCATTACCTTTATTGGTGCTGTTGATAATAAAGAACTACTCAATGACTTACGTGAAGAGTGTGTTGAAAACCTAGGCTACTTTATTGCGCCTAAGCAGCTTTTCTCTAGCCTAGCAGGGCGTGGTAAGAAGCAAGAGTTTATTATCGATGAGCTTGATCGCACTCTTGCTGATATTGAACAATCCACCACAGCGGCGGATTCTGCCGACGACTTCAACGGTTTGTTCGAAGAGTTAGACCTTAACTCAAGCAAGCTGGGTAAAAATCCAGATGCACGTAATAAGCTAATTAGTCAGGTCTTGGTTCACCTCGATAACATCGACTTCCACCTAGAAAATACCGAGATTGATTTGCTGGGCGATGCCTATGAATACCTTATCGGTCAGTTTGCTTCTGGTGCGGGTAAAAAGGCGGGTGAGTTCTATACCCCGCAACAGGTAAGTAAGATCCTCGCAAAGCTTGTTAGCCTAAATGGGAATGTGAAATCGGTATACGACCCTACTTGTGGTTCAGGCTCATTGCTACTGCGTGTTGCTCGTGAAGTCGGCAGCCACAACCTTGAGTTTTGTGGTCAGGAGCAAAACCCAAGCACTTATAACCTTGCTCGTATGAATATGCTGATGCACGGTGTGCGGTACGATAAATTCGACATCAAAAACGATGACACGCTAGAGCATCCAATGCACCTAGAGCAGCGTTTTGATGCGGTCGTGGCAAATCCTCCGTTTTCAGCGAACTGGAGTGCTAACGAACTGCACTTAAACAGTGAACGCTTTGCTGACTACGGCAAGCTTGCCCCTAAATCGAAAGCTGATTTCGCTTTTGTTCTTCACATGATTCACCAATTGAATGAAACGGGCACGCTAGCGGTCGTTGTTCCTCACGGCATCCTATTCCGCGGTGCGGCAGAAGGTCATATCCGTAAGCACCTTATCGAGAAAAAGAACTACCTAGATGCCGTGATTGGCTTACCAGCGGGTATCTTCTTCGGTACAGGTATCCCGACTTGTATTTTAGTGTTTAAGAAGAATCGTAAGAACGATGATAACGTGCTGTTTATCGACGCATCTAACCACTTCGAAAAAGGCAAAGCACAAAACTTTATGCGTAATGACGACGTTGAGCGCATTGTTGAAGCCTACAGCAAACGTGAATCTGTTGAAAAGTTTGCCCACGTTGCCAAGCTTATTGAGATTGAAGAAAACGATTACAACCTCAACATCCCTCGTTACGTTGATACCTTTGAAGAGGAAGAGCCTGTTGCTCTGGATACGGTAGCCTCTGAACTTGCTGAGCTAGAGACCAAAATGCACTCAGTGGATGCAGATATTGCCGACTTCTGTTCTCAACTAAACATCAAGGCACCATTCTAAAGTAGGTATCATATGACAGAACAAATGAATGTGCCGAAGCTAAGGTTTGAAGAGTTTTCTGAGAATTGGCAAGCAATTGAGCTAGGCGAATTGATGACCTTTAAAAATGGTATCAATGCATCAAGAGAGCAATACGGACGTGGTGTTAAATTTATTAACGTAATGGATATTATTGAGAATGACTATATCACTTACGATCGAATAGTTGGCTCTGTTGATGTAGAAAACAAAGAGTTTGAAAAGAATATCGTTGAATATGGCGATATCCTGTTCCAAAGAAGCTCTGAGACTAGAGAGGAAGTGGGACAGGCTAACGTTTATTTGGATAAGAAGAACGTTGCTACATTTGGCGGTTTTGTTATTCGAGGAAAAAAGGTTGGCGACTTTGACTCTGTTTGCATGAACTATCTTTTGAAAACAGATAAAGCTCGCAAAGAAGTTACTACTAAGAGTGGTGGTAGCACTCGTTATAACGTCGGTCAAGCAACACTATCAGCCGTCAATATTGACCTACCTCCTTGTATTCCAGAACAACAAAAAATCGCCTCTTTCTTATCAAAAGTCGATGAGAAGATCGCCCTACTAGCAGAGAAAAAAGACAAGCTCGCCGAGTACAAAAAAGGTGTGATGCAGCAATTGTTCAATGGTAAATGGGAAGAGCAAGATGGGCAGCTAACCTTTGTCCCGCCGACATTGCGCTTTAAAGCAGCTGACGGTAGCGAGTTTTCTGATTGGGAAGAGATTGAACTTGGTAAACTGAGCAAGAAATCTACGGTCAAAAACAAAGACACTAGCGTAAGTGCTGTTCTCACAAATTCAGCGACACAAGGCATTATTCATCAAGCTGATTACTTTGACAGGGACATTGCGAACCAGAGTAATTTAGATGGCTACTATGTGGTAAAACCTAATGACTTTGTTTACAACCCTAGGATATCTATCCCAGCACCAGTAGGACCGATTAACAGAAATAAGCTAGATGTCGGAGTCATGTCTCCGTTATACACTGTTTTTACAGTGAACAAGAGCGTGAACCTAAGCTATCTTGAGTATTTCTTTAAAACTACAAAATGGCATCGCTACATGAATAGCATTGCAAATTTTGGTGCCCGCCATGACCGAATGAATATCACAACAAGTGATTTTTTCAAAATGCCGATTCCAGTGCCATGTATTGAAGAGCAAAACAAAATCGTTCAGTTTGTTTCATCTATCGACCAGAAGCTCGACCTCGCCAACTCCGAGTTTGAAAAAGCTAAAGAGTGGAAGAGGGGTTTATTACAACAAATGTTCGTTTAACTTTGCTAATTGAACCGTCAACGGTGTTAGTGGCTTTCCCTCACCCTAGTCACATAGGCAAGCTATGCTCGTAGGGCTTCGATCAATTGCTGCCTTGTTGACAGCCCAATTATCTGCGTTAAAAAGTAGGTAACCGTTAGTTGGATTTATAAAAAGAAGAATTATGAGCACACAATCAGAAGCACAACTTGAAAAAGAGCTAATCGATCAGCTTATCGCTGCCGATTTCAAACCTGTTGATATTGGTAACGCTGAGGCGCTGAAGGCGAACCTAAAAACTCAGCTTGAGAAAGCCAATAGCGTCACGCTAACAGAGCGTGAGTTTGAAAGTGTGCTCATCAAGCTTGAAAAAGGCAGCATCTTCGATAAATCCAAGCGCTTAAAGGGCAAGGTGGATGTCACTCGTGAAGATGGCACCACCGACTACCTGACTTTATTGTTTGATGATGCCAGCAAGAACCACTTCCAAGTGACCAATCAGATCACCATTCAAGGGACGTACGAGAACCGCTACGACGTCACCATCTTGGTGAATGGTTTACCGCTAATTCAAATTGAACTAAAACGCCGAGGCATTGAATTGGCGGAAGCTTTCAATCAGATAAAACGCTACGACAAACATACCTATGGTGCGCAAGGCGGGCTGTTCAACTACGTACAGTTGTTTGTTATCTCGAACGGCGTTAACACCAAATATTTCTCTAATAACCGTGATCTTTCGTTTAAGCAGACTTTCCACTGGACGGACGTTGAAAATAACAAGATTAACTCGCTGCCTCAGTTTGCTGATGCGTTCTTAAATCGACCTCATCTGACTAAGATGCTCAGCCGTTATATTGTGCAGAATGAGTCAGGTAAGTTTTTGATGGTGCTACGCCCTTACCAATTCTATGCGGTAGAAGCGATCGTTAGTCAGGTTAAAACCAACAATAACCACGGTTACATTTGGCACACGACAGGCAGTGGTAAGACGCTGACTAGCTTCAAAACCGCCCAGATCCTCTCTACACTTGAAGATGTGGATAGAGTGGTATTTGTGGTCGACCGCAAAGATCTCGACTACCAAACTGCAAAAGAGTTTGATGCCTTTTTAAGAGGCAGTGTCGACAGCACGGGTGACACTAAGAGCCTTCTGAATCAGTTCCTCGGTTCTCGACCACCTCCACCAAAGAACACGGCGAAGAAAGCGCTAAACACCAAAGATAGTAGTGCCAACGACGGTGAAGAGCTGCCACAAGTTGCTGAGTATGCACCGATCTACAGTAATAAAGTCAATCGCATCAACAAGCTCACCATCACTACAATTCAAAAGCTTAATAACCTGATAACCAAACCTCGCTTTAAAGGACAGGTTGAGCACTTACGCCAAGAGCGAGTGGTCTTTATCTTTGATGAATGCCATCGTAGCCAATTTGGCGAAACACACCAAAACATCGTCGACTTCTTTGAAAAAGCACAGCTATTTGGTTTTACGGGGACACCTATCTTCGCTGACAATGCGACCGCTAAAAAAGTCGAAGGCAAAGGCACACAGAAGCGAACTACAAAAGATCTGTTTGGTGAACGCCTTCATAGCTATGTGATTGTTGATGCGATCAAAGATGACAACGTGCTTCCATTTGCTATTGAGTATTACGGCAAGCTAAAACATAAAAATGACAGCATGGATGTCGACGTAAGCAGTATCGATGTCGCCGAGTTCTTTAGCTCTCCAAAGCGCATTAAACAAGTGTGTGAGCACATCATCGGTATCCACGGTCATAAGACCAAACGCAAGTTTAACGCCATGCTGTGTGTGGCAAGTGTGCCTGATCTCATCACCTACTACGACACATTCAAAGCCCTTAAAGAAGAGGGCAAACATAAGCTCAATATCGGCACCATCTTTAGCTACGGTGTAAATGAGGAAGAAGAGTTCGAAGGTGAGGTCAATGTCAAAGGCTTAGCGGAAGCCAACGCCAAAGTTCATAGCCGAGACAAGCTAGATGCTTACATCGAAGACTATAACCGACAGTTTGGTACAAGCTATTCGACCCAAGATACCGACAGTTTCTACAACTACTACAAGGATCTATCGAACCGCACGAAGAACGGTGAAGTGGATATCTTGCTAGTGGTGAATATGTTCCTTACAGGTTTTGATGCCCCCGGCTTAAACACCATCTATGTCGATAAAAACCTTAAATATCATGGTTTGGTGCAAGCTTTCTCCCGCACCAACCGCTTAAATGGCACAGTGAAGTCGCATGGTAATGTTATGTGTTACCGCAACCTTAAGCCACAAGCGGACGAAGCATTTACCCTGTTCTCAAATAAACAGCCAATCGAGTTTATTGAAGTTCCAGACCTTAACGGCTTGACCGAGGACTTTGCTAAAGCACTTGAAGCGTTGAAAGCAATTGCTCCTGACGTGCAAAGTGTCGATGACTTGCCTGACGAAGACATGCAAGCAGGCTTTATTAAGCAGTTCCGCATCTTGATGCGGTTAAAGAACCAACTTGAGACATTTAGCGATTTCGACATTGAAACGCTTGGTATGTCTGAGCAAGAATTCGTTGACTATGCCTCTAAATACAGCGATTTAGCCCGTGAACTCAAGAAAGGGCCTGCTGATAAAGAGTCTATCTTAGCGGACATCGATTTTGAGCTAGAGCTACTCCAACGTGATGAAGTCAACGTTAGCTATATTCGTCACTTACTAATGACCATGTTCGAAGAGTCTTGTGACGAAGCAAAAGAGAAGAAGCGCCAAGTTATCGCTAACTTACTGGCTACTGAACCGACTTTGTATAGCAAGCGTTCTCTCATCGAAGATTTTATTGAGAAGTCGATGCAAGGCTTAGTGCAAGGTGCTGAGTTTGATGAGTACATCGAAGAGCAGAAGCAAAAAGAGCTAAGCCTGATAGCAGAAGAAGAGAAGTTGGACACCGATAAGTTCAGCGAAATGGTGACGAACATCGAGAACGGTATGAGTGTAGACAGCTTGAAGTCGGATGATATCGCCCAGCTAACAACAGAGAAGATGACCTTCAGAACACGCCGCACAATCCTTCCTCGTATCGCAGAGCGGCTGAAAGGGTTCGCTGCGACCTTTATCGAAGGTTTTCATTAAAACCTAGGTAAGGTAAGAGCCGCTGGTGGAAAGCCACCAGCGACGCAAAAGTGAAATTACGGTATAAAACCTGCCATAGCTACTGTCCTAACTGCATTTTCTTGAAGTTGCGTTCAAGCTTCCTCATTTCCTTTGTAGCAGCCTTATCTAGATACTCATCCAAGTAGTCACTTTGCCTTTGAGATCGCCAGCGATTGAACTGTGGATGGCTAAATAGAGTGTAATGCACGTGACACTCTAAGTGAGGGGCCCCCGAGTCTTGGTAGTATTGGTCTAAAGCAGCTTGTAACAAAATAAAGTCCTGCATACCGAACTCTTGCAGTATTGCGAATTTCATTACTTCTAGAGCTTCCCTGTTCACTTCAACGACTGTATTTAGGGTTGTATCACCATATTTAGGGATGTTTGGTCCAAGAGTCTTTATTACTTGTAAGGCTTGATAAGCTTGATTGAATAGGGCTTGTTCTTTATCAGTGATTTTGCACATAGCCCAAGTTGGCATTTTCTTTGCCGCATTACGGCTTGATTTTAATTTCCCTGACTTAGTTCTCGGTCCAGTAGACTGCCCTCCATGTAATTTGCATCTGCCATTGTTTTTTGAACCGCGCCGTTTACATGGTGTGCCTGATGTTGTTGTCGCTCCACACAGAGGCAGAGTCGATAAGTCGAAACGTTTTTGTGTCATTTTTCGTCAAAAAGATCCTTAAATTCTGGGAGTGGCGGAATCTTGTTCGGTTGAAAAGCTAATTTATAGCTCGGTTCATGGGGTTTGATTGGAAGAAAAGTTTTCACTTAGCAATTTGCAATTTTTCTTTAAGCGGCAGCATTGGTATGAGTTCACGTTCGAAGCTATTGTGTTTTTCCCTTCTCTTTTTGCCATGTAACTCATACGCATTCTTAAAGCTCTAAGCTCACGATAACTCCCGTCTCGCTTTATTCGATAGATGCGATTTTTAGGTTTAAACCTGAAATTGTCGGGGTGAATGCTCTTCCAAGCGTTGCCGGAAGCAGTATCTACCAGTTGACTTTGTTGACACTTATGACCGCTAAGTAACACAATCATATGGTAGTGCTGGGAGTTAGCATCGTTTTGTTCTCTAACCCAAAAATATCCAACTTCACAGCGATAGTGTTTTTTTAACGCTGCTTTTAACCTTTGGAGCATAATGGTTAGCAACTGGTTATCTTCGGTTGGTTGAGCTTGGTGGAGTTGGACAAACACAGCCGTCACTTTGCTATAGTAAGTGAGCATAGTATCCACCAGCTTAAAAGACTTATTTAAGATCTCAGGAATGATGCCTTTCTTGCTATTAAAGATTAGATGAGGGTGATCTTGATATAGAAAGTAAGCAAGATGTTTCTTTGACGGATGGTTTAGGATCTGGCACATACAATATATAGTAACCTGCGATATTTAAGGGAAATACACATCTCAAATCTTTGACCACTCTGGATTGTTGCTAATTTATCAGAGATCACAATGTTAGTTAGCGTAATCAAAAGCGGTCAAAAGGTAGCTTTTGGGCGTCTTATTGGGTTTCTTGTTCTTCTAACCACTTATTAATTGTTGCCCTGAACCATCCGCCAGTATTACCTCTAGGGGTTCTTAACGGTTCTGGAACTCGCCCATCCTTTATCATTCTCCCAATAGTGGATAAGCTTTTTCCTGTTTCTTGTGCTAGCTGCTTTTTAGTTACGATCTTTGTTGGCGCTTCTTGGGTCATCGCACGGCTGTAATCGTAGTAACGTGTTTTACCCATGAATTAAGCCCCCTCTCTTGTTTCAATCCATTCCATGATTTCAGACAGTACCCACGCGACAGAGCGATTTCCTAGTTTTCTCCGCTTAGGGAACTGGCCTTTTTGCTCAAGAACCCATGCTTGAGAGCGAGATATAGACGTAAGGGCTCGCCGCTCTTCTTCTCGAATAAGACGGTCGGTAGGTTTTAAGGGTAAATTGAGGTTCTGAGCTGTATGTTTAAGCATTTCTTTACCATGTGTTGGCTTGTTTTCAATGGTTTTGAGTTTGCCAACGAGGAGAAATGCTTTCGTCTATTCAGCTAGCCTTGGTACTTAAAATAAAAAAGCTTCTGTACCAAATAATCGCTTCGCTTCCAGTTCGAGAGCGGCAATGTTCGACGGGCTGCTACGACCTTTTCGAAAAGCTGATTTTGGTGCATAAGGTTGTATGATTTTGCGTAAGGTATTATGCGATAGGCTAGACATACCATTGAATAAATTACTCTTACAGCTGCTCTGAATAAAGCTAATCATAGTGCCGACTTGAACATCCTTTACATTCCACTGTGTGTAGAGCTCTTTCGCGAACTCTTTAGCTTTCTGAATTGCTGGGAGGAATGGGGCTTGTACTACGCAGCCACCAATGATGCGCTCTACAAGACTTCGGAAGTATTTTTTTTCAAATTCATCAAGAGCTTCTTTTTGCTTATCTCTTTTAATGATGTCTTCATGTTTTGAGAGCCGGTGAAGAATGTTCTCTCGTAACTTATCAAGATCCGGTCGCTGATATATTTTTTCTCTTAGCACGGAGCGTACATATTTACTTGCGAGTTTTTGCTCGAAGGAATCTGGGAGTTCTGCTTCTATTTCTTCGAGTGACTTTGTTCGTTGCCAGTTCACGATTTCGATATCACCAATAGTAAGCGTGTCAGCGCTCTCGTATCTGATAGGAGGTACTTTGATTGCGTGTTCTTGAAGTGAGTTCGAGATAAGCATAAGAAACACCTAGGGGTACATATGGGGGTACATATAAAGAAAAAGCCACTAGAGATCTCTCTCTAGCGGCTTGCTACATAAGGCTTTGGCTATGCTCGATTAGTTCATGCCGTATTTCTTAAGTTTCTTGCGAAGAGTACCGCGGTTGATACCCATCATCGTTGCTGCGCGAGTTTGGTTACCGCGAGTGTACTGCATGATAGTATCTAGTAGTGGCTGTTCAACTTCAGCTAGAACTAATTCGTATAGCTCTGTTACTTCTTGGCCGTTTAGTTGTGCCAAGTAGTTTTTAAGAGATGCTTTAACAGAGTCACGTAAAGGCTTTTGAGTAATCTGGTCTTGTGACGTTACTGTAGTTACTGTTAATGCTTCTGAAGTCAGATTTTGTTCGAACATATTCGGTCTAGCTCTTCTCTTAATTATGATGCAACGTTAAACCCGTCATATCTGCAGCAATTGCCGCAAATATTTAGGCTAAATCAAAATAACCTTCTAATGCTTCAAGTTGCAGCTCTGCTACATCGATGGCATTGAAGGTACGGCGAAACTCACTTGCTTGTTCATGTTCTTTTAGGTACCAACCCACGTGCTTACGCGCGATACGTGGACCTAAATACTCTCCATAAAACTCATGGAGTGCATTCACATGACCAAGCAGGATGTCTTTCACTTCCGCAAGGGGAAGATCAGGCATCGTCGTGCCGTTTTCCAAAAAGTGTTGGATTTCCTGAAAAATCCACGGACGACCTTGGGCAGGGCGTCCAATCATCAAAGCGTCTGCCCCAGTGTACTCTAGGACAAATTTTGCTTTCTCTGGGCTATCGATATCACCGTTAGCAATAACCGGAATAGAGATCGCTTGTTTGACCGCTTTAATGCTGTTGTATTCGGCCTCGCCTTTGTACATACATGCTTTGGTACGTCCGTGAAGGGCGAGAGCTTGTATGCCGCAGTCTTCGGCTAATTTAGCGATTTGGACACAGTTTTTGTTGTCTGTATCCCAGCCAGTACGGGTTTTTAATGTCACAGGAACATCGACTGCATTCACCACAGCTTTCAGGATATCTTCGATGATATCTGGATACTGTAGTAGCGCAGAGCCGGCTAGCTTTTTATTCACTTTTTTGGCTGGACAGCCCATGTTGATATCGATGATTTGCGCACCGTTTTCAACACTAAACTGAGCAGCGTCGGCCATAAGCTGTGGATCAGCACCCGCAATCTGTACAGAGCGAATGCCCGATTCGCCTTCATGTACCATGCGCTGCTTTGATTTTGAGGTTTTCCATAGTTTCGGATTAGACGACATCATTTCACTGACGGCCATACCTGCACCATAGCGGAGACACAACTCTCGGAATGGTCTATCCGTCACACCTGCCATAGGGGCAACGATGAGATTGTTCTTAAGTTGGTAATTTCCGATTTTCAAAATATCAAACAGCTTAGGACCAGTAAGGGCGCGCATTTTACGCATTTTTTAGCGCCGTGAAAAGACTAATATTTGAGCATTTACAAATTGTTTTCGCAAAATGCCCAAAAATCAGTCAATTAACTCGCAAAGTCTTATCTAGCCTTGCTTGCGACCAGAGATGCGACACCATTCACTCTGCTCTTTGATAGGAGCAATGTGAAGCTCGTCACGGTAATAGTTAGCAACATCTTCCGCTTGCGTATCCAAAACGCCGGACATTGCGAGCTCACCATTTGGCTTCACCAATGACTTAATAATTGGCGAAAGATCGCGCAGAGGACCTGCTAGGATGTTCGCTACCACAACGTCGGCGATCAGTCCTTCAGGTTGATCTTGAGGAAGGAATACTTCCAGTTGGTCAGCAACGCCATTACGCTCGGCATTGTCTTTAGAGGCGAGCAATGCTTGAGGATCAATATCGATCCCGATAACTTTCTCAGCACCAAGCTTGATCGCAGCGATCGCGAGAATACCGGAGCCACAGCCAAAGTCGATGACGGTTTTGCCCGTTAAATCTAAGCCTTCTAGCCATTCAAGACAGAGAGCGGTAGTAGGGTGAGTACCAGTACCAAAGGCCAAACCTGGATCTAACATTACGTTGACCGCGTCAGGCTCAGGGATGTCACGCCAGCTTGGGCAAATCCATAGACGCTCACCAAATTTCATTGGGTGGAAGTTATCCATCCACTCGCGTTCCCAGTCTTTATCCTCAAGTTGCTCAACTTTGTAAGCAAAGCCTTCAGGAAGTAAACCGCTGAGCTTAGTTTGCTCTATGATGAAGTTGGTGTCAGCTTCTGCATCATAAAGTGCAAGGATATCAGTATCACCCCACAAGCGTGTCTCACCCGGTAGAGGCTCGAATACAGGGGTATCGTGAGCATCTAGAAAGGTAACAGAAAGGGCGCCCGTTTCTTCCATTAACATATCGCCGATCTGTTCAGCGTTATCATTGGTCGCGTTGAGTTTGATTTGAATCCAAGGCATGAGTATCAGCTCTTTACTTGATTGATGTGATTTGGCGCAGAGTGTAGCAGAAATTGGCCATTTTTATAGGTTATTAAATGCCCTAAACAAAAATGCCCACCGAAGTGAGCATTTGTTTAAGCGAGAGAATCTAGGTTTATTGCAGACCCAGTTTTTTCTCTAGGTAATGAATGTTCGCACCGCCGTGCTGGAAGTTCTCGTCATTCATAATCATTTCTTGCAGAGGCACGTTAGTCTTGATGCCTTCAACAATCATCTCGCCCAGTGCGTTCTTCATACGAGCAATTGCTACATCACGGTTCTCACCGAATGTGATCAGTTTACCGATCATTGAATCGTAGTGAGGTGGGACTGTGTAGCCCGTGTAGATGTGCGACTCCCAACGTACGCCCATGCCGCCTGGTGCATGGAAGCGTTCAATCTTACCCGGAGATGGTAGGAAGCGCTCTGGATCTTCCGCGTTGATACGACATTCAATCGCATGGCCGCGAATCTTGATGTCATCTTGCGTGAATGACAGAGGCTGACCCGCTGCAACGCGAAGCTGCTCTTTGATTAGGTCGACGCCTGTTACCATTTCAGTTACTGGGTGCTCAACCTGAATACGAGTATTCATTTCGATGAAGTAGAATTCGCCGTTCTCGTATAGGAACTCGAATGTACCTGCGCCGCGGTAACCGATTTCTAGACACGCACGAGTACAACGTTCACCGATGTATTTACGCATTTCTTCAGTAATACCTGGAGCTGGCGCTTCTTCGACAACTTTTTGGTGACGACGCTGCATAGAACAGTCACGTTCACCTAGATGGATAGCACCGCCTTGACCGTCAGCAATCACTTGAACTTCAACGTGACGAGGGTTTTCTAGGAACTTCTCCATGTAAACCATGTCATTGTTGAACGCTGCTTTCGCTTCTGCACGCGTCATAGCGATAGCTTCAACCAGTTCAGCTTCGCTACGAACCACACGCATACCACGACCGCCGCCGCCACCAGAGGCTTTGATGATCACTGGGTAGCCGATGCGTTTCGCGTGCGCTTTGTTCTTCACTTCATCATTATCAAGCGGGCCGTCAGAGCCAGGAACACAAGGAACGCCAGCTTTCTTCATTGCTGTGATCGCAGACACTTTGTCACCCATCATGCGGATGGTGTTGGCTTTAGGACCCACAAAAATAAAGCCGCTGCGCTCTACTTGCTCGGCAAAATCTGCGTTTTCAGATAAGAAACCGTAACCTGGGTGAATCGCTACAGCGCCTGTCACTTCTGCTGCAGAAATGATGCGAGGGATGTTTAGGTAGCTGTCGATACCGCGAGCAGGACCGATACATACGGTCTCGTCTGCCAATAGGACGTGTTTTAGGTCGCGGTCTGCTGTTGAGTGAACAGCAACCGTTTTGATGCCTAATTCTTTACATGCGCGAAGAATTCGAAGTGCGATTTCACCTCGGTTCGCGATGACTAATTTATCTAGCATAAGAGAGAGCCTCTATTATTCGATAACAACAAGTGGTTGGTCGAATTCAACTGGTTGGCCGTCATCAACTAAGATAGCTGTTACTACGCCAGACTTGTCAGCTTCGATTTGGTTCATCATCTTCATCGCTTCAACGATACATAGTGTGTCGCCAGCGTTAACAGATTGACCCACTTCAATGAATGCTTTTGAGTCTGGGCTTGGAGAACGGTAGAAAGTACCTACCATTGGAGAAAGAACTTGATGACCCGCTGGTGTCGCTGGCGCTGCTGCTTCTGGAGCTGCGGCAGGTGCCGGTGCTGCCGCTGGAGCAGGAGCTGCTACAGGTGCTGGCGCTGCTGCGTAATGAACTGGCGCTGCAGGTGCTGCGCTGCCGCTACGACTGATGCGTACCGACTCTTCACCTTCAGAGATTTCTAGCTCAGCAATGCCAGACTCTTCTACTAACTCGATAAGCTTCTTGATTTTACGGATATCCATCTTTTCTTTCTCTTTTATCTTGTGAATAAGACAGCTCAATAGAGCTGCAGAGTGATTCTGTGACGTTAATAGCCAGTGACTTTAACGTTTGTTGGGTTAGCTTGCCTGCAACTTGTTAATGGCTGCCGACAATGCGAATTCATAGCCTTGAGCTCCTAAACCACAAATCACCCCTTCTGCTTTATCAGACAGGTAAGAGTGATGACGGAAAGGTTCTCGAGCATGCACATTGGATAAATGCACTTCGATAAATGGGATGGCAACGCCCAGTAGAGCGTCACGTAGCGCGACACTGGTGTGCGTAAACGCTGCTGGATTGATAATAATAAAATCCACGTTGCCATACGCTGCGTGGATTTTTTCAATCAGTTCGTACTCGCGATTTGACTGTAGATGTTCCAGTTCTACATTGGCAAGTTGTGCTTGTTCGGTCAGGGAATCAATGATCTGCGAAAGCGTTTGAGAACCGTAATGAGCGGGTTCACGTAGCCCTAGCAGGTTGAGATTTGGACCGTTTAAGACAAGAATGCGTGATTTTGCTGTCATTATGTCGCTATCTTCCTAGTACATGAGTCGAACTTAGATATTCCCATATTATCGTCGATTCAGCATGGTTTCTTTGTAAGAAATTTGGCTGGATCTTTGAAATAGACCCAGATTATAGCTAATTCAGCGCATTTAGCAGCAATTTACTGGTCTAATCAGCCAGAGGTGCGGGGCGATTTTGCAACCAAGGTAACAAAATTGGTCATATTCGAGCCATTTCCTAGGGCGATTTTGTGCTCCAACAAACAAAAAAGTCGCCACATAAGCGGCGACTTTGGGTTTTGGTAGGTGTTTTAAACAGGTTTGGCTTATACCAGCTCTGCTTTCTCTGCGATGAGTTTATCAACCACGCTTGGATCGGCGAGCGTTGAGGTATCTCCTAAGTTACTGGTATCGCCCGTCGCAATCTTACGCAGAATACGACGCATGATTTTACCTGAACGCGTCTTCGGTAGAGAGTCCGTCCAGTGCAGCACGTCTGGCGTTGCGATTGGGCCAATCTCTTTACGTACCCAGTTTTTCACTTCTGCGTGCAGTTCTGCGCTTGGAAATTCACCATCATTAAGCGTGATGTAAGCGTAGATAGCCTGACCTTTGATATCGTGTGGGATACCGACAATCGCAGCTTCGGCAATCTTATCGTGTGCAACCAGTGCTGATTCGATTTCAGCAGTACCCATGCGGTGGCCCGATACGTTTAGAACGTCATCAACACGGCCTGTGATCCAGTAGTAACCATCTTCATCACGTCGAGCGCCATCACTGGTGAAGTACATGCCTTTAAAGGTAGAGAAGTAAGTTTGTTCAAAGCGGTCATGGTCACCGTAAACCGTACGCATTTGACCTGGCCATGAATCTAGAATCACTAGGTTGCCGTCTGTTGCGCCTTCAATGATGTTACCCATGTTATCAACAAGCGCTGGCTGAACACCGAAGAATGGACGCGTTGCCGAACCTGGTTTTAGATCCGTCGCACCTGGAAGTGGGGCGATTAGGATGCCGCCAGTTTCGGTTTGCCACCAAGTGTCAACGATTGGAGAGTTTTCATTACCGATGGTCTTGTAGTACCACTCCCACGCTTCTGGGTTAATCGGTTCGCCCACTGAGCCCATGATACGTAGGCTGCTACGAGAGGTGCCTTCCACTGCTTCGTTACCTTTCGCCATTAATGCACGAATAGCGGTTGGCGCTGTGTAAAGGATATTCACTTGGTGCTTGTCGACCACTTGGCTCATACGGTTGGTGCTTGGGTAGTTTGGCACACCTTCAAATAGAATGGTCTTCGCGCCGTTTGCCAATGGACCGTAGATTAGGTAAGTGTGGCCAGTAATCCAACCCACATCTGCAGTACACCAGAAGGTTTCCCCTGGTTGGTAGTCAAAGACGTATTTGAACGTCATTGCTGCATACACTAGGTAGCCGCCTGTGGTGTGAAGTACGCCTTTTGGTTTGCCTGTTGAGCCTGACGTGTAAAGGATAAATAGCGGGTCTTCGGCTTTCATCTCTTCTGGTGGGCAGTCTGAAGAGACGTTTGCTGTCGCTTCATGCCACCAAACATCACGGTGTTCGTGCCAGTCGATGTCACCACCGGTGCGCTTCATTACGATCACTTTTTCGATGGTCTTCACTTCTGGGTTAGTCAGTGCTTCATCAACGTTTTTCTTCAGTGGTACCGCGCGACCACCACGAACGCCTTCGTCTGCGGTGATGACGACTTTCGCATCTGAATCGATGATACGGCCTGACAGGGCTTCCGGAGAGAAACCACCAAATACCACAGTGTGGACTGCGCCGATTCGAGTACAAGCAAGCATGGCAACGGCAGCTTCAGTTACCATTGGCATGTAAAGACACACCACGTCTCCTTTGCGAACGCCTTGCTCTTTCAGTGCGTTAGCAAACTGACACACTTCTTTGTGCAGTTCTTTGAAAGTGAGTGTGCTGTCATCACTTGGATCGTCACCTTCCCAAATGATGGCAACGTCATCACCCCGCTCGGCTAGGTGGCGGTCAATACAGTTAGCAGAAACATTGAGTGTGCCATCTTCAAACCAGCGGATATCAACGTGGCCTGTGTCGAAAGAGGTATTCTTTACTTTGGTGAAAGGCTTCATCCAATCGACGATTTTTCCGTGCTCGCTCCAGAAGCCGACAGGATCAGTGACCGATTGTTGGTACATAGCTTGGTAAGTATCGTTATCCGCGTGGGTATTTTTTTTGATGTTTTCTTTTACCGGATAGATATGGGCTTCACTCATTGCTTTTCTCCTTGTGCTTAATTCATTTGAATCGAGCAAGTGTCCGTTTTAAACGATAAGGTCACTCGACCCTGACGTTGTAAATTCCCTATGGCTATAACTTTCAATCACAGGCTGAGATTCGACAATTAGACTTTAGGATGAGAGAGAGACTTATGCTTAAAAATTAAGGAATTAAAACGCAAATTGAGAACTCGGTCGTATGATAATTTATCTGACGTAAGGCAAATTTAGGCTAGGAAGATCACCTTTTGTTAAGCGAACAAAGACCAAGGCTGCGGAAATCGCGTCTTGCAGAGCGTCATGTTTATCCTGTATTGGTAAGTCCAGGTGCTTGCAAATGGCATCCAGACTCAAGTCAAAATACGCATTGGGTAAATGGCGTTCGAGTTTGTCGTGATAAATCTGGCTCACTTCAATCAGCGGGTTGGGGAGGGGAAACCCAAGGTGGCGGCGACAGGCTAAATCGAGAATTTTTTTATCATAACGGATGTGATAGCCCACTAAAGGGCGATTGCCAACAAACTCGAGTAATTTAATCAGAGCCTGCTTTTCATCGAGCCCATCGACCAAATCTTGATGGCGCATTTGATGAATCTTGACTGAGCTAGAGTCCAACGATTGAGGCGCTCGTAGCCTCACTTCAAAGGGGCGGCTGGTTATGATGCGGTTATCAATAATCTTGGTGGCAGCAATGGTCACCAACTCAGCTCGATTGGGATCTAAGCTAGTGGTTTCGCAGTCTAACGATACATACTCGCCTTTTTGTAGCGTGCCAAACAGCGGGCGATAGGGCGAGCCTTTCAACTTGAGATACCAATAACGACGCTGAAGCCAGTTCATCGCGGCCTCCCTTAATCCCGTATCTGATAATGATAGCCAAGAAACTGCTTGAACTTCTTAACCACGTGAAAACTATGACGCAGCAGATCGCGCTCGGTGCGTTCAAGCTGTGTTAAATCGATTCGATTACTGCTGTGTTGATTGGCCAGCTGCTGACCAAGACGTAATTTAAAAAACAACTTGAGCGCTTCGTTAAGGTTATCGGCGGTATCATGTTCGAGAATGCGTTTGTGTCGCAATGCTTCAATACGATCAAAGGTATTGCTCTCTTCGATGCCGTATTCGAGAGCCAACGTGCGCACGCCGTGGACGATAGGAAAAATGCCGCCACTTTTTAAATCGACCCCTTGCTTGTCCTTTTTTACGTTGCCAAACAGAGTGAGGGGCAAAGAGAATTGCAACGCTGGTCGACAGAAGTCTTGCAGTGCCAACATATTGTTAAGCATCAATTCTCGAAGGTGGTGTCTTACTGGGGTAAGCAGCTCTTTGTTCCCCGCGACGGCGTGAGCATCGGTAAAGATCGCCAGATCCATCACCTGCTCAGATGAGGTGGGTTTGGACCACTTGGTGAGCACTTTTTTCCAATCCGTTTGGCTCTTGACCCATTTGGGGTTGTTGACCATGACGTTGCCGGGGCAGAGTGGGTAGCCTAGCTGTTGCAGTGTGTGCGTCAGTTGATCCATCACCTTTTCACATTGGTGCCAATGCAAACCATCTTTGATGATTAGAGCGTTGTCTTGATCGGTTTTTAGGATTTGTTCTCCACGCCCTTCTGAGCCTAGAACGACCAAACAACAGTGGTCGTGAAGGGCAGGAGGAACAATCAGTTCAAAGGCTTTTTCGATGATTTGCTCATTGACCGCAGAGATAAGCTCCATGATAAATCGGGTGCGGATGCCGTTGCTTAATAGGCTATCGACCAATTGACGTTGGCGGTTTGAGGCCATCGCCAACTCTTCTACGCTGGATGAGCGAGCGATACTCAACGTCAGGACATGGGAGTGGGTTGAGAACGCACTCAATATTTGCGTCATGTCCAACATGCCCACCGCTTCTTTGCCGTCAGCGACCATGACTCGCTTCATGCGATTTCGCGTCATTTTGATCATGGCGTTGAAGAGAAAGTCACCGTCGTCGATGTGCACCACAGGGAAAGTGGCAATGCGCCCAACGGGGGTATCTAACGGATGCTCATCGAGCATCACCGCATGCAGCATGTTAGTGCGTGTGACGATGCCATAAGGCAGATTGTGTGGGTCATCCAATAAGCGAATGTCGTCGTCATGCAGTCTGACCAATGCGGAGTCCAAGCCGTTCTCTTTTAAGGTTTTGGTGACTTCATTCAATGGTTGTTCTGGCTGCAAAATCATTGGTGGGTGGTAAATGCCACGGTCGACTTTGGTCAGGATAAACTCGGCTAAGTTTTGTTGCTGTTGTGCCGCTTCAATCAGTTCTTGCCGTTTGGCGAGGTTGGTATCGAAGTAGGCAGCAAATTGGCCGTTTTCATTATAGAGCTCAAGAAAAACCGACTTAGGTAACAAGTAGACGAGGGTATCTTCAAGGGCGACATAATGATGCTTGGCTTGCCCCTCAAATAAGGCGCGCACATCAAATAAGTCGTCATTCGCGTAGTGAGCAAAGATCTCTTGGCCATCCTCGCTTTGCTCTTCAACCGCCCCTTTGATCAATATATAGAGATGCTGACTGTCACTGTTGGCCTTCAAAATGACCTCTTTTTCGCGAAAGTAAGCCACATCTAGTGAGGCGCGCAGTGAGGTTTGTTGTTTCTCATCTAAGCGATCAAACGGTGGGGATTGCATGTTAAATTTGTCTGGCATGAGCGACCTACAAGTGTGCAAGAGACCATAGAGTAAGTGTGCCTGATCTGGTTGGATTCGCCAGACGACTTTGGTCGAATTGGGTTAAACGCTGTTTTTCAGGGCTAGCCAGTTGGACAATAAGGGAAAAGGTAATGGGAATAATCTTCCCTTTTAACTGGGGTAACAACGTGGATAATAGGGTTTCTGTTCTTTAGCAATCCGAGGTAACGATGCTGACCCCTACCCCCTACGGCTGGATATCCCAGTATTTTGTTGGTTTTTTCTTTGCGTATGGTGTCTATTTGCCGTTTTGGGCCTTGTGGTTTGAAGAGCAGGGCGTCTCTCCGACCGATATTGGTCTTTTGGTTGGTATTGGTTTCGCGACCCGCTGCGTCGCTAACTTAGTGTTGACGCCGCGACTTCATAAAGTCGAACATTTAATGCCAGCATTACGTTGGTTAAGTTTTGCCTCGTTACTCTTTATTGCATTCCATTTCTTCACTGGCGGCAGCTTCTGGATGATGGCGCTGGCGACGGTGCTATTTAATCTCTGCTGTGGTCCGGTTGTCCCGCTGTCCGATGCGATGGCGAATTACTACTCTCGCTTGAAGATGCTTGATTATGGTCGCACTCGTTTGTGGGGCTCGATTGCGTTTATTGCAGGGTCGACCGTGGTGGGCTTTTTAGTGGCTCAATATGGCAGCGATATGATTCTGTTTACCGCATTGGCGGGGATAGCAGCGGCGCTTATCTTCTCGATGCGTCGCATCAACCCAATGCCCGTAACGGAAGTTGAAGAACATACTGAAAGACCCAAGTTGATGGACTTGCTTCGTGAAGGGCCGGTCGTCAAGTTTCTTGTCTTGGTCGCATTGATTCAAGGCAGTCACGCGGCGTATTACAGTTTCAGTTCCATTTATTGGAAAGAAGCGGGCTACTCGGAAGATATTATCGGCTACTTGTGGAGCCTAGGTGTGGTCTCTGAAGTGGCAATCTTCGCACTGAGTAAGCGTTTGTTCGCAGGGTGGACACTGCGTGCGTTGTTTGTGGTGGCCGCTATTGGCGTTATTGTGCGTTGGGGCTTAACGGCATCAACGACGATACTGTTGGCGCTGGTGTTGATCCAGCTGTTGCATGGCGTGACGTTTGCGATTGGCCACATTGCCGCCATCCAATACATCCAAGATTCAGAGCCACGCAAAATGGTGGCGTTGCAGGCGCTGTATAACGCGATTCCTTTGGGCGCCTTTATTGCGTTAATGACGACGCTAAGTGGTTGGGGTTACGAGCATTGGGGGGCGAATGTCTTCTGGGCGATGGCTGCAATGGGTGTACTGGCGTTGTTTATTCGTGTTGAACCTAAGGTGAAATCGCCACGCAAGGTTATGGAGCCTGAACCACAGAATTAACCCTGTCTGATTGAGTTCAGTAGATATCCTTAGTTAAATGAAGGCTCTCCATGATGGAGGGCTTTTTTATTGATGATAAAAAGAGAATCGACGATTCGATAAGGATATCTGATGCAAGGTTGGTTGGTGATCTTAGTGTCGCTGCTGTATCTAGGGCTATTGTTTCTCATTGCCTGGTACGGTGACAAGCAGACGAAGTGGTTGGCAAAATGGCGACCATGGATTTATAGCTTGTCGATTGCGGTTTATTGTACTTCTTGGACCTTCTATGGCACGGTCGGGCAAGCGAGTAATAACCCTTGGTCTTTTCTGCCCATTTATATCGCCCCGATTATTGTGTTTACCCTCGGATGGCGAATACTTGCGCGTTTGATCATCACCGCAAAACGCGAACACATTACCTCAATCGCCGACTTTATTGCTGCCCGCTATGGTAAGTCGCAAGGGTTAGCGGTGGTCGTCACCTTAATTGCGGTCGCGGGTATCTTGCCGTACATCGCCCTTCAGTTACGCGGCATTACCATGGGGCTTGAGATCATCGCGCCAGATCTCGCGGACAATGTTTCCGGGCAAGGGTTTGATGTCTCTTGGTTTGTTGTCGCCGCATTAGCCATCTTCACTATGCTGTTTGGTACTCGTCATATTGATAACACCGAGCATCATCGCGGCATGATGATGGCCATCGCATTTGAATCTTTGCTTAAGTTAGTCGCCTTCTTAGTGGTGGGCTGCTTTATTCTCTATCTTGCGCTCAATCGCAGTGACATAGAATTGCTCGACATCGCCTCGCAAACCTATCAATCCCCTAACATCCCAACCTTGGTAATTCACACCTTGCTGACCATGATGGCGATCGTCTGTTTGCCGCGTCAATTTCATACTATGGTGGTGGAGAATGAACGAGCGCAAGACCTGCATACAGCACGTTGGTTGTTCCCTGCTTATTTGGTGTTGATGGGGCTGTTCGTTCTTCCTATTGCTTGGGTGGGGCAGAGCATGCTTTCTGGCGTCAGTGCCGACACTTATGTGATCAGTTTACCGATGGCTGTGGGGGCTCAAGACATTGCCTTACTCGCCTTCTTGGGCGGGACATCAGCGGCGAGTGGTATGGTGATCGTATCAACCATTGCGCTAGCGATTATGGTGTCGAACGATTTGGTAATGCCTCTGTTACTGCGCAGAATGCGATTGTCGCAGCGCAATCA